>NZ_JARAMH010000004.1:0-341918 GCF_029524215.1 Kocuria oceani | reverse complement strand
CGGTGTAGTCCTCCCACCGGTCCAGGGAGGCCAGGTCCATCGGGGAGAGCTTCCAGCGGCGCACCGGGTCGATCTGGCGGATCGCGAAGCGGGTGCGCTGCTCGTGCTGGGTGACGGAGAACCAGAACTTGGTCAGATGGATGCCCGACTCCACCAGCATCTTCTCGAACACCGGGGCCTGGATCATGAAGTCCTCGTACTCCGCGTCCGAGCAGAAGCCCATCACCCGCTCCACGTTGGCCCGGTTGTACCAGGAGCGGTCGAACATCACGATCTCCCCGGCGGTGGGCAGGTGGCCGATGTAGCGCTGGAAGTACCACTGCCCCCGTTCCCGGTCGGAGGGCTTGGTGAGGGCCACCACCCGGGCCGCACGCGGGTTCAGGTGCTCGGTGAAGCGCTTGATCGTCCCGCCCTTGCCGGCCGCGTCGCGGCCCTCGAACACGATGACGTGCTTGAGGTCGTGGTCCTGGCCCCAGTACTGGAACTTCAGCAGCTCGATCTGCAGCCGGTACTTCTCCAGCTCGTAGTCCTCCCGGTCCAGCCGCTCCTCGTAGGGGTAGTCCTCCCGCCAGGTCTGCACCGCCGAGCCCCCCGGGTCGATCAGGTCCGGGTCCGGCGACTGCCCGTCCCGCACCGTGTAGCCCTGATCGACCAGCTTGTCGATGAACTCCCGCAGGTTCTCCCGGACCGGTTCCATGTCCTCGTTCACCGCAGACCTCCTTCCGGGCCCGTCCGACCCCTTTCCCCGCAGTCTAGGCCCGGTCCCGCAGCCCGGGGGCCCGGACCGCCCGGCCGGCCGCGGCCCCGCCGCGGAGCCCGTTCACTAGACTGGTCGAGCCGGTGCACGTCCGGCCGACTCGCACGCCGCCGACCCGGAGGAGACTGTACGGATGAAGATCGGACTGCTGACCAGCGGCGGGGACTGCCCCGGGCTCAACGCGGTGATCCGGGCGGCGGTGCTGCACGGGATCAAGAGCCACGGCCACGAGTTCGTGGGCTTCCGCGACGGCTGGCGCGGGGTCGTGGAGGGCGACATCATGGACCTGCCCCGCACCCGGGTGCGGGGGCTGGCCCGGGAGGGCGGCACCATCCTGGGCACCTCCCGCACCAACCCCTACGACGGTCCCGGCGGCGGGCCGGAGAAGATCGCCGTGATGCTCGAACGCCACCACATCGACGCGATCGTGGCCATCGGCGGGGAGGGCACCCTGGCCGGGGCGAAGCGTCTGGCCGAGGCCGGGCTGCCGGTGGTGGGGGTGCCCAAGACCATCGACAACGACCTGCAGGCCACCGACTACACCTTCGGCTTCGACACCGCCGTGCAGATCGCCACCGACGCGATGGACCGGCTGCGCACCACCGGGGAGTCCCACCACCGCTGCATGGTCGCCGAGGTCATGGGCCGCCACGTCGGGTGGATCGCCCTGCACTCGGGGATGTCCGCCGGGGCGCACGCGGTGCTGATCCCCGAGCAGTCGGTGTCCATGGAGCAGGTCTGCGCCTGGGTCACCGAGGTGCACGAGCGCGGCCGCTCCCCGCTGGTGGTCGTGGCCGAGGGCTTCATCCCCGAGGGCCACGGCGACGTGCTCGCCGGCAAGGGCATCGAGGCCTCCGGCCGGCCCCGGCTGGGTGGGGTCGGGGAGTACGTCACCGAGCAGATCGAGGCCGCCACCGGGATCGAGACCCGCAACACGATCCTGGGCCACATCCAGCGCGGCGGGGCCCCCACCGGCTTCGACCGGGTCCTGGCCACCCGCTTCGGGCTGGCCGCCGTGGACCTGGTCACCGACAAGGGCTGGGGCCAGATGGTCGCCATCCGCGGCACCGACATGGTCCGGGTGCCCTTCGGCGAGGCCCTGGCCGGGCTCAAGACCGTGCCCCAGCACCGCTGGGACGAGGCCCGGGTCCTCTTCGGCCGCTGATCCCGCCTGCCGGGCCCCTGTGCTCCCGGCGGCGCCCCGGGCAGAACGGTGCCATGGTCGACGAGGTCGAGACGTTCCCGGCGGCACCCGGGCGCGCGCCCGACGTGGCGGACGACTTCCGGGGGCCGCGTCTGCGGGAGGACCTGTGGGTCGATCACTACCTCCCGCACTGGAGCACGCCGGAGCGGTCCCGTGCCCGGTACGACCTGGACGGCGCCGGGATCCGTCTGCGGATCGACGAGGACCAGCCGGACTGGCGACCGGAGGACGCGCCGCTGCGGGTCTCGAACCTGCAGACCGGGGTGTTCTCCGGTCCGCCGGGGTCAGGACGGGGCACGCACCGCCACCGCCCCGATGGCCTGGTGGTGCGCACCGGGACCCCGGAGTGCCTGCTGTGGGCCCCCTCGTCGGGTCGGGTGGACGTCACGGTCAGCGCGAGTGCCGACGACGGCTGCATGCTGGCTGCGTGGCTCGTCGGGACGGAGCACCTCTCGCCCGAGCACAGCGGGGAGATCTGCGTCTTCGAGATCGACGCGAGCGCCGTCGGCCGGGTGGAGAGCGGTGCCCGCTGCGGGCTGAAGGCCCACGGTGACCCGGCTCTGGTCACCGAGATGGTGGAGGTGACCGTTCCCCTCGACGCCTCGCTCCCCCACACGTGGTCGGTCCAGTGGGGGCCCGCGGGCACGGTGATCGGCTGCGAGGGAGTCGTCGTCGCACGGTCCGCGGCGGCTCCGGGCTATCCGCTGATCCTCATGCTGGACCTGTTCGAGATCGGATCGCGGTCGGAGGGTCCGGGGTGCTACCCCAAGAGCGCCCGCATCCACGCCGTGCGCGGCTGGGCGGGCGGCTCGGTGCGGGGGCGGTAGTCGGTCCCCCCTGCCGAGGACCGCCCGTGCCGGCGCCGGCCGCGGCCTGCGCTCCCGGTGGGCCGGGACCCCGGAGGGCCTGCCGTGGGCCGTCCGGCACGACCCTGCGGGGTTCGTGCTAGGGGCGCTCGCCCCGGGGGCCGCGGAGGAAGCCGGACTGCCGCCCGACCACCTGGCCGGCGTCGGGCTGGACCACGACCTGCTGGGCGGCGGCCCAGTGCTGCTCGCCGTCCGTGACGAGGAGCCGGGCCTCGGGGTCGGCGGTGCGCTTGAGCACGGCCAGCGCGATGGGGCCCTGCTCGTGGTGCAGCTGCACGGAGGTGACCCGGCCGACGGTCCGCTCGCCCGCGAGGACCTCGGCGCCCGGGGAGGGCAGCGTGTGCTCGGAGCCGTCGAGGTCGAGCAGCACGAGCCGCCGGGGCGGGTGGCCCAGGTTGTGCACGCGGGCCACGGTCTCCTGCCCCTTGTAGCAGCCCTTCTGCAGGTGCACGGCGGTGCGCAGGAGGTCGAGTTCGTGCGGGATCGTCCGCTCGTCCGTCTCGGCCCCCCAGCGCGGGCGCCAGGCGGCGATCCGCAGCGCCTCGGCCGCCCACGCGCCGGCGAGGGGCAGCTCGCGGGTCAGGGCGTCCAGCTCGGCGCGGGGCACCAGGTGCTCCCACCAGGTGCGCTCCTCCCCCGGGTGCGGGCCGTCGAGGGCGGCGTAGCTCCATCCGCCCGGGGCGACCGCGGGCCAGGGGTCGCGCCAGGCCGGCCCGTCGCCCAGCGCGGGCGCGGGACCGGAGGCGCCGAGCACGGCCCACTCGCCGGAGCGGTCGGCCACCTCCACGCGCAGCGCGAAGCGCATGGACTCCAGCCACGCGACCAGCGGGGCGGTCTCGTCGGCCTCGGTGATCAGCCACGTGCTGGTGCCGTCGTCCACGACGTGCGGCGCGGTCTCGATGCGTCCCTGCACGGAGAGGAACAGGGTCTCGGCGCTGCTGCCCGGGACGAGCCTGGTGAGCACCTGCGAGGAGAGCGTGGTCAGCCAGCTGAGGCGGTCCGGACCGGTGACGGTGACGACGCCCTTCTGGGAGAGGTCGACCACGGTGCCGGGGGTGCGCACCAGGGCGCGCTGCTCGCGCAGCGGGTCGCCGTAGTGGGCGGCGACCCCACGGTCCAGGTCCTCGGCCTCGACGGCGCCCGGGCGTCCGAGCAGGGGCGAGCGGTAGGCGGTCACGGGGATCAGCCGACCTTCTTGAGCTGGGCGGAGGCGTGCGTGGCCAGCGGCTCGCCGAAGGCGGCCATGTCCCAGGCCCAGAACAGGTCGCCGTGGACCAGACCGTACATCCGGGTCGAGGAGCTGTACTGCTTGGCGCCCCGGGCACGCACGACGGCGTCCGTGGCGAGGTCGATGCGGGGCCCCTTGATCTGGCCCACGTAGAGCTCGGCGATGCCACCGGGGTGCGTGAGGGTCACCAGGACGTCGAAGCCGCCGTCGCCGTTGCGCAGCCGTTCGACGTCCTCGGCGCCCTTGAGCACCGGCACGAGGTCCGGCGGGAGCATCCCGGGGCCGACGTCGCCGTCCTCCAGGGTGCGGTCGAGCTGCCAGAAGCCCTGCTCCACGGTGGCCGGGCGCATGGGCTGCCCCTCCTCGTCGAGGAGCGTGGTCTCGGCCCGGTACTCGAGGAACGGCAGGCCGTTCTGCTCGAAGGTCACGCGCTGCCGGAAGGGCCGCTGCTCGACCTCGCCGTAGCCCATGAAGCCGTCGCCCTCCCAGGCGCCCAGCAGCCAGGCGAACGGGACGAGCTCGGGAGTCAGATCCGAGGGGATCTCGATCGGCACGGAACTAGTGCTGTCCCTTGAACAGGCCGAGGATCACCTTGAGGGAGATCCCGGCGATGAACAGACCGGAGATGCCCAGCAGGACCAGGTAGAAGATCTCGAGTGCAAGCATGGTCCCTAAGCTACCACGGTGCTCACCAGGCGGGCCGTGAACAGAGCCCCCACGCCGAGGAACGCCACAGGGGTCACGCCGAGGGCCACCACCCCCCGCTTCGGCGAGCGCTTCGGGGCCGACGAGATGACCCGGGCGCCCACGACGGCCACCAGCGCGGCCACCACGGCGCCGACCACCACCAGCTGCACGGGGTCCGGGCCGGTCGCCCGGTAGTCGCTGGCCAGGGCGATCCAGCCGGAGGAGCTGACCGTGGCGAGCACCCCCGCCGTGGAGGCGATCGTGGACTCCAGCCGGTGCTCGGCGCCCTCGCCGCGCACCAGCTCCGCCGCGAACACGGTCACCAGGGCCACCCCCACGACCGCGGGCAGCCACACGAGCTGCTGACCGGGCAGGGTCTGGACGAGCAGCGCGGCCACGACGCCGGCGGCGCTCATGATCACGTTGTGCCGGTGCCGGGCGGCGATGCCGGTGGCGGCGGGCCAGCCGAAGCCGATCACCAGGGACATCCCGGCGGCCAGGAGCAGCGGCGCGGGACCGGCGACCACGACCGCGGCCAGGGCCGCCGCCAGACTGAGCACGCTGCACGCGGCGATCATGGCGTATCTCATGGCGATCGGATTCCTGCACTGTCGAGGGTCGGGGCCGGCGCCCGGACCGGCGCGACCGGGCGGACACGAGCAACGATAGCGGCTGGCCGGGAGAGGGGGCCGGGGCGCGCGGCGCCCCGCGTCGGGGCCGGGTCGCGCGGGCGGGGATCGGCGCCGACTTATACTGACAGCTCAGCCCGTACGCCAGAGTGGAGAAGCACGAGTGTTCCAGATCCTGATGCTGACCGACGCGGACGGTCCCTCGGCATCGGTGCTGCCGGCCCTCGACCTGCTCAACCACCGGGTGACGGTCGCCCCGACCCGCACCGTCTCGGGCAGCCTCGACGGCCGCCACCCCGACGTGGTGCTGCTGGACGGGCGCACCGACCTGATCACCGCGCGCAACCTCGCCCAGCTGCTCACCACGAAGGGCCTGGCGGCACCGCTGCTGATGGTCCTGACGGAGGGCGGGATGGCCGCGGTGGCCGCGAACTGGATGGTCGACGACGTGGTGCTCGACACCGCCGGCCCGGCTGAGGTCGAGGCCCGGCTGCGCCTGGCCTCCTCCCGCACGGCCGAGGCGCCCGAGGACGACACCCGGATCCGCGCGGGCTCGGTGGTCATCGACGACGCCGCCTACTCCGCCCACGTCAACGGCCAGCCGCTGAACCTGACCTACAAGGAGTTCGAGCTGCTGAAGTTCCTGGCCCAGCACTCCGGACGGGTCTTCACCCGCGCGCAGCTGCTGAGCGAGGTCTGGGGCTACGACTACTACGGCGGCACCCGCACCGTGGACGTGCACGTGCGGCGGCTGCGGGCCAAGCTGGGCGCCGACCACGAGCACCTGATCACCACGGTGCGTAACGTGGGCTACAGCTTCGCCACGAGCCGGAGCCGGGAGCACTGAGCACCGGCCCACCGGCCCGTCCGTCCCGCCGCCCCGTTCCGCAGGAGGTCCAGATGCCCCAGTCCGTGCCGTACGAGCTCGACCGCCCGGCCGTCGCCCCGGTCGAGGAGATCACGGGCCTCGCCTCCCGGGCCGAGGCCGCGGACGGCGACCCGCCGTTCTCCGACCAGACGCTCGTGGACCTGCGGACCGCACCCGGCGGACGGGTGCGCACGGTCCTCGCACGGGCCTCCGGCGGGGAGCTGCTCGGCGCGGCGGTCCGTGTCCAGGAGCCCGACGACGACGCCGCGCTCGTGGAGCTCGTGGTGGACCCCGGGCACCGCCGCGGCGGGATCGGGGCGGCGCTGGCCGCGGCCCTGGCCGAGGAGACCGCGGACGCGGTCCGGGCGTGGGCCCACGGCGGCCACCCCGGCGCGGCGGCGCTGGCCGCCCGGCACGGACTGGTGCCGGTGCGCGACCTGCACCGCCTGCTCCGCCCGCTGGGCGGCGCGCCCGACCTGCCCCTGCCCGAGGCGATGCCCGCCGGCTACCGGCTGCGGGCCTTCGAGCCCGGCCGGGACGAGGACGAATGGCTGCGCGTCAACGCGGCCGCGTTCGCCGGCCACCCCGAGCAGGGCCGGATGACCCTCGAGGACCTCCGGCAGCGGGAGGCCGAGCCCTGGTTCGACCCGGCGGGGTTCCTGCTGGCGGTCCGGTCCGGGGAGCCGGGCACCGTGGCCGGCTTCCACTGGACCAAGGTCCACCCCGGGGACGGCGAGCGCCCCGCCCTGGGCGAGGTCTACGCCGTGGGCGTCGCCCCCGAGCACCAGGGCACCGGCCTGGGCCGGGCCCTGACCGCCGCGGGGGTCAACCACCTCGCCCGGCAGGGTCTGGGCGAGGTCATGCTCTACGTGGACGGCGACAACACCGCGGCGCTGCGGCTGTACGAGCGCCTGGGCTTCCGGCCCTGGCACCTCGACGTGATGTACGCCCGCGACGCCCCCGCCTGACCCCTCCGCCCGCGCCCCGGCCCGGTCCCGCACCGGCCCCACCAGACAGGATCACCATGACCACGCACCAGCAGGACGCCCCGCAGCCCGCGCCGGCCCCGCACCCGGCCGCACCCCCGGAGGCGGAGCCGGCGGCGCCGTCCGCGGACGGCGCCGCCGAGCTGGCCGACGCCGCCCGCGGGCACGGGGACCGCGACCGGATCGACGACCCCGTGCCCGCCGCCCGGCAGGTGCTCGAGGGCTCGCACGGACCCGAGCGCTTCCTCGACCGGGAGGCCAGCTGGATCGCCTTCAACACCCGGGTCCTGGAGCTGGCGGAGGACCCGGACCTGTTCCTGCTGGAGCGGGTGCACTTCCTGTCCATCGTGGCCTCCAACCTGGACGAGTTCTTCATGGTCCGGGTGGCCGGTCTCAAGCGGCGCATCGCCACGGGCATCGCCCGGCCCGCGGCCTCGGGGCACTCCCCCGCGGAGCAGATGGCCACCATCGCGGTGCGCGCCCACGAG
This sequence comes from Kocuria oceani, assembly GCF_029524215.1. Classification (NCBI taxonomy): domain Bacteria; kingdom Bacillati; phylum Actinomycetota; class Actinomycetes; order Micrococcales; family Micrococcaceae; genus Kocuria; species Kocuria oceani. The sequence goes on along the minus strand of NZ_JARAMH010000004.1, from coordinate 334,205 downwards.
CTGCAGGAGCGCCACGCGCGGGCCTTCCACGACCTGGTCCGCCCCGAGCTGGCCCGGGAGGACATCCACCTCATCGGGTGGGAGGACCTCGACGACCCCACCCGGGAGCGGCTCACCCGGGACTTCCACCGGAAGGTCTTCCCGATCCTCACGCCGCTGGCGGTGGACCCGGCCCACCCGTTCCCCTACATCTCCGGGCTCAGCCTCAACCTGGCCGTGATGGTCCGCAACCCGCAGTCGGGCAAGCGGCTGTTCGCCCGCGTCAAGGTCCCGGACCAGCTGCCCCGGCTGCTCTCGGTGGACGCGCCGGGCGCGGCCCGCACCCCGCACGGTCAGGCCCGCTTCATCCCGCTCGAGGACGTCATCGCCCAGCACCTGGACGACCTGTTCCCCGGGATGGAGGTCGAGGAGCACCAGGTGTTCCGGGTGACCCGCAACGAGGACCTGGAGGTCGAGGAGGACGACGCCGAGAACCTGCTGCAGGCCCTGGAGAAGGAGCTGCTGCGCCGCCGCTTCGGCCCGGCGGTGCGCCTGGAGGTCACGGACAGCATCAGCGCGGAGGTCCTCGAGCTGCTCGTCTCCGAGCTGGGCATCGACGAGTCCGAGATCTACCGCCTGCCCGCCCCGCTGGACCTGCGCGGGCTGGGGGTCATCGCCGGTGTGGACCGCCCGGAGCTGCACTATCCCCGCCACGTGGCGCACACCTCCCGCTACCTCAACGCCGCGGAGACCGCCAAGGCCGCCGACGTCTTCGCCGCGACCCGGTCCCGGGACGTGCTGCTGCACCACCCCTACGACTCCTTCGCCACCAGCGTGCAGGCCTTCCTGGAGCAGGCCGCCGCGGACCCGAAGGTCCAGGCGATCAAGCAGACCCTGTACCGCACCTCCGGGGACTCCCCGATCGTGGACGCGCTCATCGACGCCGCCGAGGCCGGCAAGCAGGTCCTGGCGCTGGTGGAGATCAAGGCCCGCTTCGACGAGCAGGCGAACATCTCCTGGGCCCGCAAGCTCGAGCAGGCCGGGGTGCACGTGGTCTACGGCATCGTGGGGCTGAAGACCCACTGCAAGCTCTCCCTCGTGGTGCGCCAGGACGACCAGGGGCTGCGCCGCTACGTGCACATCGGCACCGGCAACTACCACCCCTCCACCGCGCGCTTCTACGAGGACCTGGGCCTGCTCACCTGCGACCCGGAGGTCGGGGAGGACGTCTCGCGGCTGTTCAACCAGCTCTCCGGCTACGCCCCGAAGACCACCTTCCAGCGCCTGCTGGTCGCCCCCCGCTCGGTGCGCTCGGGGCTGATCGACCTGGTCGAGGCCGAGATCCGCCACCACCGGGCCGGGCGGAAGGCCCGGATCCAGGTCAAGTGCAACTCGATCGTCGACGAGGCCGTCATCGACGCCCTCTACCGGGCGTCCCAGGCCGGGGTGCCCGTGGACGTGGTGGTGCGCGGGATCTGCGCGCTGCGCCCGGGGGTGCCGGGGCTGAGCGAGAACATCCGGGTCCGCTCGGTGCTGGGCCGGTTCCTGGAGCACTCGCGGGTCTTCGCGTTCTGCAACGCGGGGGAGCCGCTGGTCTACATCGGCTCGGCGGACATGATGCACCGCAACCTGGACCGCCGGGTGGAGACCCTCGTGCGGATCACCGACCCGCAGCAGGCCGAGTCGCTGGTGCGGCTGCTGGCCCGGTACGCCTCGGACGCCACGAGCAGCTGGCACCTGGGCGCGGACGGGGTCTGGACCCGTCACCACCGGGACGCCGAGGGGCGCCCGCTGGTGGACGTCCAGGAGCACCTCCTGCGCAGCCGGGCCCTGGGCCGCCCCACGATCTGAGCACCGGTACCATCGTGGAGGTGCCACCCGAGGACCCCGGGCCGGGGCGCGGCGGTGCACCACGGACACGGGACGAGAGAGGGACCATGCCCAGGACCGCCGAGAACACCGCTCCGGGAACCACCGGGAAGACCGCCGGGAAGGTCACCGGGAAGACCGCCGGGAAGGTCACCGGGAAGACCACCGGGAAGAGCACCGGGACCCCTGCCGGGCCGTCCGGCGGGAGGACCCCGGAGGAGACCGCCGGGCGGGCCGCTCCGCGGGGCGGCGGGACGTCCGCGCGCCCCGCCGACGTGCTGGCGGCGGGGTGCCTGTGCTGGCGCCGGGCGGGCACCGGGGTGGAGGTCCTCCTCATCCACCGCCCCCGCTACGACGACTGGTCGTTCCCGAAGGGCAAGCAGGACGCCGGCGAGACCCTGCCCGAGACCGCCCACCGGGAGGTGGGCGAGGAGATCGGCCTGCTCCCGCGCCTGGGCGTCCCGCTGCCCACGATCCGCTACGGCGTCAAGGACGGCGTCAAGGACGTGCGCTACTGGGCGGCGGAGTTCGGCGCCGGTGCCCGGCCCGTGCCCGACGGGCGCGAGGTCGACGAGGTCCGCTGGGTGGACCCCCGGACGGCGGCCCGGATGCTGACCAACCCCTCCGACCTCGAGCCCCTGGCCGCGCTCGTGGACCTGCACGCCCGCGGCGACCTCGCCACCCGCCCGGCGATCGTGGTGCGCCACGCCAAGGCCAAGCCGCGCTCGTCGTGGTCCCGGGCCGAGGGCGACCGGCCACTGGCCGCGACCGGGAAGCGGCAGGCGCTCGCCGTCACCCGGCTCCTGCGGGCGTGGTCCCCCGAGCGGATCGTCACCTCCCCCTGGCTGCGCTGCCTGTCCACCGTGGTGCCCTACGCCCGCAAGGCCGGGGTGACCGTGCGGGAACGGCCCCAGCTCACCGAGGCCTCCCACAAGCGCCACCCCAAGAAGGCCGCCGCCGTGGTGCAGACCCTGTTCGACAAGGACGTCCCCGCCGCGCTGTGCACGCACCGCCCGGTGCTGCCGACCGTCCTCAAGGTGCTCGCCCGGCACATGACTCCCGAGCTCGCCGGGCAGCTGCCCGCCAAGGACCCGTACCTGTCCCCGGGCGAGATGATCGTGCTCCAGATCTCCCGCCGGCACCGCCGGCGGGTGGTCTCCGTGGAGCTCGTGAAGCCCTTCGACGACTGACCTTTCCGCCTCCCTGCCCGAGGAGCCCCTCATGACCTCCCCCTCCCCCGTGCCCACGCCCGGGTCCGAGCCCGTGCCGACCCCGTACGAGGACCTCCTGCGCGAGGTCCTCGAGACGGGCGCGCACAAGCCGGACCGCACGGGCACCGGGACCCGCAGCGTCTTCGGCCGCCAGATCCGCTTCGACCTCGCGGACTCGTTCCCGCTGCTGACCACCAAGCGGGTGCACTTCCGCTCCCTGGCGCTGGAGCTGCTGTGGTTCCTGCGCGGGGACTCGAACGTGCGCTGGCTGCAGGAGCGCGGCGTGTCCATCTGGGACGAGTGGGCCGACGAGAACGGGGACCTGGGGCCCGTCTACGGGGTGCAGTGGCGCTCCTGGCCCACCCCCGGCGGCGGCTCGATCGACCAGATCGCGAAGGTCGTGGAGCAGATCCGCACGAACCCGGACTCCCGCCGGCACGTGGTGACGGCGTGGAACCCTGCCGAGGTGGACGAGATGGCGCTGCCGCCGTGCCACGCCCTCTTCCAGTTCTACGTGGAGCCCGCCGAGGACGGGCCGGGGCGGCTCTCGTGCCAGCTCTACCAGCGCTCGGCGGACATGTTCCTGGGCGTGCCGTTCAACATCGCCTCCTACGCCCTGCTCACCGTCATGGTGGCCCAGCAGACCGGCCTGGTGCCCGGCGAGTTCGTCTGGACCGGCGGGGACTGCCACGTCTACGACAACCACGTGGAGCAGGTCCGCGAGCAGCTCTCCCGCACGCCCTTCCCCTATCCAAGGCTGCGGCTGACCCGGCGGCCCGGCTCCCTCTTCGACTACGCCTACGAGGACTTCGAGGTCCTCGACTACCGCCACCACCCCGCGATCCCGGCGCCGGTGGCCGTATGAGCGCGCACCCCGGACCGGACGCGCCGCAGGCCCCCGCGGGGACGGTCGGGGCGATCTGGGCGCAGACCGCCGAGGGCGTCATCGGCCGCGGCGGCACGATGCCCTGGTCCCTGCCGGAGGACCTGGCCTTCTTCCGGCGCACGACCACCGGCCACCCCGTGATCATGGGCCGGCGCACCTGGGAGTCGTTCCCCGAGCGCTTCCGTCCCCTGCCCGGGCGCACCAACATCGTGATCACCTCCGCCCCGGAGCGGGTGGTCCCCGGCGGCGGCGACGGCGCCGTGCGCACCGCGCGGTCCTACCCCGAGGCCGTCGCGCTGGCGCGGAGCAGCCCCGGCGCGGAGCGGATCTGGGTGATCGGCGGCGGGGAGGTCTACCGGCAGGCCCTGGCCGACCCCCGGGACCCCGTGACGGAGGCGCTCGTGACGGTCATCGACCTCGCCGTGGAGGGGGACACGCACGCCCCCGTGCTCGGCGACGGGTGGACCACGGAGCCGGTCGTGGGACCCTCCGTCTCCCGCACCGGGCTCGGCTACCGGGTCGACCGGCGCACCCGTTCCTGAGCCGCGGGCCTGTTCCGTCCGTCCCGGCGCTCCGGTAGCGTGAACCGCACCACGACCAGGAGGACGACCGTGACCGCACCGCACCCCGACCCGGCGATCCGCGACGACGAGCAGCTGCGCGTCGTGGAGAACGCGGACCTCGACCGCTACGAGCTGTGGAACGGGGAGCAGTTCATCGGCTTCGAGGGCTTCCGGAAGCACGAGGACGGCACGGTCGAGCTGCAGCACACCATCATCGCCGAGCAGTTCGGCCGCCAGGGCTACGCCCGCACCCTCGTCACGCTGCTCCTGGAGCGCTTCCGGGCGCAAGGGACCACCGTGCGCCCGACGTGCACCTACGTCCAGGACTACCTGCACCGCTTCCCCCAGTACCAGGACCTCATCGCCGCCGGCAGTGCGCTGCCCCCCGCCCCGGCGGTCAAGGAGAAGCGACGTCGCTGGGCCCTGCACCGCTCCCACTAGACTGGGGGCCATGACTTTTCGCTCGGGTGATCAGGTAGGGTTCGTCGGCTGGCGGGGCATGGTGGGCTCCGTGCTCATGCAGCGCATGCAGGAGGAGGGTGACTTCGCCGGCATCACCCCGGTGTTCTTCTCCACCTCGAGCGCCGGCCGGCCCGCTCCCTCGTTCGCCGGGGACGCCGGGGTGCTGCAGGACGCCTACGACCTCGAGTGCCTGGCCTCGCTCCCGGTGATCGTCACCGCCCAGGGCGGGGACTACACCAAGGCCGTGCACGGCGAGCTGCGCGCCGGCGGATGGGACGGGCTGTGGATCGACGCCGCCTCGACCCTGCGGATGAACGACGACGCCATCATCGTGCTGGACCCGGTCAACCGCGACGTCATCGACCGGGGCCTCGAGGCCGGCGTGAAGGATTTCGTGGGCGGCAACTGCACGGTCTCCTGCCTGCTCGTGGGCCTGGGCGGGCTGTTCCGCAACGACCTCGTCGAGTGGGCCACGTCCATGACCTACCAGGCGGCCTCCGGCGGCGGGGCCCGGCACATGCGCGAGGTGCTCACGCAGTTCGGGGCCCTGCACGGCGCCGTGGCCGACGCGCTCGCCGACCCCGCCTCCGCGATCCTGGAGATCGACCGCAGGGTTCTCGAGACCCAGCGCGGCGACGCCCTGGACAGCTCGATGTTCGGCGCGCCCCTCTCCGGCTCCTTGATCCCCTGGATCGACGCCGACCTCGGCAACGGGCAGTCCCGTGAGGAGTGGAAGTCCGCGGCCGAGACGAACAAGATCCTCGGCCGCACGGACCGCTTCGCCCAGGACTGGGTGCCCATGGACGGGCTGTGCGTGCGCATCGCCACGATGCGCTCGCACTCCCAGGCCCTGACGCTCAAGCTGCGCGAGGACCTGCCGGTGGAGGAGATCGAGCGGATCATCGACGCCGACAACGAGTGGGCCACCGTGGTGCCCAACACGAAGGAGGACACGATGCGGGCCCTGACCCCCGTGGCGACCTCCGGGACGCTGCAGATCCCCGTGGGCCGGATCCGCAAGCTCGCCATGGGCCCGGAGTACATCAGCGCCTTCACGATCGGCGACCAGCTGCTGTGGGGCGCGGCCGAGCCGCTGCGCCGCATGCTGCGCATCGCCACCGGCACCCTCTAGCCGTGGCCGGGACCGGGGTGCCCGCGGGGCTGGCCGTCGATCCGGCCGATCCGCGCCCGCCCTACGAGCAGCTGCGGCAGGCGGTGCTGCGGGGCCGGGAGGACGGCACGCTGCCGGCGGGCACCCGGCTCCCGCCGGTGCGCCGGCTCGCCGAGGCGCTCGGTCTCGCGGCGAACACCGTGGCCAAGGCCTACCGGGAGCTGGAGTCCGCCGGCGTGATCGAGACCCGCGGCCGCCTGGGCAGCTTCGTGCGTGCCGGGGACCGCGGCGAGGAGCTGGCCGTCGAGGCCGCCCGCCGCTACGCCGAGACGGTCGCCGGGCTCGGGATCCCGTCCGCACGGGCCCTGGAGCTCGTCGCCGCGCAGCTGCGCCGGTCCGGCTGAGCCCCGGCCGGGCTCAGGCCCCGGGACTGCGCAGGTGACGCGGCCCCGGCACCAGCCCGGCCGGGCCGGTCAGCGCCCGGCGGTGCCGGCCCTCCGCGGTGCGGGCCAGCCACCACCGCCACCAGCGCATGACCTGCCCCTTGGCCCACACGTTGAGCCGGTGCGCCCAGTGGTACTCGGTGCTCCAGATGCCCAGGCCCAGGAAGATCGCCAGCCACCCCGGTCCCGGGGCGACGAGCATGACCAGCCCGGCCAGCACGAACACCCCGCCGAGGACCGTCACGACGGTCTTGTAGGCGACGAAGACCAGCGGGTGGCCCCGGGCCCAGGTGCGCACCCGGCCCAGCGTCCGGCGCACCCGGCCCTCGGAGTCCTCCCCCTGGGCGATCTCGTCCTCGAGGCTGCTCACCGCGGCCGCCTCAGACCCCTGTGCCCACGATGACGGGCTCCGCGACCAGGTCGACCCCGTAGACCGAGGCCACGCCGTCGCGCACGGTGCGGGCCAGGGCCATGAGGTCGGCCGCGGAGGCGTCCCCGCGGTTGGTCAGCGCGAGCGTGTGCTTGGTGGAGAGCGAGGCCCGGCCCCCGGCGACCGCGGCGCCGTCGAGGTCCAGCACCTCGTTGCGCGTCCCGGGCAGCCCGAAGCCCTTGCCGAAGCCGGCGTGGTCGATGAGCCAGGCGGCCGAGAGCTTGACCCGGTCCTCCAGCGGGTGCCCGGCGGCGTCCACCACGGGGAACCGGGGGGCGTCGGCGGGCAGCAGGTCCCCGAGCGCGGCCGCGGGGAGGATCGGGTTGGTGAAGAACGAGCCGGTGCTGTACGTGTCCCGGTCGGCGGGGTCGAGCACCATGCCCTTGCCGGCCCGCAGGGCCAGGACCGTCTCCCGGACCCGCGCCAGCGGGGCCCGCTCCCCCACCTCGACGCCCAGCCGGCGGGCGAGCTCGCCGTAGCGGACGGGGGCGCTGTCCGTCCCGCGCGCGAGCCGGAAGCGCACGGCGAGGACCACGTGGCGGGGCGAGCCGTCCACGGTGCTGCGCTTGAGCGCCGAGTCGCGGTAGGCGAACGCCAGCTCGGCCGGGCCGAACTCCCGCACCCGGCGCTCGTGCCGGTCCCAGGCGCGCACGAGCTCCACGGTCTGGGCGACCTCCTGGCCGTAGGCGCCCACGTTCTGCACCGGGGTGGCGCCGGTGGTGCCCGGGATGCCGGAGAGCGCCTCGACGCCCACCAGCTCCTCGGCCACGGCCTGCGCCACGAGCTCGTCCCAGGAGTGCCCGGCCTGGACCTCCAGGAGCACGCTGGCGGCGTCCTCCGCCACGACCTGCACGCCCCGGGAGGCCACGTGCACCACGGTGCCCGCGTACCCGGCGTCGGCCGTGATGAGGTTGGAGCCGCCGCCGACCACGAGCACGGCCCGCCCGGCGGCGTCGGCCTCCGCCACGGCCTCCACGACCGCCCGCTCGGTCTCCGCCCGCACGTAGTGCCGGGCGGGACCGCCGACGGCGGCGGTGGTGAGGTCTGCGAGGTGAGGGGTCGTCATGGCACCCAGTTTATCGGCCGTCCCGGGGCGAGCCGGCGCCGACGGCCCGCGGCGGCGCGGAGGGGTTCGCCGGGCGCAGGGCGGGGACCAGGAGCAGGGAGACGACGACGAACAGCGCCACGGCGCCCAGCGCCGGGCGCACCCCGACCGCGTCGCCGAGCAGGCCCAGCAGCGGCGGGCCGCCGAGGAAGGCGCCGTAGCCGATGGTCGAGACGACCGAGACGTTGGCGGCCGCGTTCTCGGTGTCGTCCGCGGCGGCGGACATGCCGACCGGGAAGCCGAGGGAGACCCCCAGGCCCCACACGAACAGTCCCGCCAGCCCGAGCCCCAGCCACGGGGAGAGCACGAACACGCCGAGGCCCGCCGCGGCCAGGGTGCCCGCCGCCCGGAGGATCGTCACCCGCCCGAACCGGTCGAGCAGCGGGGTCCCGGCGAGCCGGCCGGCGGTCATCGCGGTCACGAAGATCCCGTAGCCCAGGGCGCCGAGCGCCTCGGAGGTGCCGTAGCCCTGGGTCAGGGCGAGCGCCACCCAGTCGTTGGCCGCGCCCTCGGCGAGGGCCACGCCCAGCACGAAGAGCCCGACCACGAGGTTGCGCGGGGTGCGCCACGCGCCGCGCACCCCGTGCGTGCGCGGGGACGCGGCGGCGACGGCCTCGAGGTCCAGGGACCCGGTGTCGGTGCGCGGCTCCGGCCGGGCGCGGGGGTCCTCCCCCTGGAAGGAGCGCACCGCCGTGCGGACGAGCGCCAGGACCACCACGGCCATGACCCCCGTGTGCCAGGCCACCGGCACCCCGAGGGCCGCGGCGCCGGCGCCGATCCCCGCGCCGAGCACGGTGCCGACCGAGAAGAACGCGTGCATGACCGGCATGACCGTGCGGCCGAGCGCGCTCTCGCAGGCCACGCCCTCGACGTTGGCGGCCACGTTCCAGGTGGCCAGGCCGGTGCCGAAGAGCAGGAAGCCGGCCGTGGCCACGGGCAGGGACCCGGCCGCGGAGGCGCCGGCGCCGATGAGCACGAGCCCGGCCGCGACGAGGGCGGAGGTGAGGCGCAGGGCGCGGGCCGGGCCCAGCCGCGCCACCGTGACCCCGGACAGCGACACGGACACGAAGGCAGCCACCGTCTGGGTGAGCAGCAGCGCCCCCAGCCCGGCGGGCGAGAGCCCGAGTCCGTCGGCGATGGCGGGCAGGCGGGTCAGCCAGGCCGAGAGCGCCAGCCCCGAGGCGAGGTAGACGGCGAGGACCGCGTCCCGCCAGGACCTCATGCCAGCTGCACCACGGCTTGGGCCTTCACCAGCACCTTGAGCTGCGCGGCGGTCGCCGGGTCGGCGTCCGGCGCAGCGAGGTCGGGGGCGGTCACGGTGAGGTCGACGCGCGCGGTGCGGGCGGCGGCGTCGAGCGCCCCGATCCGCCCGCTGACCGTGAGCGCGGTGGAGGCCTCGACCGCGGTCCCGAAGCGGTTGGGCACCACGACCGGCTTGGTGAAGCGGGTCTGGTAGTCGACGACGGCGCCGGGGTCGCCGGCCCAGTCGGTGACGAGCTGCACGGCCGCCCCCATGGTGAGCATCCCGTGGGCGATGACGTCGGGCAGGTCCACGGCCCGGGCGAACTGCTCGTTCCAGTGGATGGGGTTGAGGTCCCCGGAGGCGCCGGCGTAGCGGACCAGGTCCGCGCGGGAGAGCTCGATGCGGCGCTGCCCGATCTCCTGGCCCTTCTCGAGATCGTCGAAGGCGATGCTCATGCGTCCTGCTCCTCTCCGCGCACCAGCAGGGACGACACGGTGGTGGCGACCTGTTCGCCGTCCGCGGTGCGGATCTCGGCCCGGGACGTCACCATGGCGCCCGCGCCCATGGCCCGGACCTGGTCCACGTGCAGCTCGGCCACGAGCTCGTCGCCGGCGACGATCGGGCGGTGGTGGGTGAAGCGCTGGTCGGCGTGGACCACGCGCGAGAAGTCGATGCCGGCCTCGGGGTCGGCGATGAGCGCGGCGTCGGCGCGCTGGGCGACGACGATCGCGAACGTGGGGGGCGCCACGAGATCGGCGTGCCCGAGCGACCGGGCGGCCTCGACGTCGTGGTGGGCGGGGTGGCCGGCCTGGACGGCGCGGGCGAACTCGCGGATCGCCTCGCGGCCGACGCTGTAGGTCTCGGTCGGCGGATAGGTCCGCCCGACCAGATCGGGGTTCAGGGGCATGGCAGCTCCTCGCTGGACGGCGCCGCGCTGGAGCGGCAGGAACCCGCCCAGTCTACGGCGGGGCTCCTCGCCGTCGTGGCCCACCGTCCGGGCGCGCTCCGGCCGGTGGGCTCCCCGGCGGGGGGCCGGCCCGGCGCCGGCCCGGCGCCGGGCCGGCGCCGGGCCGGCGCCGCGGGGCCCGGGCGGGAAGCCGCCGGTGCGGCACGACAAAAGCCCGTGACCGGCAAGGGTCACGGGCTTTTCGCCGTAGCGGTGGACGGGCTCGATCCGTCGACCTCACGATTATGAGTCGTGCGCTCTAACCAGCTGAGCTACACCGCCAGGTAGATGGGAAACCGTGGCGCACGGCCTGGTGGCCGTGCCCACGGGATCTCATCACGAGAGCCCCGACCGGGAATCGATCCCGGGACCTCCATCTTACCAAGATGGCGCTCTACCACTGAGCTATCGGGGCAACGACGAAGACTCTACCAGCACGTTTCGGCAAAACAAAAATCGCCGCAGGCCCCCGCCGGGCGCTCGGCCGGCAGCTGCCTCCCCGGCCCGCGGCCCCCTACGGGGGGTGGTCCCTCACCGTCCTCCGGCGGCGCTCCCGGCGGCGCCGGGGAGCCCTGCGGCGAGGCGCGGAACATGCCGGGGCCCTCGCCGCCGCCGTCGTCCCGGCCGGGACCGGGCGGCGCGGGCCGGACCGGCAGGGGCAGCTGCGCCGGCGGTGCGGGGTCGACCGGCACGGACAGCGACGACGGCGTGGGGGTGCCGCCGACGGAGACGCCGTCCCGCACGACCTCCGTCCCGTCCGGACCGCCGAGCACGTGCCACAGCAGCAGCACCGTCCCTCCGACGAGCCCGAGCGACACCGCCGCCCGGAGCGCCCGTCTCCCGCCCCGTGCCGGGGACCCGGGCGGGACGGGCTCGGTCACCGGAGGCCGCCGTCAGGCGTTCAGCCCGGCGAGCACGAGCTCGGAGCTGTCCTCGGGGCACGGCCCGGGCAGCAGGCACGCGGCGAGGGCGGGCGCCACGCGCAGCCCGTCGAGGGCGAGGTGCCCGCGCGGCCGCACCGTGCCGACCACGCGGTGCAGCCATCCGCCGAGCGCGGCGCCGGTCAGGGAGTCCGGGGTCAGGACGTCGACCGCGCCGTGCCCCTGGAGGGCCCGGGCCCGGGCCAGCTGCTCCGGCCCGGCGCCTGCCTGGGGCACCACGAGCGCGGGGGCGTCCGTGCCGAGGATCTCCGCGACCGGGCCGTAGCCGGCCGAGGACACGACGGCGGCCGCGTCCGCGACCTCGGCGAGCGCGTCCGGCAGGCCGGGCAGGCCGGGCAGGACGAGCGTGCCGGGCACGGCGGCCGCGCGCACCTGGGCGGCGTGCTCCGCGGGCATCCCCGGCCCGGTGACCAGCACGTGGCGGTGACCGTGCGGGACCCGGGTGCGGGCGGCCGCGAGGGCCAGCCGGGAACCCTCGGGCCCGGTGCCCGCCAGCGTCAGGACGTGGGGCGCGACGCCGCCGGCGGTGCGCCGTCCGGGGGCGGCGCCCGCCGTCAGGTAGCCGGTGCAGCGGACCAGGCCGGCGAGCGCGGCGGGGATCTCGCCGGTGGACAGGGGGTCGTGCACGGCCGGGTCGCCGTAGACCCAGATCTGGTCGTACGCCTCCTGGAGCAGGCCGACGTCCTCGGGGGCGACCCACTCGGGGGCCGCGGCCCAGGACTCACCGAGCACCTCCGGCAGGCCCAGGACGACGACCGTTCCGGGAGAGCCGGCGCGCAGCCTCAGCAGCGGCTCCAGCAGCTCCCGGTCCGGTCCCCAGGGCCGGCCGTCCACCACGACCAGGTGCGGGCGGACGTCGGTGAGCACGGCGTCCACCATCTCGGAGCGCACGCGCGCGGCGGACACGGCCGGCCCGTCGGGGACGCGCCCGTCGGCGTCCTGCCCGACCCCGGGCAGGACCACCTGGTCGAACCCCTCGGGCCACGTGCGGGAGCCGGCGACGTCGGCGCCGGTCAGCAGCACGCCCGCCGCCCGGCGCCCGGTCAGCACCGGCAGCTGCCGGGCGAGGGCCCCGGCCAGCGCCAGGTTCCGCCGGGCGTGGCCCTGTCCCCCGCGGTCGTGCGAGTACAGCACCAGCCGCAGGTCGTCGTCGCGCATCGCGTCCTCCTCGCGGAGGCCCGGACGGTCCGGCGTGGTTCCTCCGCCGTCGAGTGTGGCCCCCGGACATGACGGGGACATGAGGCGTCGATGAGAGGGCTTTCATCGACGGCCCCGGGCCCGCGCAGAGGAGGGCCAGGCGGTAACCGGCCCCCCGCACGGTCACGATGCGCTCCGCGCCGAGCTTGGCGCGCAGGTGCCGGACGTAGACGTCGACCACGTTGGACGATCCGGCGAAGTCGTAGCCCCAGACCTTGGCCAGCAGCTGGTCGCGGGTGAGCACCCGACCCGGGTTCTCGAGGAAGGCCCGGGCCATGGCGAACTCACGGGCGGAGAGCTCGATCTCCCGGCCCTCGACCACCGCGCACCGCGTGTCCAGGTCCAGGGCCAGGCCCCCGTAGCTCAGCCGCTCCGGGGCGGACCGGTCCGCGGGACGGTCCCGCAGCCGGGCCCGGACGCGGGCGAGCAGCTCCTGGAAGCGGAACGGTTTGGCGAGGTAGTCGTCGGCCCCCTGGTCCAGGCCCGCCACCGTGTCCGCCACGGAGTCGCGGGCCGTGCACATGATCACCGGCAGCGAGCTGCCCATGGCGCGCAGCGCCGAGAGCACGGTGAACCCGTCCATGCCGGGCAGGCCGACGTCGAGGACGAGCAGGTCGAACTCCCCCGTGCTGGCGTAGTCGAGGGCGCTGCGCCCGTCCTCCACCACGGTGGTGGTGTAGCCGGCGGCGCGCAGGCCCTTCTGGACGAAGCGGGAGATCCGTTCCTCGTCCTCGGCGATGAGGATGCTCACCACCGGGTGCCCCTAGGCCCTGAGGCCGGCTCGCACCGGCGGGGAGGTGTCCGCGGCGGGGGCGCCCGCGGAGGAGCCCGCGGCGGGGGCCGCAGGGGCGGCGGGGGCGGCGGGCCGGGAGTCGGGCAGCCGGAGGGTGAAGGTGGCTCCCTGCCCGGGGCTCGAGCGCAGGGTCACGGTCCCGCCGTGGCCCTGGGCGATGGCCGCGACGATGGCGAGGCCGAGCCCGGAGCCCTCCACGGTGCGCCCGGACTCGGCGCGGCCGAAGCGCTCGAAGATCCGCTGCTGGTCCTCCGGCGCCACGCCCACGCCGGTGTCCCGGACCCACACCTCGAGGTGCCGCCCCGGTGTGCCGGTGCCGGGGCCGGCCGGTCCCGGCGCCCAGGCCGCTCCGAGGGCCACGGACTCCCCCGGACCGGTGAACTTGACCGCGTTGGCCGCGAGCTGGACCACGGCCTGGGTCAGCCGCTGCCCGTCGGCCAGGATCCGCCCCTCGGCCCGGGACTCCAGGATCCACCGCCGGTCGCCCAGTGCGCGCAGCCGCTCCAGGGTCCGCTCCAGCCACACGGGCACGTCGAGGGTGCCGGGGCGGATGAAGTCCGTCCGCTGGGCCGTGGCCAGCAGGAGCAGGTCCTCCACGAGCCGGTTCATCCGCTCGATCTCGTCCAGCAGGAGCGCCCGGGTCTCCTCCACGTCCGCCGGGTCCTGCTCGTCCATCAGCTCGAGGTTGCCGTGCAGGATCGTCAGCGGGGTGCGCAGCTCGTGGGCGGCGTCGTCGAGGAACTGGCGCTGCTGGACGAAGGCCGCCTCGATCCGGTCGAGCATGCCGTTGAAGTTCTCGGCGAGCCGGCCCACGTCCGAGTCGTTCTGCGCCACGGGCACGCGCTGTCCGAGGTCGTCGGGGCTGATCTGCGCGGTGGCCCGGCGCAGCCGGGTGATCGGGGCGGTGACCCGCCCGACCAGGACGTAGGCCACCAGGCCGGTGACGCCCACGGTCAGGGCCGAGACGCCGAGGTAGCGCCACAGCGAGTCGAGGATGATCGCCCGCTGGGCCCCCATGTCGACGCCCACCACGAGGTAGCCCTGGCGGGGGTCCGCGTCGAGGAGCACCGAGATGACGCCCAGGCGCAGCTGCCGCCCGCTCTGCTCGACGTCGAAGACCACGGTCTGCCCCGGGAGGGCGCGGTCGGCGACCGCGGCCAGCGTGCCGGGGTCGTCGAGCTCGAACCGGGACCGGTCCGCGTGCTCGAAGACCGGCTCCCCGTCGATCACCGCCAGCACGCTCTCGTACTGGCCCGGGACCGTGGTGGTCATGAAGGAGTAGAAGAGCCGGCGGAGGTCGGTGAACCGTTCCTCGGAGCGGGCGTCCAGGTCGTCGGAGAGGGGCGCCCCCGGTCGCAGGGGGCCGCGCTCGGCCAGCCTCTGCAGCTCCCCGGCCTCCTGGACCAGCTCGCGCTGCACCGACTCGTCGAGGTCCACGAGCCGCAGGTAGTGGGTCAGGCCGCCCACCGCGAGCAACGCCACGGTCAGGACGGCCAGGGTCGTGGCGAGCACCCTGGTGCGGACGGAACGCAGCTCCGTCCGCAGCCTCCCCCAGCGCGCGACCGCCATGCGCGGAAGTCTAGCCCCGGGAGCTGGGAAGAGGGTGGGCCGTCCGGCCCACCCTCACCCGGCGGCACCGGGGTGCCGCCGTCCGGCTCAGTAGTTCTTGTGGCGCGGCTTGCGGTGCGGCCGGTCGCCGTCGCGCTCCCCGGCCGAGTACCCGGGCTTGCGCCCCTGGTAGCCGCCGCGGGACTCCCCGCCCCGGGGGCCGCCGCGGCGGGGGCGGTCCTGGTAGGAGGAGGTGCTCCGCGGCCGGGCCCGGCCGCCGGCGCCCGCGCCGCGGTCGGCCTCGAGCTGGATGAGCTCACCGTTGATGCGGGTGCGGGAGAGCCGGTCCAGGGTGGAGGCGGGCAGGTTCTCCGGCAGGCCCACGAGGGTGTGCGTGGAGCGGATGTCGATCGCCCCGATCTGCTCGCCGCTCAGGCCGCCCTCGTTGGTGAGCGCGCCCACCACGGAGCCCGGGGACACGCGGTGGCGGTGGCCCACGGCCAGCCGGTACGTGGCCATGCCCTTCTCGGTGCGCGGCTCGCGCCGCGGCCGGTCGTCGCCGTCCCGGCCCGGGCGCTCGCGGTCCCGGCTGCGCTGCGGCGGCTCGGGCAACTCCTCCACGAAGAAGGGCCGCCCGTCCTGGGCCATCACGGCGATCGCAGCGGCGATCTCCACGGCGTCGACGTCGTGCTCGGCCTGGTACTGCTCGACGAGCTCGCGGAACTGGCCGAGGTCCTCGGACTCCATGGTGTCCGTGATCTGCTGGGCGAACTTGTCCTTGCGGGTGCGGTTGACGTCCTCGGTGGAGGGCATGCGCATGAGCTCCACCGGCTGGCGGGTGGCCTTCTCGATGGCCCGCAGCAGGTACTTCTCCCGCGGGGTCATGAACAGGATCGCCTCGCCGGAGCGCCCGGCGCGGCCCGTGCGGCCGATCCGGTGCACGTAGGACTCGGTGTCGTGGGGGATGTCGTAGTTGACGACGAGGGAAATTCGCTCGACGTCGAGGCCGCGGGCGGCGACGTCCGTGGCCACGAGGATGTCGATCTTGCCCTCGCGCAGGGCCTCCACGGTGCGCTCGCGCATGTTCTGCGGGATGTCGCCGTTGATGGCGGCGGCGGCGTAGCCGCGGGCCTTGAGCCGGTCGGCGACCTCCTCGGTGGCGGCCTTGGTGCGCACGAAGACGATGACGCCGTCGTAGTCCCCGACCTCGAGGATGCGGGTCATGGCCTCCATCTTGTGCGAGCCCATGACCTGCAGGTAGCGCTGCCGGGTGTTGGTGCCCGTGGTGGTCTTGCCCTTGACCGCGATCTCCTGCGGGTCGCGCAGGTACTGCTTGGCGATCTTGCGGATGGCCGGGGGCATGGTCGCGGAGAACAGCGCGACCTGCTTCTCGACCGGCGTCTGGGACAGGATCTCCTCGACGTCCTCCGCGAAGCCCATCCGCAGCATCTCGTCGGCCTCGTCGAGGACCACGTACTGCAGGTGGGACAGGTCCAGGGAGCCCTTCTTGAGGTGGTCGATCACGCGGCCGGGCGTGCCGACGACCACCTGGGCGCCGCGGCGCAGACCGGCCAGCTGCGGGCCGTAGGGGGAGCCGCCGTAGACCGGCAGGACGGTGAAGTCCTCGAGGTGGCCGGCGTAGGAGGAGAACGCCTCGCCGACCTGGAGGGCGAGCTCGCGGGTCGGGGCGAGCACGAGCACCTGGGTGTCGCGGGAGACGCCGTTGACGTCGGAGAGCTCGGCGAGCCGGGACAGGGCGGGCACCGCGAAGGCCGCGGTCTTGCCGGTGCCGGTCTGGGCGAGGCCCACGACGTCCTTGCCCGCCAGCAGCGCCGGGATGGTCGCGGCCTGGATGGGGGTGGGGTTCTCGTAGCCGACCTCGTCGAGGGTGGCGAGCACGCGGGGGTCGATGCCCAGCTCGGCGAAGGTGGTGGTGCGCTCCTCGGCGGTGCCGGGCGCGGTGGAGGTGTCGGTGGTCATGGGGCGGTGCCTCGTTCTGTGCGGGTGGCGGCCCGGGAGCGTTCCCAGGGGCGTCGGCCACGGTCGTGGTGTCCGGACGTCCCTGCCAACCACTTGGAGCCCCGCGCGGGGCGGGAGCGTCGGACTCGGCGCGGACGGGCCGCGGCCGAACACGATGCGCGTCATGGCATCGCGTTGCACGAGAAAGTGAGGGAGTGACCGGATTCGGTCCGACCACTCTATCGCACCCGGCGGCCCGTTCAGTCCCGGCGCCGCACGAGCACCAGGTGGTCCTCGTCACGCACCACCGTGTACTGGGGCCCGTAGCGCTCCCGGGCGTAGCCGGCGACGTCCCCGGGCGGGCTCCCGCCCCACGTGGCGCCGAGCCGGTCGACCACCACGTACTCCGGGGCGGGGTCGCCCTCGGTGCCCAGCCAGTGCACCTCGGCGCGGGGGACGAGGTGGTGGATCAGCGTCAGGTCCGTGGCCACGCTCGCCCCACGGGGGACGGCGGCGAGGACCGCCTCCTTGGCGGCTGCGCGGGGGTCCGGCCGGTACGCGACCGGGTCGGCGAGATCGGCCAGCGGCCGGCCGGGCAGCAGCACCAGCGCCACCGCCAGGGCCAGGGCCGGTGCGGCGCGGGCGAGCCGGTGCAGCCGCCCGTGCCGCAGGCACAGCACGGCGTCGAGCAGGGCGAGCAGGACCACGGGCATGAGCACCGCGCTGTAGTGCCACCCCGTGCCCCAGTAGCCGTGGTTCGGGGAGAGCATCCGCCACGCCAGCGTGGGCAGGGCCACGAGCGCCAGCGGCGAGCGCAGCGCGAGCACCACCCCGGTGGCCAGCAGCGCCAGCCAGGTCAGCGCCTTCTGCCCCGGCACCACGAGGGAGACCAGCGCCGCCACGGGGTCGGCCGCCGCGGCGGCGAGGTCCAGCCGGTCGGCGTAGGCGAACCGGCCGTCCGGGCTGAGCGCGGGCAGCACCACGGCGATCGCCAGGACGGAGCAGGCGAGCCCCCACACGGCGAGGCCCAGACCGAGCAGCACCGGGCCGCGGTCCCCGTCCGCCTCCCGGTGGGCCCGCCAGGCGAGCACGAGGCCGAGCACCGCCACGGTGACGCCGAGGTCCTCCTTGACGAGGGCGACGGGCGCGGCCCACAGCGCGGCCGGCGTCCAGCGCCGCTCCACCAGGCAGCCCAGGGCGAGCACGAGCAGCGGGAGGGCGAAGGCGACCTCGTGGAACTGCACCGCCACGGCGGCCTGCAGCCCGAAGCTCAGCCCGTAGGCCAGCCCCAGGGCCGCACCCGGCGCCGGACCGAGACCGCGGACCGCGAAGCCGGTCAGCGCCGCGGCGGAGACGGCCACGAGCACGTCCTGGAGCACCAACAGGGTCAGCGCGGAGGGGAACAGGGCGTAGAGCGGGCCCAGCAGGACGAGGATCGGGTGGAAGTGGTCGCCCAGCAGGTTGGCGCCGTGCCCCTTGAGGTGCACGACCGGCCCGTGCCCGCCCGCGTAGGACTTGGCCAGCTGGGTGAATATCCCCAGGTCCCAGGACGGGACCTCCCACCGGTGCCACTGCAGCAGGGACCACCACACGTACAGGACGAGCACCAGCGCCCCCACGCCCGGGGGCACCAGCCGCGCCCGCCCGGTGAGGGGTGCGGGCGGCGGGGCCGGGGCTGCGGGGCGCCGGAGCGCGGTGGCGGGCATGGCCTCCTCGGTGGCTGGGCGGCCCGCCCGGACCGGCGCGGCGCCGTCGGACAGGACTGCCATCATGGTCTCATGACCGCCACCGCTCCCCCGTCCGCCGGCCCCCGCCCGGCCCGGCCCGCGGACGCCGAGCTGGTGTGGGACCCCGAGGGCGCCCTGCACCTGGGGCAGACCCTCGGGGTGCTCTCGCGCGGGGCGGGCGATCCGCTGGTCCGGGTGACGGCGCCCGACTGCGTGTGGGTCACCGCCCGCACGGCGGCGGGACCCGTGGCGGCGCGGTTCTCCCGCGCCGGGGCGGGCCGGCCGCTGCAGCGGCCCGTGCTGGTGCGCGCCTGGGGTCCCGGGGCGGCGGAGTTCCTCGCGGAGGCCCCGCGGTGGGCCGGGGCGGAGGACTCCTGGGCGGAGTTCGAGGCCTCGGAGGCCTTCCGCGCCCTGCCGCACCGGCTGGCCGCGGCGCGTCACCACCACCCGGGCCTGCGGCTGCCCTCGACCGGGCGGCTGCTGGACCGGGCGGTGCTGTCGGTGCTGGAGCAGCGCGTGACCGTGCGCGAGGCCGTGGCCGCGCACCGCCGGCTCGTCCGCCGCCACGGCGAGCCCCCTCCGGGGCCGGCCCCCGAGGGGATGCGCATCCCCCCGGCCGCCGAGGCGTGGCGGTCGGTGCCCTCGTGGGAGTGGCACCGGGCCGGGGTCGACGGCGCGCGGGCCGCCACCGTCCGGCGCGTGGCCGAGCGGGCCCCGGCTCTGGAGCGCCTGGGCCGCGGCCCGCTGGACGCCGGCCTGCACCGGGCCCTGCGCTCGATCCCGGGTCTGGGCCCGTGGACGGCCGCGGAGATCCTTCAGTGCACGCACGGGGACCCCGACTCGGTCAGCGTCTTCGACTTCCACCTCGCGGACACCGTGTGCTGGTTCTTCGACCGCCGTCCCGGTGACGACCGGCGGATGCTCGAGCTGCTCGAGCCGTGGCGGGGAGACCGGCAGCGGGTCGTGCGCCTGCTGCGGGCCTCGGGCTTCCGCAAGCCCTCGTTCGCCCCGCGGCTGCACCCGGAGGACCACCGGCACCGGTGACGCCCGGTGAGGACATCCTGTCCTTCCTGGCAGGACGGCGCCGCCGGGCGTTCAATGGAGCCATGACGACCGAACACGTGATCGAGGAGCCGCACGGCGCGGGCTACACCGAGCGGATGAACAAGCTGCGGGCCGGGGTGCTGGGCGCCAACGACGGCATCGTCTCGGTGGCCGCGGTCGTGGTGGGCGTGGCCGGCGCCACGACGAGCACCAGCGCGATCGTCCTGGCCGGGGGCGCCGCCCTGGTCGGCGGTGCCCTGTCCATGGCCCAGGGCGAGTACGTGTCCGTGTCCAGCCAGGCGGACTCCCACCGGGCCCTCGTCGAGAAGGAGAAGCAGGAGCTGCTCGACATGCCCGAGGCCGAGCTCCGCGAGCTCGCCGAGATCTACCGGGCCAAGGGTCTGTCCGTCGGCACGGCCCGGCAGGTGGCGCGGGAGCTCACCGAGCACGACGCCCTGGCCGCGCATCTGGACGCGGAGCTCAACATCGACCAGGAGGACATCGTCAGCCCGTGGGGCGCGGCGGTCGCCTCGGCGCTGTCCTTCCTCGTGGGGGCGATGCTGCCCATGCTGGCGATCCTCCTGCCGCCGGAGGCCTGGCGGATCCCGGTCACCTTCGTCGCCGTGCTCGCCGCCCTGGCCGTCACCGGCTGGCTGGGCGCCCAGCTCGGCGGCACCCCGCAGCGCGGCCGCGCGGTGGTGCGCGTGGTGGTCGGCGGGGCGCTGGCCCTGGTGGCCACCTTCGCGCTCGGCTCGCTGTTCGGCGTCGCCGGCGTCGCCTGACCCGCGCGTCCCGGGCTCGCGTTCCGCCCACGACGACGCCGGGCCCCGCCTCCTCGGAGGCGGGGCCCGGCGTCGTCGTGGGCGGGAGCGGAGCGACGCTCAGGCGTCGGTCGCGTCCTGGGACTGCTTGGCGACCTCCGCGCGGACCTCCTCCATGTCGAGGCCCTTGACGGCGTCGATCACCTGGTCGAGAGCGGAGGAGGGCAGCGCGCCGGGCTGGGAGAACACGAGGATGCCCTCGCGGAAGGCCATGAGCGTGGGGATCGAGGAGATCTGCGCCGAGGCGGCGAGCATCTGCTGGTCCTCGGTGTCGACCTTCCCGAAGACGATGTCCTCGTGCTTCTCGGAGGCGGCCTCGTAGGTGGGCGCGAACTGCTTGCACGGTCCGCACCACTCGGCCCACCAGTCGAGCAGGACGATGTCGTTCTCGGCGATGGTCTGGCCCAGGGTGTCCTGGGTGATGTCAACGGTAGCCATGGGATCCAGCGTAGGGGCCGGGCCACCCGGGCGGCACCGGATTTCACTCGTGGCTCAAGACGGGCCCGCGCTGCTCCTACACTGGGGGCCACGACCGGGACGGGCGGAGGCGCACCATGGCATTCGAGATCGGCATCTTCTCCCTCGGCGAGGTCGTCCAGGACCCCGTCACCGGCGCCCGGCCCGACACCCGGCAGCGGCTCGGGGACATGATCGAGCAGGCCGAGGCCGCCGAGCGCGCCGGCCTGACGGTCATGGGCGTCGGGGAGAACCACGGCACGGACGTGGTGGCCGCCTCACCGGTGGTGCTGCTGTCCGCGATCGCCGGCCGCACCAGCCTGCTGCGCCTCACCACCGCCGTGTCCGTGCTCACCGCCGGCAACCCCGTGCAGCTCTACGAGCAGATCGCGATGCTGGACAACATCTCGGGCGGGCGCGCCGAGATGGTCGTGGGCCGCGGCGCGTCCGCACGCGTGCTGCGCGCCCTGGGGCTGGAGGACGCGGACCACGACGCCCTGTTCGAGCAGAAGCTGCTCCAGCTGCTGGAGCTGCTGGAGACGAACCCCTCGACCTTCGACGGCCGGCTCGCCGGCCGGGAGGCCGAGCTCGACCTCCAGCCGCGCCCGCTGCAGGCGCGGCTCCCGGTGTGGGTGGGCTCCTCCGGGACCCTGCACTCGGTGATCCGCGCGGGGGTGCTGGGCCTGCCCCTGGCCCTGCTGCGCACGCACGGGCTCCTCGCCGAGGCGCTCCCGGCCGTGGCGGCCTACCGCCAGGCCCTCGAGGAGTCCGGCCGGGACCCGGCCACCCCGGTGGGCCTCAACGTCCCCGGGTTCGTCGCCCGCACCGCCGAGCAGGCGCGTGAGCTCAGCTATCCCTACTTCGCGGCGGGGGCCCGCAGCCACGGCCCCGTTCTCGCGCGCGATCCCCGGTGGACCCGCGAGGAGTACGACCGGCAGTGCGCTCCGGACGGCTCCCTCGTGGTGGGGGACGTGGACGAGGTCGTCGCGAAGATCGTGGCCCAGCAGCAGGCGCTGGGCCACGAGCGGCTGCTGCTGCGGATGGACGCGGGCGGCGTTCCCCACCACCTGGCGCTCGAGGCGATCACGCTGCTCGGCACCGAGGTGGTGCCCCGGGTGCGGGCCGCGCTGTGCTGAGCGCCCCGGCTGTCCTCAGGCCTGCCCCGACGGCACCGGCGAGGCCGTGAGCACGACGTTCTTGCCCCACAGGTCCTCGGTGTAGCAGCTGACGACGACCAGCCGGTCCGGCACGATCCGCCAGATGTCGCTGTCCTTGAGGGTGTTCTTGTCGTGGGTCACCACGGAGTCCACCCTGTACTCGAGGGTCCCGTTCTCCGTCTCCAGCTCGATCTCGCTCCCCACGAGGCCGGGGTCGCTCAGCCGGTTGAACGGGGCGTCACGGCCCTCCCAGCTGTGCCCCGTGATGTACGTGGTGTTCTCCGAGCCCTCCCCCGGCATGCCGTACGGGGTGAGCCAGTAGCCGTCCAGGGTGTCCGGGGGGACCAGCATCTCGGTGGCCAGCTCCTGCTCGCTGGGGGCCAGGGGCAGCACCGCCACGTCGAGCCGGGCGTCGTCGACCCGCAGCCGGACGGGCGCAGCGGCCTCCGGGCGGGACTCGCCCGGCTCCTGCGCGGCCACGGCGGTCGGACCCGGGGTGGGCGCCGCGGTGGCGGACGCGGCGGGAGCCCGTGGGACGGGCTCCGGCGGGGCCGCGCCGAGCGGGTCCGTCAGCAGCACCGTGGACAGGACCGCCACGGCGCCGAGGCCCCCGGCCGCGGCCGCCCAGCGCGCCCCGGACCGGCGGCGCGGTGCCTGTTGCTGCGTGGGGTCCATGCGGGAGGCCTCCGTGCTCGGGTCGGCAGATGACTGCGCCCTGGTGCCGCGCGAGCGCGGCACCAGGGCGTCTCAGCCTAGCGGGATCAGGCGCGGGTGCGGCGCATCCGGAAGGCCACGGCCCCGGCCACGGCCGCGACGGAGGCCAGCAGCGCGGCGAGCACGCCGGCACCGGGTCCGGTCTCCTCGGCCGTCTGCATGTTGATGCCCTGGTTCACGCCGGAGGCAGAGTCGCCCTCGGCGCCGGTCCAGTCGGCGGTGTCGTCCGAGCCGGTCCAGTCGTCGGCGCCGGTGAACAGCGGGCCGCAGTTCCCCTGGAACAGGGCGACGAGCGCGGCCCCGTCCTCCATGAACACCTCGCCCTGGGCCCGCGCCTCGCGGGCGGTGGACTCGAAGTTCGCCGCCGCGCTGGAGGAGGCCGCGTAGGCCGCGTCGATCGCCGGGTCCTCGGTGGCGTCCGCGTAACCCTGCTGAAGCCCGAGGATGGCGTTCCACGCACCCTGGGCGCGCTCGATGGTGTCGTCGTTCACGATGGCATCCTCCAGCACCGCCTGCTGGGCCTGGAGCTGCGCCAGGACGTCCTGGTCGGTCACGAGGGAGTTGAAGTGCACGCTCGTGTCGTGGAGGTGGTCTGCGGCCGTGACCAGGTTGCTCACGGTGGCGCTCATCTCGGGAGCGGCGCAGGTGTCGGCGTGGGCCGCCGGAGCACCCAGGAACAGGCCGCCCGCCAGGACCGCGGCCGACGAACCGGCGGCCACCCACTTCTTCACAGCAGTCATATCGGTACGTCTCCTCAAATCGTTCAGGACCCCGGGCCTGCCCCTGGGGTACCAGCGCGCGGCACAGTTCTCCTGACGTCCCGGGGTCGTGCACCGGCGGGATCGCGGCAGGGTTCGTCGTGCTGCTGGTTCATCCGGTGCGGGGGGTCCCTGCGCCCAGCTCGGGGGGTGCTGGAACGCGGCCGGATGATGCTGTCGGTTCAAGCTATAAGGATTTGCATCTTTTTAGCAATTGTTAATGGCGCATCGGCGCGGCGGCTCCGCCGCCTGATCCCCTCTTCGGGGGGCGCCGCCCGCGGGACGGCGGGGACGACGTGCCTGCAGCGCCGGACGGCGGCACCCCGGTGGCCGGCCCTTCCCGGCGACCACTCGGGTGCGAAACCGGTCCTGCTCGTCCCGGCGGCGAGGGACCGCCGCGGGCCCTCGGCACGCCTGGAGGACCTCGGAGCCGGCGCGCGCCGCGGTGACGCACTCGGCGGCGACCGGGCCGTCAGCACCCCGACACGAAAAAGCACCCCGGACCTGTGGTCCGGGGTGCTTCCGATGTCCTGAGACATCTCCCTGTGGCAGATGAGGGATTCGAACCCCCGTAGGCAATGCCAGCTGATTTACAGTCAGCCCCCTTTGGCCGCTCGGGTAATCTGCCGGGGTGCGGCCCCCGCGTGCGGGAGCAGTTCAACAGTACAGAAGATCGGGCGGTATGCGAAATTGCCCGACCACGCCCGGCGGGCTCAGGACACGATGCGGTGGTGGACCTGCAGAAGGAAGCGCTCGGCCTGCTGGGTGGTGATCTCCCCGTGGGTGACGGCCTCCGCGAGGTCCTCGGCGATCCCGGCCAGCCGCTCCGCAACCTCGGGTCCGATCGCCGCCGGGGCCGTGGCGACCGTGCTCCCCGCAGCGGCGGTCGCGTCGGCCGCGGCGGGGCCGATCCCGATGCCCATCAGCAGGGCGGCCGCCAGCGCGGTGGCCGCGACGGCGGTCCCGCGCAGGCTCCGAGCCGCACCGGGCACCACGTCGTCGGGGTCCTGGGAGGTGCTCATGCCGCCATCCTCGAAGGCCGACCTGGACGGATCCTTGGGTTCGGATCACGAAACGGTGACGGGGACCGCCCGTTAGACTGGCGCCCAGTCCGGCGGGACGCACGTGGCCCGCCCCACAGCTCACAGTCCGGGAGGCACAATGGCCAGCGAATCCTCGTTCGACGTCGTCAGCAAGGTGGACAAGCAGGAGGTGTCCAACGCCCTGAACCAGGCGCAGAAGGAGATCGCCCAGCGCTACGACTTCAAGGGCGTGGGGGCGGAGATCGACTTCTCCGGCGAGAAGATCCTCATGAAGGCCAACTCGGAGGAGCGGGTCACCGCGGTGCTCGACGTCTTCCAGTCGAAGCTCGTCAAGCGCGGCATCTCCCTGAAGTCCCTCGACGCCGGAGAGCCCTTCGCCTCCGGCAAGGAGAACCGGATCGAGGCCTCCGTCAAGGAGGGCATCGCCCAGGACCAGGCGAAGAAGATCACCAAGCTCATCCGCGACGAGGGCCCCAAGGGTGTGAAGGCCACCATCCAGGGCGACGAGCTGCGGGTGTCCTCCAAGTCCCGCGACGACCTGCAGGACGTGATCGCCCTGCTCAAGGGCTCGGACCTCGAGGTCGACCTGCAGTTCATCAACTACCGCTGATATGCCCTATTTGCCCTAGTCAGCGGCGCGGGCTACCCCGTCAGTCCGCACAGAGTCCGCAGGAGCTCCAAAAACCTGCCCCATGAGGCCGGCCGCGGCCCGGCGCGTCGTGTCCTCCGCGGTCGGCCACAGATGGGAGTACGTCCCGAGCGTGATCGACGCGTTCGAGTGCCCGAGCGCCCGCTGGACCGTCACCACGTCGCACCCGGCCGCGATCAGCCCCGAGGCGTAGAAGTGCCGCAGATCGTGAAGCCTGAACTCCGCGCCGGCCGCTGTGGTCGCCTTGCGCCACCAGTAGCCGACCGCGGCGCGATCCGGAGGGTTGCCGTTGGGTCCCCGGAACAGCCACCCCTCCGCGCCGATGACGCCGGCCTCGACATGGGAGGCGAGGAGGTGCACGAGCGGCTCCGGGAGGTAGACGTCCCGTTCGGACCCGTACTTAGGCGCCCTCACCTCGACCGTTCCGGCGCTCGCCCGCTGGACTTGTCGGGAGACGTGCAAGGTGCGACGGAGGAAGTCCACGTCCCCGAGCTGGACGCCGGCGGCCTCCCCGAGCCGTAGACCGGCGAACGCGCAGAGGGCGAACAGCGGCGCGTAGTGCTCGTCTGCCGCTTCGAGCACCCGGCGCACCTCCCCCGGCGTCGGGACCACCATCGCGTGCTCCCGCTTGCGCGTGGCCGGGAGCCGCACGCCACGCGTCACGTCCTCCGCCAGGCGCCGGTCGGCCACGGCGGCGCGGACGATGATCTTCACGTAGTTGTACCGGGTGCGGACCGTGGACGGCGCCAGCGCCTCCGACATGCCCTTCACCCATGCCTCAACGTGGGAGCGCCTGAGCTTTCCGAAGGGGACGGACGCAAACGAGCAAGAGGCTACGGCCGTGCCGGCGGCGGCCCTCGTGCCGGCGGTCCAGACTTGCCGGGCCACGAACTCCGCGTAGTAGCCGGCGAGCGTCTCACGATCGTGGGCGGGGTCCACGTAGCGGCCGGTGCGGACGGCCGTGGTCACCTCGTCCAGCCACGCCTGGGCGTCCATCTTCCGGGGAAAGTGCCGGGCGTGCTCGCGGCCGTCGCCGTCCCGGTAGCGGGCGCGCCAGGAGCCGTTCTCGCGGCGTTGGATGCTCGCCACGGTCCTACTCCTCGCCCTGACGTTGGAGGACCTGGACCGGCGTCCAGAAGGCTTCGTCCATGAGTGCGCGGTCCAGCGGGTCCAGCCGGTCCAGCACCTCGCGAGGAACGGCCTCGAGGGCGGCGCGCGCCCGCTGGACGCCGCGGGCGGCCGTCAGGAGCCTCTCGTGCTGGCGCTCGACCTCCGCGACGGCGGCGCGGAGGGTCCGCAGCTGAGCGTCCTCGACGTCCCCGCGATCCTCGCCCAGTAGCGCCGAGGCCGGAACGCCGAGCGCCCGCGCGAACGCCAGGACTTCCTCGACGGGCGTGGGGCGGGCGCCGCGCTCGACCTTGGCGACCATCGTCTGTGTGACGGGTGCGCCGCGGCGGGTGGCGAGGCTGGCGAGGGCGTCCTGTGTGAGGCCGGCGCGTGTGCGGTGCTCGCGGAGCGCCGCGCCGAACGCGAGGCGCGCCTCCTGGCCGGTGTTGCCTTCAGTCTCCATAGGCATAAATGGTAGTTGCTCACAGAGCTTGACACAACGACACACAGCCGCTCATGCTTAGTCTCACTGGGACTACTTCAGATAGTTCCAATGAGACAACAGGAGAAGCACGATGAGCACCACCACCGCCCGCACCGCGGACCGCCTCCTCTACGTGGAGGAAGTGGCCGAGATGCTCCGCAAGTCCCCGAACGCGCTCCGGTACATGATCAGCCGCGGCACCGCCCCGAAGTCCGCGAAGGTCGCCGGCCGCCGCATGTTCCGCGAGTCGGACGTCCTCGCCTGGATCGACGGATGCTTCGACGCCGAGGACGCGGCATGAGCGCCGCCGGACATGCGGAAGGCCGGCGCCTCACCGAACGCCGGCCTTCCTGAACCACCCCGAACGACCGCCCCCACTCACAGGGAACAACCGTCAGCGACGCCGCCGCGCGCCGCACAAGAGAAAGAGAACCGTTCTCATGTACTCCGATTCTACCGCCGGCACCGCGGACGTGGGGGCCGCAATGCGCGCCGCAGTGGACGAGCTGGACCTGGCCGGCCTCGCCGCCCTCCCCGTTCAACCGGGAACCAAGAGGCCCGCCGTCCAGTGGAAGGACCTCCAGGGGCAACGCCCCACCGAGGAGCAGCTCGCCGCCTGGTTCGCCCCCGAGCGCCTCGCCGCCGGCGTGGGCGTGGGCGCGATCATGGGCACCGTCTCCGGCGGCGTGGAGCTGACCGAGATTG
Organism: Kocuria oceani; assembly: GCF_029524215.1. Classification (NCBI taxonomy): domain Bacteria; kingdom Bacillati; phylum Actinomycetota; class Actinomycetes; order Micrococcales; family Micrococcaceae; genus Kocuria; species Kocuria oceani. Next base: position 306,854 of record NZ_JARAMH010000004.1, on the reverse strand, counting down.
AGGGGCGCGCCGCCGAGCAGCTCCCTGCGATCGCGGAAGCCATGCGCGCCGCCGGCCTCGCCCTCCTCTGGAAGCGCCTCCAGGCCGGCTGGCTCGAGATTTCGCCAAGCCGCGGCGTCCACTGGCTCTACCGTCTCGAGCTGCCCACCGGCGAGCCGTTCCCCGGCAACACCAAGATCGCGCAGCGCCCAGCCGGCGAGGACGAGCGCGGCCGGCCGATCGTAGAAGTGCTGGCCGAGACAAGGGGGGAGGGCGGGTTCTGCGTACTCCATCCGACTCCGGGGTCCCACCACGAGACGGGCCGCCCCTGGGTCCGTGTGAAGGGCGGACCGCTGTTCCCGGCCGTCCTCACCCTCGAGGAGCGCGCCGCCTTCCACACCGTCCTCCGCGACGTCCTGGACGAGATGCCGGAGCCGCCGGCGCGGAGTGCTGCGCGGACGGACACGGCCGGACGGACAGACGCCTACGGGGACGGGGAGTCGCCCGTGGAGCACTACAACCGCGTGACGGACTGGGAGACGATCCTGGTCCCGAACGGGTGGACGCACGCCTACACGAAGGGCAACGGGGAGAGGCATTGGTTCCGGCCCGGCAAGGACCGCGGCCAGATCAGCGCCACGACCGACCGGCCGAACGACGACGGCGCGTCCCGCCTCTACGTCTTCAGCACCTCGACGGACCTGGAGGCGGAGGTCCCGCTGACGAAGGCGTACGTTGCCGCGCACTACGCCGGGGAGAGCATGTCCGCGCTCGCCGGCCGCCTCCGCCGGGAAGGCTACGGGGATCCGCTCGAGGGGCGGCCGGACGTCCTGGACCTGACCGGACTGCCACGGGCCGGCGAGCGCCACCAGGCGCCCAGGGAGGCTCACCAGGACGCCGCGGACGGCGAGGGCGGGGAGGAGCCGCACGCGCTGAGCGAGCGGGAGAAGCTGATCCTCCTGGAGATGGAGCGGCTCCACGTCCGCGCGGAGGCGAAGCGCAGGCTCGACGCCCAGGAGTGCGACGCCCAGGCGATCCCGGCGCCCGTCCGCCTGGACGAGTTCCTGGCCGTCCCCGACGAGGAAACGGCCTACCGGGTGGAGCAGCTCTGGCCCACCGGCGGGCGCGTCATGCTCGCCGCCCAGTACAAGGCCGGGAAGACGACCCTCATGGGGAACCTGCTCCGCGCCCTCGTGGACGGGGACGACTTCCTGGGCGAGTTCAGCACGGCGCCCGTCCGTGACGTCGTGCTGATCGACAACGAACTGGACCCCCGGACCGTCCGCCGGTGGCTCCGCGCCCAAGGCATCCGCAATCAGGCCGCCGTGCGCGTCCTCCCCATCCGCGGGAAGGTGTCCTCGTTCGACCTCCTGGACGAGGCCACGCGGAGCGCATGGGCGGACGTCATCCGCGGCGCGGACGTGGTGATCCTCGACTGTCTCCGCCCCGTCCTTGACGCGCTGGGGCTGGACGAGAACCACGACGCCGGCCGCTTCCTCGTGGCCTTCGACGCCCTTATCAGCGAGGCGGGCGCGGAGGAGGCTGCCCTCGTGCACCACATGGGCCACAACGGGGAGCGGTCCCGTGGTGACTCCCGGATCCTCGACTGGCCGGACGCCACATGGAAGCTCGTCCGAGAGGACTCCGAGGACCCCTCCTCCCCGCGCTACTTCTCCGCGTTCGGCCGCGACGTAGAGCACCCGGAGACAGCTCTCCAGTTTGACGAGCTGAGCCGGCACCTCAGCATGGGCGCCGGCTCCCGGAAGGACGCGAAGGCCGAGGGCGCGCTGACTGACGTTCTCGCCCTCCTGGACCGAACCTCCGGCGGACTGTCCGGCCGGGCGATCAAGGACGCGCTGCTCGGGGAGTCGGACTGGTCCCGCCAGCAGATCGAGGACGCGATCAAGCTCGGGCGCAAGCGCAGGGAGATTTTCGCCCAGCAGGGTCCGCGTAACTCGACCATCCACACCCGGAATCACCCGCCCAAGGGGTCCGCTCATGAGCTGTGAAGCGGCTCCAGCCGCTCCAGTGTCCCAGTGTCCCGCAGTGCCCCAGCAGTGTCCCGGCACGGTCAGTGTGAGTGTCCCAGTGTCCCTATACAGGGACACTCACACACTGCACGCCCGGCGCCGGACGAGTGTCCCGACAAGAAAGAGAGAAGAACCATGATCCCGAACACGGCGACAAACCTCCGCGCCGTCTACTACTGCGAGACGCCCGAGGGGCAGGAGCCGCGAGCGCTCCCCGGTCAAGGGAGGGGCGGCCTCCTCATGCTGGAAGTACATGCGTGGGACGCCGAGGGATACCCACTCGTCATCTCCCTCGACGCCGGTCGCCTGGTCCGCGCCGAACGACTCCCCGACCACGAGGCCGCATCGGTCGGACTGGAGTATGCCGGCATGGAGTACCTTCCCGCGGCTATGGCACGCGAGCTGAGCGAGGAGGCCGACCAGTGACCGCCCGCAAGCCGCCCGAGCAAGCGCTCGCCAACCAGCACGGCACCGCCCGCCAGGTCCTCGAGCAAGCGCTCGCGGCCGCCGAGCTGTCCGGCCGCCCGATCCCCTGCCGAGGCGCGGAGGCACCCGCCTGGACCGATCCGGACACGGAGACGCTCGAGGTCGCCGCGCTCCTCTGTGAGAACTGTCCGGCGCTTCAGGAGTGCCGGAGCTACGCCGTCCAGGCCGGCGAGGACGGCGGGGCGTACGGCGGCCTCACTCCCGCCCAAATCAGGCGCGCTCGCCGGCGCGCCCAGGAACAGAAGACCCGCCGCGCGGACCGCGCGGCCTGAAGGTAGGAGCAAGGCCATGAGCCAGCACGACCACGAGAACACCGTCCGCGCCGTCGCCACCTGGCGGGCGATGCGGATCATCACCCGCGAAGCCTCCGGGAACTTCGACCTGTCCCGTCAGGCACTCCGGGAAGCGATGCGTGATCAGGACCCGGACGCCTCCTCCGCGTTCATCGCCGCGCTGATCGACGTCGGCGCCCGCTTCTGCAAGCTCGCCGCCGAAGGGCACGAGATGGACCTCCGCGGCCTCGACCTAGCCTTCGTCCGAGATGCTCACCAGGGCGTCCAGGCCGCCCTGGCGGCCGAAGGCGTGGACGCGGACCTCGAGGCGCTCCTGGGCGCGGAGGGCGACGACCGTCAACGGTGACGGCGCGCGGATTACGATGGGAAGCGTCGGGCCGGGGTAGCAAGCTCACAGTCCGCCCCGCCCGACACATTGCCTGAAGGTCCCGCCAGCCGGGGCGCGAAGGAACGCCGAGGAGTCCACCGGGACCAAGGCGGACCCCCGCGCCTCGGCGGCCAGGCCGCAAGGCACACGGATAGGGCACTCCGCCGCGAGTCCTCCGCCGCAAGGCGTTGAGGCCGCCGCCGAGACTCCGCGGATCCGATCAACACACACGCAGCGCGCACGCGCCCCAAGTGCCGTGCGCCCACCTGATCGGAGAACCATCATGAAGACCATCGAGCAGCTCGTGACCGAGGCGAAGACCCTCGTCCAGAAGCACCACGACGGGACCCTGACCCTCGCGGAGGCCGAGCGCATGAACGCCGTCTCCGCAGAGCTGAAGACCGCCCGCGACGCGAAGGCCGCCGCCGGTCCGACCGCCGAGGAGCGGGAGGAGGGCGAGCGCCTCCTCCGCGCCCTGTCCGTCCCCGGTCGGAAGTCGGACGACGGCGAGGACCGCCGCCTCACCCGCGCCGTGTTCAAGTCCGCGGCCCGCGACCTCGCACGCAAGGCGAAGGGCAGCGCGGACGCCTTCCAGGCCAAGGCCCTGACCGTCGGCCAGTACGACGCGCCGCTGACTCTGGCCGCCCCGGCCAGCCTGGGCGAGGCGCCCGCCGGCCTCCTCGAGCAGGTCCCCACGTACGTCTTCGGGGATCGCTACTACTCGTTCCTGAAGCAGACCACCCGGGACCTGAACGCGGCCGTGGTCGCCCCCGGTGCGCTGAAGCCGACCAGCACCATCGGGCTGTCCCAGGTCCGCGACGAGCTGGCCGTGGTCGCCCACGTCTCCGAGCCGGTGGACGAGTACCTCCTCGCGGACGTCCCGTCCGTGGCCGAGGTCGTCGGCAACGAGCTTCTCTACGGTCTGCACTCCGAGCTGGAGCGCCAGTTCCTCCACGGCACCGGGTCCGCCAACGGCGAGCTGAACGGCATCCTCAACCAGTCCGGCGTCCAGGTCATCAACACCGGCGCCCGGCCCATCGACCGGCTCCGCTCCGCCCTGACCGCCCTCGAGGTCCAGGGCTACCGGGCCGGCGTCATCGCCCTGCACCCGCTCGACTGGGAAAAGGTCGAGACGGCCACGGCCTCCGGGTCCGGGGAGCTGCTCCTCCCGTACGGTCCCACTGCCACCGTGGACCCGATCACCCGCCGGCTGTGGGGCGCCCGCGTCGCCACGTCCACCGCTGTCAACGTCGGGGAGGCGATCGTCATCGACCCGCTGACCGTGGGTCTGGCGACGGACGGGAACATCAGCCTGAACATCGGACAGCCGGGTGACACCTTCAACCGGAACCAGGTCGTGTTCCGCAACGAAGGCCGCTTCGGCGTAATGCTCAAGCAAGCCGCGGGCGTCGTCCGTGTGACCCTCGAGGGCGCGGCGTGATGATCCCGCACAGGTTGCTGGCCGTGGTCCTCGCCGTCGTGGAGACGGCAGTCCGGCTGATCCTGTGAGCGGGTGGACCCGGTGCCGGTATCCGGTGCCGGGTCCGTCCCGTTCAGGGGTTCCCGGCGGGGAGGGGCGGGTCCCGTCTTGAAGCACGGTCCCCGGAGACGGGGGCTCCGGTAGCCGTCCACGCGCGATGAAGTTCGACCCACCCCCCTCCAGCCGGTCGCAGGAGCCGCCAGGAGCCCACAGGAACGGCCGGAGGATCCCCTGGCGGTCCACGGCACGACAGGCGCCCACGAGGGCGCACAGAGACGACAGGAGCAGGACGATGATCGAGCAGGAGAAGACGCTGACGGAGGCCGTGGAGGAGGCCCTGGCCGGCATGGACTGGCTCAAGCCGGCGGACGACGCAATGGTGCAGCTCGTGCGGAAGTACGCAGCCGTGCTGGACGACTCCTCCGCGCCCGGGACGGACCCGGCCGTGGCCGTGAAGGCCCTGTACCTGGCGCCGCACATGACGCGGGCGCTGGAGCAGTTGGGCGGCACGCCGACCGCGCGCGGGGAGTTCCGGGAGGCGGAGAAGGCGGAGCGGGCAGCGGCGCCGGTGGAGGACACGCTGGCGCGCCTGTCCGCTCGCGCCCGTGGGATCGCCGGGTCGCAGGGCGCCGTGGAGGAAGAGGACGGCGAGGAGCGGGAGCCGGTCGCCGCGGTGGCGGCCGGGCCGGGGCGGCCGGGGCGCGCTCGCCGGCGGACCCGCTGACCGCCCCTCCGCGCCGTGAAGGCCGGCCACCCGCTCGAGGTGGCCGGCCTTCGTCGTGTCCGGGGCCAGTCAGTCGAGCGTTGCCGACAGGACGTGCACGGCGTGGAGCAGGGCGTCCACGGCGCGGGAGTCCTGGCCGCCCCGAGCCTCCAGAGTGATGGGCGTCCACCCCGGTCCGCGGCCCAGCTCGACCTTCAGCCGGATGATCCCGGAACGGAGGCGGCGCGCGCCGTCCGAGATGTGCGGGACCACGTTCAGCGCCGTCAGGTTCAGCCGCATGATTTGCACGTCCAGCGGCCTCCGCTCGCCGTACTCCGTCGTCAGGACGGTGGAGGCCGTGAGGACGTGGAGCTTGCCGGACTCGTCGCGTGTGGCGTCGCTGACGTCCGTGGGCCAGACGTACAGGGGCGCCGTGTCCCCGAGGACGGCGGCGAGCCGGGTCAGCGCGTTGCCGGTGGGCGCGGAGGTGCCCATCAGGTGAAGCGTGTCGAGGTCCGCAGACAGGAGGTCGTAGAGGCGTTCGGCGCGCTCCGTGAGGTCTTCGTGAGTGGTCATCGCGTCTCTCCGATCGGTGGGGGGCGGGGGGATGCTCCGAGCGTAGCGGCCGCTTCGGACGAGCTATCGCAGTCCGCAGAGAGTCCGCAGAAAGTCCGCAGGAGCACCGTCTCCGGCTCACTCCCAGTCACACGAGTTCCGCGGAATGGCGCGGATTCTAGGCGTTCAGTCACGGGCGCAAATACCCCGGCCCAGTTCATCAACTACCGCTGAGCCCGGGCGCCGGCCGCGGCGGGGCGCCGCGGCGTCGGACGGTCCCTGCGGCACGTCTGGTCGGCGGGTCCGCCCGGGGCTACGGTCGGTGCATGATGACCGCGCACCGGCTCGAGGAGATCCGCAGCTTCCACGCCGCGCTGTCGAGCAGGTACCGGACGGATCCCGCAGCGATCAACGCCCTGGAGCGGCACGCGGTGCTCAGCATGATGGCCGAGCTGCTCGAGCACGCCGAGGAGACGCTCGAGCGGTGACGACGACGCCCCGCCTGCCGTGCGGCAGACGGGGCGTCGTCATGCCCGATGGAGGTCTCCGGCACCTGTCCTCAGGGGGACGGCGCGCCGGCTCAGCGGCGGCCCAGCCCGGCCATGCCCTCGAGCCGGGCCACGCGGTCGGCGGTCGGCGGGTGGGTGCGGAACAGGCTGGACGCCCCGCCGCCCCGGAAGGGATTGGCGATCATCAGGTGCGAGGTGTTGACGAGCTTCTGGTCCGCCGGGTTCAGCGGCCGCACGCTGGTGCCCGCCTCGATCTTGCGCAGGGCCGAGGCGAGGGCCAGCGGGTCGCCCGTGAGCTGGGCGCCGTCCTGGTCCGCGTCGTACTCGCGGGTCCGGGAGACGGCGAGCTGGATGATCGTGGCGGCCAGGGGGGCGAGGAAGGCCAGCAGCAGCCCGACCAGCGGATTGCCGCGGTCGCCGTCCCGGCCGCCGCCGAAGATGGCCGTGAACTGCAGGAACTGGGCCGCGGAGGTGATGATGCCGGCGACGGCCGCGGCGATCGAGGACGTGAGGATGTCGCGGTTGTACACGTGCATCAGCTCGTGGCCCAGCACGCCGCGCAGCTCCCGCTCGTCGAGCAGCTGCAGGATGCCCTCGGTCACGCACACGGCCGCGTGCTCGGGGTCGCGCCCCGTCGCGAAGGCGTTGGGGCTCATGGTCGGGGCGATGTAGAGCCGCGGCATCGGCTGGTTCGCCCGCCGGGACAGCTCTCGCACGATCCGGTGGTATCCGGGGGCCTGCTGCTCCGTGACGGGAATGGCGCGCATGGACCGGAGCGCCAGCTTGTCGCTGTTCCAGTAGCTGTAGGCGGTGGAGGCCAGCCCGATGAGGGCGAAGACCCAGATGAAGACGCTGCTGCCCGTGCCGCTGGCCACCACCCACCCGATCGCGAGCAGCACCCCCCACAGGCCGCCGAGCAGCAGGACGGTCTTCAGTCCGTTGTGGTGCTGGTGCATCGTGGGCGCGGCTCCTTCTGCCGGGGGCGTGGACTACTGCTCAGGACAACGGCGCCGGGGGCCGCCCTCTTCCCGCCCTGCCGTGCGCACGGCGAGTTCCCAGGCGGCTCCGAGCATCGGATGCCCGAGCCCTCTTCTTGGAGCACCCCCGGGTGCTCCGCCGGCCCGACGGCGCGGCGGAGCCCCGGCTCAGGCGCTCGGGGTGGATCCGCCGGCGGGAGCACTCCCGCCGGGCGCAGGGTCGGTGGCCGGCGCGGTGGCCGGGACGTCCGGGGCCGACGGTCCCGGCTCGGGCGCCGGCGGCCTGCCGGGGGTGTCGGCGGGCGGGGTGCTCGGCGGCGCCGGCGGGGCGCTGGGCGGCTCGGCCGGGGCGGTGCCCGGCTGCTCGGCCGGCGGGCTCGCCGGAGGCGTCGTCGGCGGGGCAGCGGGCGGTTCCGCCGGGACGGTGCCCGGCTGCTCGGCGGGCGGGGTGCTGGGCGGTTCCGCCGGGACGGTGCCCGGCTGCTCGGCGGGAGGGGTTCCCGGCGGCTCCGCCGGGCGGTCGCCGGGCCGGTCCTGGACCGGTGGTCCGGCCGGGTCGCGGGGAGCCGGGGCGGGACCGTCCTGGGGCGCAGGTGTCCTGCCGCTCCCTCCGTCCGTCGCGGCGCCGCCGGAGCCACTCCGCCCGTCCGGGGTGCCCCGCCCGTCCGGGGTGCTGCCGCCGTCGGCGGTGCGCTCCCCCGCCGGCGCGTCCGCTCCGGTGCGCTCCGCCGCGGCGCCGTCTCCTCCGTTCGTCCTCGAGGAGGCCGCGGTCCGGTCACCGTCGTCGCCCGGTGCCCCCGCCCCGCCGTCCGTGGCGTGGCCGTCCGCCGTGCCGATCGGCCCGCGGGCCGCGGTCCGGGCGGTAGCGGCGGCCTCCGTCAACGGGCCCGGAGAGGGATCGACGACGGGCAGGGACGGCACGCCGGCGCCCGAGCAGGGACCGCCGGCGAGCGCCCGGTCGTCCCCGTCCTCGGCGGTGGACGTCGACGAGGAGCCGCTCGGGGTGCCCAGGCCGGCGCCCCCGCCGTCGGCGGCCCGGGTCGTCCCGTCCCCCGGCCCGCCCGGGCCCGTCACCGCCAGCCCGGCGAGCGCGGCGGCCGCCGCGAGCGTGCCGGCGCCCAGCAGGACCTTCCGTCCCCGCCGCGCGGTGCCGACGGCGGCCAGGGACCCTCCGGCGAGGTCCGCCCTCGGGACGGCGGCCGGGCGCTCCGCACCCGCCCGGCCGGCCGTGCGCACGATCTCGCCGAGCTCGTCCACGGTGTTCCCCCACAGGGGCACACCGGCGAGGACCGGCAGCACCCAGCCGCGGAGACCGGCCTCGGTGTCCTGCAGGTACAGGAGGTCGGCGGTGCAGCGGGGGCACCCGTCCAGGTGCGCCTCGACGTCGCTCCGCCGCGGCCCGGGCAGGACCCCGTCCACGAAGGCTCCGAGCTCCCCGGCGCACTGCTCGCAGGCGGACGTGCGGGGGTGGTCGAGCCGGAGCCTCCGGTAGGCGGCTCGCAGCCCGGCGCGCGCCTCGAGGTGCAGCGCGGTGGTGGCGGCGGTGCTCAGGCCGAGGACCGCGGCGGTCCGCTCCAGCGGCAGCGCCTCCACCTCGGCGTGCCACAGCACGGCCTGCCAGACCGGGGGCAGCCCGAGGTAGACGCGGGACACGGCCTCGGCGGAGCGCGGCGGCTCGGCCCCGGCCCGGCCCACGACGCCGACCAGCCGGGCGCGGAGGAAGGCCTCCGGTCCGTCGCCGGCGGGCAGGTCCGCGACGACCTGGTCCACCGCGGTGCCGGCCAGCTGCTCCGCGTCGGGGCGGCTGGGGGTGTGGAGGCGAGCCACGGCCACGGCCGTGGGCCAGTGCCGGTCCCTGAGGTCCTGGAACGCGTGGGGCTGTCCCGCCCGCACGGCGGCGAGCAGCTCCTCGTCGGTGGTGCGCGTCATGGGTCTCCGTCGCTCTTGGGAGGGGGCGGCTGCAGGGCGGTGCGGGGCGACCCGGAAGTGCTCTCGCGATGCCCGGCCCCCTACCCGGACGGTGCCGGCGCGCGGCCGAGGCGTGCGCCTCCTGCTGCGGATCCCCCGATCCCCCGCACCCCATCGTAGGTGGGGCCGCGGGACGGTGGCACGGCGCCCGCGTCACGCCGCCTTTTCGTTCGTAACACGGGCGTGGGGGCGCACACCGGCGGGCCTGGTGACCTCCCGCACTATTGTGAGTTCATCGTGATAACGCTACGGTAGTGGCATGCAGACAACGGAACGCCCCGCCCCGGACGCCGGCCGCACCGCCGCGTGGTCGGACCGGTTGCGCTCCCACGGCCGCCGCGTCACCAAGCAGCGGCTGGCCGTCCTCGACGCGGTCGAACGCCGCCCGCACTCCACCGCGGAGGACGTGGTGGCCGAGGTCCGCGCGGTGCTGCCGGCGATCACCGTGCAGTCCGTCTACGTGGTGCTCTCGGACCTCACCGCGGTCGGCATGCTGCGCAAGTTCGAGCCGCCGGCCTCGCCGGCCCTGTACGAGACCCGCACCGGGGACAACCACCACCACGCCTACTGCGTGCGCTGCGGGGCGGTCGTCGACGTCGACTGCGCCGTCGGCCACGCCCCGTGCCTCACGCCCTCGGAGCACCACGGCATGCAGCTGCTGGCCGCCGACGTCGTCTACCAGGGCATCTGCGCCGACTGCCTGGCCGCCGCACCGGCCCCGCTGAACGACGCCGACTGACCGTCCCCGGCTGAACGAGGCCCGCCGAACGCCCCCCTCCCCGGCCTTCGGCCCCGGCCGAGCGGCGTCGACGGGCGCCGCCGCCGGGCTCAGTCCTCGCGCGGTTCCCGGGCGGCGCGCCGCCCCGCGGACGGTTCCGCCCGCTCCTCCTGCGCGTCCTCCTGCTGCGCGTCCGGTTTCTGAGTGTCCTCCTTCTCCACGAGGGCCAGCAGCTCCCGGAGCTGCTCGGCGGTCAGCGTCGCCACGGGCGGGTGGGCGTTGATGCACACCTTCGCCGCCCCCGAGTCCAGGGCGAAGCCCAGTGCCTGGCGCGACGGCGCGGACCGCACCTCCAGGCCCGGGTCCAGGGCGGCGACCTCCGCCGCGGAGGTGAACAGCAGCAGGGTGTCGGGGGTCGCGCCCTCCTCCTGCGGCTTGGCGTAGACCGGGACGGCCCGTTCACCCTGCACGCGGGCGCCGAGCAGCAGCACCCCGTCCGGGGCCAGGAGCCCGGCGAGCAGCTGGGACATGTTGTTCTCGAGCATCGCCGCCTTGACCACGTCGTTGTGCGGAGCCCGCACCGCCCACTGGATCTGGGGCCGGCTGATCCGGCAGCCACGGTGTGCGGGGTCGATGACCAGGTGGTCGTGCTGGGGGTCGTCCGCCAGCATCTGCAGCACCTTCACGGCCGACTCGCGCAGCAGCACGGGCTTGCCCCCGTCCGGGTGGTGCCGGTCGAACATGGCCTGTGCCTCGGCGGCCGACGTGTACGCGGCCAGCGACCGGGTCCCGTCGGGTTCGGAAAGGGTCTGGACGCGCAGCGTCGATCCCGGCCCGACAGCCTGCCCGTCGGGGCCCTCGACCAGCGTGCTCGAGGTGACGTCGAGCAGCAGGGACCCGGCCATGCACTGGCGGATGACCTCGATCATCGCCTTGTTGTCGGGGGCCTCCACGAACCGGTCGATGGCCGCCCGCACCAGCGGGTGCACCACGCCCTCGCGCTCCGGCTCCTGCTCGGCGCCCGGGTCCAGGGCCGGCAGCTCGACGCCCTCCCGCGCGGCGAGCTCGGTCGCCCACCCCGGGATCCTGGCCCGGGTGCGCGGGAAGCTCCGGAGGTGCTCGAGCAGGTCCTGTGCCGTCCAGGACCCCTCGGCCCCCCACGGCCGCGGCTCGCCCTCGAGGTCGTAGGTCCCGCCGATCCGGTGGGTGGGCTCGGGCCAGCCCTCCGCGAGGATCACCACGGTCGCGGTGAACCAGGTCCCGCGGCCCCGCACGTAGGAGCGGTCCCGCAGCTGCTCGACCGCCGGGATGACGGCGCTGTCCTCCTTGATGGGGCCCACGGTGCCGGGCACCGTCTCCTGCCCGCGCTGCTCGCGCACGCGCAGGTGGACGCGGCCGCCCTGGAACTTGAGGTCCACGATCATCCGGTCCCATCCCGGCTCGGTGCGCAGCACCGAGAGGATCCAGGTGCCGATGGTGTTCAGCAGCTCCTGCCGGCCCGGTCCGGGGGTCGGGGTGGCGGGGGTCTGGCTCATGCGGTGGCTCGTTCCCGGCCCGCGCGGGGCCTGCTCGGATCGTGGTGGTCTCGTCGGACGGCCACGGGCGGGACGCGGCGCCGCGGAGCCCGGAGGCCTCGCCCACCACCCTACCGAAGGCCCTCCGCCGCGCCCCTGCACCGCGGCGCCGGCGGGGTCCCCGACGCACGCCGGAGGCCCCGCCGTGACGCTCCCGCGTCCGGGATGGTTGCTAGCCTGGACGCATGACGAAAACGCTGCAGGATCTGATCGACGAGTCGATCTTCATCTCCACCGAGTACCAGGCCAGGCTGGCCGAGCTGACCCAGGGCGCCGAGTGGGACGTCGACTTCTCCGCCCCCGCGTTCACCCTGCAGACCGACCCGCCCGTGAGCCTCACCCCGTACCTGCTGGGCACCGAGTCCGCCTCGCGCGGGTCCTGGATCTGGTCCTGGCAGGAGCTGGGCCACTTCCCGGACACCGTGGTCTCCGCCGCGGTGCAGGCACGGGAGGCCGGCCGGCGCCTGGGCGTGGAGGAGCTGTCCACCGACGAGCTGCCCGTGGCGGACGGACTCGCCCGCCGGCTGACGCTCGCGGCCAAGGCCGTGACCGGTGTCTACGCGCACTACCCCGCGGGCGCCGGCGGCGGGGTCACCGCGTGGCTGCTGCTGGAGGGCCCCGAGTTCGAGCTGCCCGAGCTCACCGTGGAGCGGATGATGCGGGTCATCGCCGAGGCGCTGACCACCGACACCGCGGTGGACCACAACCTCGCGGTGGACTCCTACGCCAAGCTGCGCGGCGCGCACATCGAGTGGGACACCGAGGCGACGTGCGTGGTCACCGTCCGGGACGGCGCCCAGCGCTTCTGGTTCGACGACCACCAGATCTCCGGCGTCGAGCCCGCCGAGCCCACTGTCGGCCCCGACGTGCTCGCGGACCTCGCGGCGGACGCCCGTGCCCGGGCCGTGGCCCTGCGCGAGGACCGGGCCGCCGCGGAGAGCACGGCCGCCCGCGAGGCGAGCCGGCCGCAGGCCGCCGCGCCCGAGGCGGCCCCGGTGCCCGCCGACGCCCGGCAGGAGGAGTCCGAGCCGCTGGAGGTCCCCGACTTCGTGGAGACGGAGCACGTGGCCCCGGAGCACGCGGCGCCGGCGCGCGAGACCGAGCAGCCCCGGGAGACCCCGGAACCGGTCGCGGCCGCCGCGGACGGCGATCTGCCCTTCGACCAGGAACCCTCGGACCGGGACGTGCGTCCCGGCCGGGTGAGCACCACGGTGGTTCCCGGGCCCGAGCCCGTCCGCCCCGCCGCGGAGGAGCCCCGCGAGCCGGTCGCCGAGCGGACCCCGGAGCCCGCCGCCGAGCGCGAGGTGGAGCGGGAGGTCGTGGCCGGTCCCGGCGTCCCGGGCAGCGCCGAGGCCGAGCCCGTGGTGGAGGGCGAGGAGCCGGCCGAGGAGGAGCAGGGCGAGCGGAAGAAGGGCTTCTTCAGCCGATTCTTCGGCCTCTGAGCCCCGGCGGTACCCTCGAGCGTGACCGCATACAACACCGCGCCCGGCCCGGATCCCGACGAGCAGTCGAGGACCCGGGCCGGTCTGCTCGCCGGCTTCGGCGCCTACGGCATCTGGGGCCTGCTGCCCCTCTACTTCGTCGTCCTGGAGCCGGCCACGCCCTTGGAGATCGTGGCGCTGCGCGTGCTGTTCTCCCTGCTGTTCTGCCTGGTCCTGCTCGCGCTCACGCGGCAGCTGGGCACGCTGGGCCGGGCCCTGCGCACCCCGCGCACCCTGGCGGCCCTCGCCCTCGCGGGCCTGCTCATCGGGATCAACTGGTTCCTCTACGTGCTCGCGACGACCACGGGGCACACCATCGAGGCCTCCTTGGGGTACTTCATCAACCCGATCGTGGCCATCCTGCTCGGCGTGGTCGTGCTGCGGGAGCGGATGCGGCGGCTGCAGTGGGCGGCCGTCGGGGTGGGGTTCGTCGCCGTCGTGGTGATGGCCGTCTTCTACGGCAGCGTGCCCTGGCTCTCCCTCGGCCTGGCCTTCTCCTTCGGCCTCTACGGGCTGGTCAAGAACCGGGTGGGGGCCTCCTTCCCCGCGGTGGTGACCCTCACGGTGGAGACCCTGGCCCTGACCCCCGTGGCCGCGATGGTCGTGGCGGCGCTGTCGGCGGACGGTTCCCTGACCCTCGGCACGGAGGGCCCCGGCCACGCCGCGCTGCTGCTGGCCGCCGGGGTGATCACGGCCGTGCCCCTGATCCTCTTCGGCGCCGCGGCGAGCCGGCTCCCGCTGTCCACGGTGGGGATGATCCAGTACCTGACGCCCATCATGCAGTTCCTGCTGGCCGTGCTCGTGCTCGGCGAGCAGATGCCGCTGGTGCGCTGGGTCAGCTTCTGCTTCGTGTGGCTCGCCGTTCTCCTGCTCGTGCTCGACGCCGTGCGCACGCCGCGGGCGCGGCGGGCGGGGCGGGCCTGAGCCGGTCCCGGGGCACTTCCGCGGCGACGGCCGCGGGAGGCTCGGGGCGGACCGGGAAGCGGCCGGCGCGGGCCCCCGCAGCTCCGCGAGGACCCGGGACCGGTCCGAGGACACGAAGAGGGCCCCCGGTGCCGCGCGGCGCCGGAGGCCCTCCTGCCGTTCCGGGCGGGCCCGGGACGACGGTCAGGTGGTGCGGGGGTAGTCCTCGGAGCCGAAGCCCTGGTCGTCGTCCGGCACCTCCGGGGTGCGCCGCAGGTGCAGCACCGCGGCGACGAAGCCGCCCCACAGCAGCAACGCGGCGACGATCATCATGATGACGGCGGACGTGGTCATCGGGGGTCCTCCTCGGACGTGGACGGGGTGGCGGACGGGGTGCTGGACCCGGTGCCGGACGCGCTGGTCGTCCAGGGCGCGGCCGGGGTGGCGGCCCCTGCGGCGTGCTTGCCCGACGGTGCGGCCGCGCCCTGCTCCACCGTGCGGTAGGAGAAGTCCTGGTCCAGGGCCGGAGTGCGAAGTGCGGTGTCCGACCAGCGGGACAGCGGCTGGTCGCCGCGGATCCGGTTGCGGTCCACGAAGGCGTCCAGGATCGCCGGGGAGGGACTCAGGTCCGAGGCCGCGGACGAGGCCGGCCACGGCAGCCGCGAGAGCAGCAGCGCGATGACCACCAGGCCGACGGCGGTGCCCCAGCCGAACGTGTTGACGAACCACGCCGGCATGTCACCGTAGCCCTCCGCGAGGGTCGTGGTGAGCGTGTTGATGAGGATGTAGCCCAGCACGATCGGGGTGACGCCTCCGACCACGACCATCCACGCCCGGCCGAGCTTGAACGAGGAGACGGAGTTGAGGTGGTCCCGCAGCGTGGGCAGCGCCGAGAAGCCCGCGGTGAGCAGCATGACGGACACCAGGGCCGCGGCGACGATGCCGAACTGGTTGACGAAGTTGTCGGTCACGTCGAGGAGATTCAGGCCCGTGGTGGTCGTGAACAGCGCGAGCGAGATCAGGGCCATGGGCAGGACCACCAGCAGGACCGCACTGCGCCGACGCAGCCCGAGCTTGTCCTGGGCCGCGGCCACGACCACCTCGACGATCGACACCAGGGACGTGAATCCGGCAAAGGTCAAGGTCGCGAAGAAGAGCACACCGATCAGGGTGCCGAACGGCGCCTGGGAGATGATCGTGGGGAACGCGATGAACGCCAGGCCGATGCCGGAGGTCGCGACCTCGTCGACGCTGGTGCCCGCGGCGCCGGCCATGAAGCCCAGCGCCGCGAAGACGCCGATGCCGGCCAGCAGCTCGAAGCTCGAGTTCCCGAAGCCGACGACCAGGCCCGAGCTCGTGAGGTCCGTCTTGGGCTTGAGGTAGGACGAGTAGGTGATCATGATGCCGAAGCCCACGGACAGCGAGAAGAAGATCTGGCCGTAGGCGGCGACCCACACGGAGCTGTCGGCCAGGGCCGCCCAGTTCGGGGTGAAGAAGGCGTTGAGCCCGTCGGTGGCTCCCGGCAGGGTCAGGGCGATGATCACGATCGACAGGAACATCAGCACCAGCAGCGGGATGAGCACGAGATTCACCCGGCCGATGCCCTTCTGCACGCCCAGCAGCAGGACCACCAGCAGCGCGGCCCAGGCGATCGCCGTGGCGATCAGCACGGTGGGGACGAAGTCGAAGCCCACCGTGATCTGCTCCGAGCTCTGCAGGACGTCGGTGAGGAAGTAGGCCGCCGGGTCGTCGCCCCACGCCTTGCTGAACGAGAAGATCGTGTAGAGCATGGCGTAGCCGAGGATCACGGCGTAGTACACGGCGATGACGAAGCTGATGCCCATCTGCCACCAGCCGATCCACTCCGTCTTGGGATGGAGGCGGCGGAAGGCCAGGGGCGCGGACGCGCGGAAGCGGTGGCCCACTCCGTACTCGAGCATGAGCAGCGGCAGCCCGGCGGTGAGCAGGGCGACCAGGTACGGGATCAGGAAGGCGCCGCCGCCGTTCTCGTAGGCGATGTACGGGAAGCGCCAGATGTTGCCCAGGCCGACGGCGGAGCCGATCGCGGCCAGGATGAAGACCGTGCGGCTGGAGAACGCCTCGCGGGGCGCCGCGGCACGGCCGGGTGGGGACTGGGTCATGGTGGTCCTCGGGTGCGGGAAGTGGTCTGGGGACGGCTACAGGCTAGTCCGTCCGGCCGCCGCGCCGCGCCGGGGTCCGCCCCGGTGCCCGGCCGTGCCGGGCGGGGCCTCCGGACTCCTCGCTCAGGCCTCGCGGTGGACGACGGCGTGCGCGAACGCCACGAGCGCGCGCTTGGCCACCGAGTCCGGCAGCGGCGCGAGGGAGGCGATGGCCTCGTCGGCCCAGCGGCGGGCGATCCGCCAGGCCTCGTCCGTGGCCCGGTGCCCGGAGACCGCGGCCACGGCCTCGGCCAGGGCCGCGTCGGACGCGAGGTCGCCGTCGAGGAGCTCGACGGCGCGCCGGGCCTCGGCGTCGCCCTCCCCCGCCATGCGGCGCAGGAGCAGCACCGGCAGGGTCGGCACGCCCTCGCGCAGGTCGGTGCCGGGGGACTTCCCGGAGACCTCGTCCTCGCCGGCCACGTCGATGACGTCGTCGGCGAGCTGGAAGGCGATGCCGACCTTCTCCCCGTACTCGACCATGACCTCCACGACGTCCTGCGGGGCACCGGCCAGCACGGTGCCGAAGTGCCCGCAGGCGGCGATGAGGGAGCCGGTCTTGCCCGCGAGCACGTCGAGGTAGTGCTCCAGCGGGTCCTGCCCGTCGCGCGGGCCGACCGTCTCGTGCAGCTGGCCCAGCACGAGCCGTTCGAAGGTGTCCGCCTGGATCTTCAGGGCGCGCTGGCCGAGGTCGGAGACCATGGAGGAGGCGCGGGCGAAGATGAGGTCGCCGGTGAGGATCGCCACCGAGTTGCCCCACACCGTCTGGGCGGTGGCCACGCCGCGGCGCAGGGGCGCGGAGTCCATGACGTCGTCGTGGTAGAGGGTCGCGAGGTGGGTGAGCTCGACCACCGCGGCGGCCTCGAGCACGGCGTCGTTGACGCCGCCGCCGATCTCCCCGGCCAGCACGGTCAGCAGCGGGCGCACCCGCTTGCCGCCGGCCTGGAGCAGGTGGCGGGAGGTGACGTCGGCGAGGTGGTCGGCGCTGCGCACCGCCTCGTCCAGGCGCTCCTCGATCCGGGCGAGTGCCTGCAGCACGACCGGACCCAGCCGGTCGTCGGTCGCGATGAGGTCGAAGCCGGCCGGCAGCTTCACCTGATCGGTGCCGAGACCCGTGGAGGGGCCGCCGGCGCTCGAGGAGGAGGTTTCAGTCACGGTCCACCACTCTAGCGAGTTTTCGGGGGCCGGGTGTTGTCCGTGGGGGGCGTCAGGGCGTCCAGGAGGGCGACCACGCGGTCCTCCCACGCGGTGGCCGGACGGTCGGAGAGCTCCGTCATCACCCGCACCACGAACCGCATCAGGGCGGGCACCGCCATGCCGGTGCGCACGGCGGCCTTCATCACGGCGGGGCTGCCGATCAGCTGGGCGAGGACGCGGCCCTGCGTGAAGTGGGCGCCCCACTCCTGCCGCACCCGGCCGGGGTAGCCGGCGAGCACGCGCTCGCGCTGGGCCGGGCCGTTGGCGGCCGCCGCGGCCACGACGTGCTCGGCGGCGTAGCGGGCGGACTCCATCGCGTTGGAGATGCCCTCGCCGTTGAACGGGGAGACGAGGCCCGCGGCGTCGCCGAGCAGGAGCATGCCCGGGACGTGGTGCGGGGTGCGGTTGAAGGCCATCGGCAGGGCCGCACCCAGCACGCGGCCGCGGCGGTGCTCCTCGTCGAAGGTCCACTCGGCGGGCATGGAGGCGGTCCAGCCGGCGAGCACCTTCCGGTAGTCCAGGGACCCGAACGCCGGGGAGGTGTCCAGGATCCCGAGCCCCACGTTCGCCGTGCCGTCCCCGACGCCGAAGACCCAGCCGTAGCCGGGCAGCAGCGCCCGGCGCGGGTCGTGGCCGTCGGTGAGCTCGAGCCAGCCCTCCATCCAGTCCAGCTCCGAGCGGGGGGACTCGTAGTAGGCGCGCACCGCCACGCCCATGGGCCGGTCGCCGCGCTTGTGCAGCCCGGCCGACACGGCGGCCCGGGCGGAGTTGCCGTCGGCGGCGAGCACGACGTCGGCGCGGTGCTCCTCGGTCTCGCCGGTGCGCCGCCCGGCGTCGTCGAGCACGTGCGCGCGGGCGCCGACGACCCGCCCGGTGCGGTCGCGCAGCACCCCGGTGACGGAGCGGCGCTCCAGCACCTGGGCACCGGCGCCGCGGGCGTGCTCGGCGAGCTGCTGGTCGAAGCCGGTGCGGGTCCGCACCAGCCCGTAGCCGGGGAAGTCGCTGAGCTCCGGCCAGGGCACCTCGACGGTGCGCCGCCGGGCCACCAGGCGCAGGCCCCGGTTGCGGGCGTAGCCCAGCTCGGGACCGTGCGGCAGGCCCATGAGCTGCATCTCCCGCACGGCCCGCGGGGTCAGCCCGTCGCCGCAGACCTTCTCCCGGGGGAACGCGGTCTTCTCCAGGACCGTGGCCCGGATCCCGTGCGCCGCGAGCCAGTACCCGGCGGTGGCACCGGCCGGGCCGCCGCCGAGGACGAGGGCCCTCATCGGGCCGGGCCGGGCTTCACGGCCCGGTGCACGGCCACGATGCCGCCGGTGAGGTTGCGGTACTGCACGCCCTCCCAGCCCGTCTCGAGGATCTGCGCGGCCAACTCCTCCTGGTCCGGCCACGCCGCGATGGACTCGGCGAGGTACTGGTAGGCCGCGGGGTTGGAGGAGGTGCGCGCGGCGATCCCCGGCAGCGCCTTCATGAGGTACTCCGTGTAGACGGTGCGCAGCGGGGCCAGGGCGGGGGTGGAGAACTCGCAGATCACCAGCCGCCCGCCCGGGCGGGTGACGCGCAGCATCTCGGCCAGCGCCCGGCGGTGGCCCTGGATGTTGCGCAGGCCGAAGGAGATCGTCACGGCGTCGAAGGAGGCGTCCGCGAACGGCAGCTGCGTGGCGTCGGCCTGCACGAACTCGATGTCGGGGCGGCGGGCGCGGCCCACCTCGAGCATCCCGAGCGAGAGGTCCGCGGCCACGACGTCCACGCCGGCGTCGGCGTAGGGCTCCGAGGAGGTGCCGGTCCCGGCGGCGAGGTCGAGCACCCGCTCCCCCGGCACCGCCGCGACGGCCTCCGCCACGACCCTGCGCCAGCCGCGGGCCCGGCCCAGCGAGAGGATGTCGTTGACGAGGTCGTAGCGCGGCGCCACGTCGTCGAACATGGCGGAGACTTCGTGCGGCTGCTTGGACAGGTCGGCTCGGTTCACCCGGTCATTGTCGCACCTCCCTCCGACGCCCCGGTCCGCCCCCGGCCCGCCCGCGCCCGGCGGTCCCGGCGCCCGCGGGCACGGGCCGGGGCTGTCGGCCGCGCGGCTTAGACTGGGGGGCGATGTCCTCCACCGACCCCGCCACCGCCCCGCCGGTCCCCGTGCTCCACGCCCTCACGGTCCCGCTGTCCGCCCTCGGCGCGGACGCCCCGGACCTGCGGGAGCTGCTGGCCGGGCCCGACCTGCTCTGCTGGACCGTGGACGGGCGCGGCCTCGTGGCCCACGGCCGGGTCGCCGAGCACACGGTGCGCGGCCCGGACCGCTTCACCGCCGCGCGCGTGTGGTGGGACGACGTGGTCGCCGCCGCCGTGGTCGAGGACCGGGTGGGCGTCCCGGGCACCGGGCTCGCCGCCTTCGGCGCGTTCACCTTCGCCTCGGCCTCCGGGGCCGGGTCCGGGCTCGTGGTGCCGGAGCTGCTCGTGGGCCGCCGCGACGACCTGGCCTGGGTCAGCCTCGTGGTGGCCGTGGCGCCCGGCACGCCCTTCGCGCTGAGCCTCGACGACGTGACCGCGGCCTGGCTGCGCCGCTTCGGCACCGCCCCCGGCCGCCCGCCGGCCGCCGGGGACGACCCGGTCCCGGTGCCCGCCTCCGTCCGGCTGTCCCCCGGCACACTGGGCGAGCACGAGTGGACCGGGGCCGTGCGCGACGGCGTGGACCTGATCCGCGCGGGCCGGCTGGAGAAGCTGGTGCTGGCCCGCGACGTCGTGGCCCGCACCGACGAGCCGCTCGACCCGGTGGCCGTGGTCCGGGACCTCGCCCACCGCTACGACCAGTGCTGGACGTACTGCGTGGGCTTCGGCGGGAGCGCCGCGGGGCGGCTGATGGGGGCGACCCCGGAGATGCTCGTGCAGGTGCTCGACGGAGCGGCCCACGCCCGCGTGCTCGCGGGCACCCTGGACCGGGACGCGGCCCCGGTGGGCGAGGACCCCCAGGAGTACGCCGCCCGGGTGCTCGGGGAGTCCGAGAAGCAACAGCATGAGCACGGCTTCGCGATCGACTCCCTCGTGGCGTCGCTGGCGCCCTACACGGACGCGGTGACCACCTCCCCCGAGCCGTTCATCCTGGAGCTGCCCAACGTGTGGCACCTCGCCTCCGACGTCACCGCCGCGCTGCGCCCGGGCCCGGCCGGGGACCCGCCCTCCGCCCTGGAGCTGGCCGAGGCGCTGCACCCGACCGCCGCCGTCTGCGGGACGCCCACCGCCGTGGCGGCGGCCACCATCCCGGAGCTGGAGCGGATGGACCGGGGCCTGTACGCCGGGCCGGTCGGCTGGCTGGACGCCGCCGGCAACGGGGACTGGGGCATCGCCCTGCGCGGCGCGGTGCAGGAGGACGAGCGCACCGTGCGGCTCTACGCCGGGTGCGGCATCGTGGCCGCCTCCGACCCGGAGGCCGAGCTCGCCGAGACCTGGGCGAAGCTGCGGCCCATGCTCCAGGCCCTCGGGCAGCGCGCCGACGGCGCCGCCGAGCGGCTCGTGCCCGCCCCCGGGCTCTCCGCCCGCTGAGCCCGCTGCACCCGGGCTCCGGCGGCGGCGCGCCCGGACGCCCGGATTGCACCGTATCCTTGTGTCCCGAACGCAGTCGGGGGTGACCGCCCCGTAGAGCCGGCTCCTCGCGCGGCCCGACCGCGCCGTCGACCACCGCTCCTACCGGAGGAACCGCCCATGCCCCGCCCGTCCCGCCGCCGCGCCGCCGGCCTCCTGTCCGCCGCCGCCCTCGCCCTCACGGCCTGCTCCGGCGGCTCCGCCGAGGACACCGCCGCGGAGACCGCCGCCGGGTCCGCGACCCCGGTGGACGGCGGGTCGGCCGCGGTGGCCCTGGTGGAGCCCGGCTTCCTCACCGTGTGCTCGGAGTCCAACTACCCGCCGTTCGAGATGGAGCAGGGCGGCGAGATGGTGGGCCTCGACATGGACCTGGGCCGGGAGATCGCAGCCGACCTCGGCGTGGAGATGAAGAACGTCACGCTCGGCTTCGAGTCCATCCAGTCCGGCGCCGCCCTCGACACCGGCCAGTGCGACGTGGCGATCTCCGCCCTGTCCATCACCGAGGAGCGGCGGAGCGTGATGGACTTCTCCGACCCGTACTACGACAACGAGGTCGGCCTCGTGACCGACGGGGAGGACGGCGTCGCCTCGATCGACGCCGCTCGCGAGGAGCAGGTGCGCGTGGGGGTCATGCAGGGCACCGTCGGGGAGACCCAGGCCCGGGAGCTCGGCCTCGACACCGTCCAGTTCGAGGACGCCACCACGCTGTTCACCGGGCTCAGCACCGGCGCCGTGGACGCCGTGCTCGACGACGTCACCGCGATCGCCGAGCACGCCCAGGACGACCCGGACTTCGTGGTCCAGGAGACCGCGGACCTCGACGACCAGCTCGGCGTGGCCGTCCGGAAGGGCGACGCGGCGATGCGCCAGGCCGTCGACGCCACCCTGGACCGCATCGAGGAGGACGGCACGCTCGAGCAGATCGTCGAGCAGTGGATCCCCGTCCAGGAGAAGGACTGACCGAAGGACCCCGTGCCCCGCACCCGGGGCGCCGGCTCCGCCACCGACCGCCCGTACCACCCAGAACGGACCACTCCATGGCCATGACCATGCACCAGAGAGCCCGGCTCTCCCGCGGCATCCAGTACGCCGTCCTGATCCTCGTCGTCCTCGCGCTGCTCGCGATCGCCGACTGGCCGCTGCTGATCGAGAAGGTGTTCAACCCGGAGATCGCCGCCCAGCAGTTCCCCGGCATCATCACCACCGCACTGAAGAACACCCTCATCTACACGCTGCTCGGCTTCGTGGTCGGTCTCACCGGGGGTGTGGTCCTGGCGCTGATGAAGCTCTCCTCCGTGGCGCCCTACCGGTGGCTGGCCACGCTGTACATCGAGTTCTTCCGCGGCGTGCCCGCCCTGCTGGTCTTCCTCGCCTTCGGCTACGGCATCCCGCTGGCCTTCGGCTTCCGCTTCAACCACTACGTCACGGTCATGGTCGCCCTGGGCCTGGTGGCCGCCGCCTACATCGCGGAGTCGCTGCGGGCGGGCCTGCAGGCCGTGCCGAAGGGTCAGTACGAGGCCGCCCGCTCCCTGGGCATGTCCCACGCCCGGGCGATGGTCACGATCGTCATCCCGCAGGCCCTGCGGATCGTCCTGCCGCCGCTGACCAACGAGGTCATCCTGCTGACCAAGGACTCCTCCCTGGTCTACCTGCTGGGCATGGGCATCGGCCAGTACGAGCTCACCAAGTACGGCCGCGAGGCGATCTCGGGCTCCGGCGCCGGCCTGACGCCCCTGGTCGTGGCGGGCATCTGCTACCTCATCATCACGGTGCCGCTGGGCATCCTGACCCGCCGCTTCGAGTCCAAGACCGACCGCATGAAGAAGTCCTAGGAGCCAGACGATGAGCACTGCATCCTCCCCGCAGCCCGCACCCGCCGACGGCCTCGCCGGCGCCGCGTCCGTCGTGATCGACGGACTGCACAAGTCCTACGGCTCCCTCGAGGTGCTCAAGGGCATCTCCCTGAGCGTGGGAGCCGGCCAGGTGGTCTGCCTCATCGGTCCCTCCGGCTCGGGCAAGTCCACCCTCCTGCGCTGCGTGAACCTGCTCGAGAGACCACAGCAGGGGCGGATCACGATCGGCGACTTCGACGTCACCGACCCCGAGGCCGACGTGGACCGGATGCGCCGGCACGTGGGCATGGTCTTCCAGCAGTTCAACCTGTTCCCGCACCTGAGCGTCCTCGAGAACTGCACCGTGGCCCAGGTCAAGGTGCTCAAGCGGGACAAGGCCGAGGCCGAGCGGATCGCCCGGGCCAACCTCGACCGCGTGGGCCTGGCCGAGAAGTCCGACAACCACCCCGACCAGCTCTCCGGGGGCCAGCAGCAGCGCGTGGCCATCGCCCGCGCCCTGTCGATGGACCCGTCCCTGATGCTCTTCGACGAGCCCACCTCCGCCCTCGACCCCGAGACGGTGGGCGACGTGCTGTCCATCATGCGCGACCTCGCCGCCGAGGGCATGACGATGCTCGTGGTCACCCACGAGATGGAGTTCGCCCGCGACGTCGCCGACAAGGTCGTCTTCATGGACGGCGGCGTGGTCGTCGAGGAGGGCCCCGCCGCCCAGGTCATCGGCACCCCGAAGGAGCCCCGCACCCAGTCGTTCCTCTCCCGGGTGCTCAACCCCACCCAGGTGCAGGCCCCGGAGCGCTGACCCGGCGGCCGCTCCGCCCGCAGGCCGCCGCAGGGCCCCGTCCCCTCCCCGGGGACGGGGCCCTTCCGCGCGGTCCGTTCCCGCGGTCCGTTCCCGCGGTCCGTCCATGCGGACCGTGCACGCAGCCCGTCCCACGGTCCGGCCGGGGGACACATCCCGGGGCGCCAGCACGCCGCCGGGACGTCGCGGGGACGCGGACGGGCTGGGCTCAGTCCGCGGGACCGGCCACCGCGGCCCGGATCCGGGCGTGCAGGGCCCGCAGCTCCCGCCGGTCCACCCGCACCTCGAGCACGGAGCGGCCGCGCACGGGCCCGGCGAGCGCCGCGGCGAGCTCCGGCAGGCTGTCCGCCCGCCGGTGCGGGACCCCGTAGCCCGCGCAGAGCGCGTCCAGGCGCGCCTCGTGCGGGGTCCCGAAGAAGCGCTCGACGACGTCGCGGTACTCCTGCTGCTCCCCCAGCGCGCCGTGCTCGAGGGTCGCGAAGATCCCGCCGCCGCCGTCGTTGAGGACCAGGACCTGCAGGTCGGGCTCCCGCTCGCCGGCGCCCAGCAGCAGGGAGGAGGCGTCGTGCAGGAAGGTCAGGTCCCCCACGAGGGCGCGGACGGGGCGCCCGGTGCCCAGCGCCGCGCCCGCGGCGGTGGCCACCGTCCCGTCGATCCCGGCGAGCCCGCGGTTGGCGACCACCAGCGGGGACACGGGGCCGGGGCGGGCGGCGAGGTCCAGGTCCCGCACGGGGTTGGAGGAGCCGGCGACGAGCACCGCCCCGTCCTGCCGGCAGGCCTCCCACAGCGCGGCGGCCACGGCCGGGCCGGTCGGGCGCCCCGGGGGCTCCGCGGCGAGCAGCCGCGCCACGGCACCGTCGGCGGCGCCGCCGGCCTCCCGCCAGGCGGCCGCCCAGCCGGGGGCCCCGCGGCCGGTGAAGGCGGCGGCCTCCGCCCAGCTCCCGAGCACGCGCTCGCGCCGGCGCCCCGGGTCGTACCAGGCCACGGGGCCGGGCTGGACGGCGGCGGTGGCCACACCGGCCCGGGCCAGCAGCGCTGCGACAGGGCGGGAGAGCGTCGGCCGGCCGGCCAGCAGGACCCGCTCGATCCGCCGCCCCAGGGGCGCCTCCAGCAGCAGCCGGTAGGCGCCCACGGCCTGCGGACCGGACCGGGCGTTCGAGGACGGCTCCGCGAACAGCGGCAGCCCGCAGGCCTCGGCGAAGCGGGCGGCGGCGGGGCCGGCGCCGTCCCCGGCGACGACCACGGAGCGGGCCTGCCCCGCGGCCGGGGACGGGGCGACCACGGGACCGGCGGCGACCGCGCGCGGGGCCGGGTCCGGGGCGGTCTCGGCGCGGGCCGCCAGCCGGCGCGCCCGCCCGGCGAGCTCGGCGCTGTCCTCCGGGGCGGGGTGCAGCGGCTCGCGCAGGGCCACGTTGAGCTGCACGGGCCCGGCGGGGCGGGCTCCGCCGGGCCCGCGGCCGGTGAGCGCGGCCAGGGGCCCGGCGAGGCGGGCGGGGACGTCGCGGTCCTCGGGCAGGAGGTCGAGGGCGGCGCGCACGTGTCCGCCGAAGATCCCGGGCTGGCGGGTGGTCTGGTTGGCGCCGGTGCCGCGCAGCTCCGGCGGGCGGTCGGCGGAGAGCACGACGAGGGGCACCTCGGCGTGGTCGGCCTCCATGACCGCCGGGAGCAGGTTGCCCACCGCGGTGCCCGAGGTGGTGACCACCCCGGCCGGGCGGCCGGTGGCCCGGGCGATGCCGAGGGCGGTGAAGGCGGCGCCCCGCTCGTCCACGCGCACGTGCACCTCCAGGGCGCCGGCGGCGTGGGCGGCCGCCGCGGCGTAGGCCAGGGGCGCGGAGCGGGAGCCGGGGGCGACGACGAGGTGGCGCATCCCGGAGCCGACGAGCTCCTCGAGGACGGCGCGGGCGGTGTCGAGGGACGGTGTGGTCACAGGAGACCAGGGTAGTCCCGGGAACCGGACGGTCCCCGTCCCGCCGGGCGGCGGGACGGGGACCGTCCGGTGCGGAGGTCGCTCAGTAGGAGCGGGCGGCGGTCCGGGCCGCGGCCTTGGTCTCCGCGGTGGCCTTGCCCTTGTAGCCGCGGTAGCGGGGCCCGCGCTCGCCGTTCTTGCGGCGCCGGCCCGCGTTGCGCTCCCGGCCGGGCCGGTCGGAGATCGCCCCGGGGAACTCGGGCTCCCCGTCGCGGCCCACGGGGAAGACCTGGGCGACGGAGGGGCGCGGGAGCGCCCACTCCCCGTCGCCCTGCCGGGTGGGCACGACGTAGTCCGGGAAGTAGGAGCGGGGCTCCTCGAACGAGCCGTCCTCCCCCGGGTGCTGCACGGCCACGTAGACCATCCGCTCGCGGTCGTGGACCACCGGGCCGCAGCACTCGGCGTCCTGAGGGACGGCGAGGAACTGCTCCACGTTCCCGCGCTGGCGCCCGGTCAGGCCCACCTTGTACATGCCGTCGTTGTAGCCGATCGTGCCCGGGGCGCCGTCGGTGGTGATCCACAGGTTGCCCGCGGAGTCGAAGGCGAGGTTGTCCGGGCAGGAGATCGGGGAGACCTTCTGCGCCGGGTAGCCGGAGAAGTAGGTCGACGCGTTCTTCGCGGGGTCCCCGGCGACCAGCAGGATGTTCCAGTCGAACTCCAGGGCGGCGGCGCGGTTGTTCCGCTCGGTCAGCTCGATGACGTGCCCGTCCCGGTTCTGGGTGCGGGGGTTCGCCTCGTCCGGGCCGGCCTTCCCGGCGGTGCCGCGCTGGGTGTTGTTGGTCAGCGCCACGTAGAGCTTGCCGGTCAGCGGGGACGGCTCGACGTCCTCGGGGCGGTCCATCTTGGTGGCCCCGGCCTTGTCCGCGGCGAGGCGGGTGAAGACCAGGACCTCCTCCACGGACATGCCCTCCACGACCGACTCGCCGTCCACGACCAGCGGCAGCCACCGCCCGGAGCCGTCGAACGCGCCGTCGGAGGGCAGCCGCCCGGAGCCGTCGATCTCGGCGGCGGTGTCCCCGGTGAACTGCGCGACGTAGAGATTGCCCTCGGCGAGCAGGGTCATGTTGTGCGCCCGGTCGCCCTCGACGTACTTCTTGGCGGAGACGAACTTGTAGAGGTAGTCGAAGCGCTCGTCGTCGCCGGAGTAGGCGACCACGGTGCCGTCCTCGGCCACGCGCACGTTGGCCCCCTCGTGCTTGAAGCGGCCCAGGCTCGTGTGCTTGACCGGGGTGGAGGACGGGTCCTGCGGGTCGATCTCCACGACCCAGCCGAAGCGGTGCGGCTCGTTCTCGTAGCCGGGCAGGGTCGAGTCGAAGCGGGGGTCCACCTCGTGCCAGCGGCGGCTCGGGTCGTCGGTGGAGATCCCGTAGCGCTTCTGCTCGGCGGAGCCGTTGCCCTTGAAGTACTGGTTGAAGTTCTCCTCCCCGGACAGGACGGTGCCCCACGGGGTGGTGCCGCCGGCGCAGTTGTTCTGCGTGCCCAGCACCACGGTGCCGGTGGGGTCGTCCCGGGTCTTCAGCAGGTCGGACCCCGCGGCCGGGCCGTCCACCGCGAAGGGGGTGCTCAGGGTGATGCGCCGGTTGCGGCTGCCCCCGCGCACGTAGGACCAGGGCCGGCCGGGTCCGGTGCGGGCGATCTCGACGACGGACATCCCGTGCGCGGCCATGGCCACGCGGGCCACGCGCTCCAGGTCCCCGAGCTGGTCGGCCGGGAACATGTTCGCCTCGTTGGTGTACTCGTGGTTGTTCACCAGCACGCCGGTGCGGCCGCCGCGGTCCTGCAGGATGTCCAGGTAGTCCGAGTTGTACCCGAACTGGCTCGCCTGCGCCTCGGGGGTCTGCTCCAGCGGGTCGAACTCCGGGGAGTCGGTGAACAGCGGGTCGCCCCAGCGGATGATCGGGGACCAGTCGTAGCCCTCGGGCACGGTCAGGTCGTCCACGGTGTTCGGGACGGGGGCGATCGGGGTGAAGGACAGTCCGGAGCGGCCGCGGCCGTGGGCCTGGGCCGCCTCGGGGGTGGCCCCGACGACACCGACGGTCACGGCCGCCGCGGCGCCCAGCCCGAGAGCGGAGCGGCGGGACAGGGCGGCGCTCGCGATGTCCCGGAAGTAGCCGTTGCCGGAGGTGTTGCACTCCGGGCCGGCGCAGGCGTTGCCGCACTTCAGTTGACAGGTGAGAGGACTGCGCTTGCCGCGGGCGTGGCCCAGCATGGGAAGGAGGGGGCGCTCGGCGATGTCGGTCATGGCTCTCCCAGGGGATCGGTTCCGCGGGGCGACCGCGGGCGGGGAACGGGTGCTCCGCCACTGCACCACCGCTGCGTGAGGCGTGGGGGGTGCCGAGGGAAAGCCCGCGTTAACGGGCGGTGACGCCCCGGGGCCGCGACGCGCCGATCGGACCCGGAGCCGCCGCTGCGTGACGGCGGGCGCCGCACCGCCCCGCCGGACCGTCCTGCCGGACCGTCCTGCCGGCGCGGGCCCGGAGCTCCGCGGCCCCCACGGGCCCCGCGGCTCAGGCCGGAACGGCCCCCGCCGCGGCGGCGTGCACCCGGCGCACCCGCTCCAGCCACCACCGGCGCCGGTCCGCGGGCACGGCCCGGGCCGCCAGCAGCCCGGGGTCCGGGACGGCATCCCGCAGCTCGAGCGCCCCGTCCACCGGGCGCAGCGGCTCGCGCAGGACGTCCTCGCGCATGAGCGAGACCGTGCCCAGCCCGCACGCGTACGGCAGCTCGGGCAGCGCGGCGGCGAGCGCCAGCCCGGCCCGGATGCCCACCGAGGAGTCCAGCGCGGAGCTGACCACGGCGGGCAGCCCGGCCTGCGCCACCACGTCCAGGGCCCGGCGCACCCCGCCGAGCGGGGCGGCCTTGACCACGAGCAGGTCCGCCGCCCCGGCCCGGGCCACCGCCAGGGGATCGCTCGCCCGGCGCACGGACTCGTCGGCGGCCACGAGCACCGGCACGCCGCGGTCGGCGAGCCCCTCCCGCACCGCGGCCAGGCCGGCCACGGTGGGCACGGGCTGCTCCGCGTACGCGAGCCCGTGCTCCCCCAGCCGCTCCAGCGCCGCGAGCGCTGCGGGCACGTCCCACCCGCCGTTGGCGTCCACCCGCAGCTCCGCGTCCGGGAGCCGGGCCCGCACCGCCGCGACGCGGGCGGCGTCGTCGTGGAGGTCCTGGCCGCGTTCGGCGACCTTGACCTTCACGGCGCGCACCCCCGTCCCGAAGCGGGCCAGCACCTCGGGCACCCGGGCCGCCGGGACGGCCGGCACCGTGGCGTTGACCGGGATCCGGGTGCGCCGGGGCGGAGGGAAGCCGTGCCACGCGGCCTCGACCGCGGCGCGCAGCCAGGCTGCGGCCTCGGTGTCCCCGTACTCGGGGAACGGCCCGAACTCGCCCCAGCCGGCCGGCCCGCGCAGCAGCATCGTCTCCCGCACCTCCACCCCCCGGAAGCGCACGCGCATCGGCAGGGCGACGACGTGCGCGTCGGCGAGCAGCTCGTCGAGCGGGGGCAGGGGCGCGGGCTCGGTCATGGCCACCAGCCTAGGCGCGGTTGCTCAGGCCGCACCGATCCGCCCGTGGAACAATGAGGGCTCCGCAGGCGCGGACCCGGCCGCACCGGCACACCCGCCCGCCCGACCACCAGGAGCTCCATGACCACGACCGCCCACCACCGTCCGGCGCCGACCGTCCTCCAGGCGCTCGCGCACGTGCTCGGCGCCGTCCTGCTGTTCGGCGGCGCCGTGGCGGTGGGCGTCGTGGCGCTGACCACCCCGACCGGCCAGTGGCTCGACGAGCTGGCCCTGCGGCAGGCCACGGGCGCGTTCCCCGGTCTCTCGGACCGGGCCCGGGAGCTGCTCGACCTCCTCCCCTGGGCGGTGGGGGTGGTCTCCGCCGTGTGCCTGGCCGTGCTCGTCGCGCGGTCCCGGCGCCTGGCCCCCGCCCTGACCGGGGCCGCGGTGGTGGTGCTGTCCAACCTCACGGTCCAGCTGCTCAAGCGCGTGCTCGTGGAGAAGCCGGACCTGGGCATCCAGGAGGCGGCCGGCAACTCCTTCCCCTCCGGGCACACGGCCGCCGCGGCCGCCGCCGTGGCGGTGGTGCTGCTGGCCGCGCCGGCCAGGTCCCGCCCGTTCGTGGCCCTGCTCGGGGCGGCGGCGACGACCGCGACCGGGATCGCGACCCTGCTCAACGGCTGGCACCGGCCCTCCGACGTCGTGGCCTCCCTGCTCGTCGTGGCGGGGTGGGCCGCGCTGGGCGGGCTGGTGCTGCGCGTGACCGGCCCGGTGGAGCGCCCCGCGCCCGGCGGGGGCCTGGTCGCGCTGCTGGCCGTCCTCGGCGCCGGTGCGCTGGCGGCCGGGCTGCTGCCGCTGTGGGCCGCGCTGCGGGTGCCGGGCGGCGGCTGGGCGGCGATGGCCGGCTGCGCGGCGATCCTGGGGGTCAGTCTGCTCGCGGCGGCGGCCCTGGCAGGGCTGCAAGCGCCGCGGTCGCGGCGTCCTCGACCCTGATCCGCTCGAGCCGGTCCAGGAGGATGCGCGCCGCACCGGGGTTGTAGGGCAGGCGGAACATCGAGGCCGTCACGGGCCGCAGGCCGTCCGGCTGCGCGGCGGCGGCCTCGCTCGCGTCCACCCGCTCGATCGCCGTGCGCATGGTCTGCGCCAGCTGGAGCACGAAGCCGCGCTCCACGGGGTGGCCGTGGCCGGGGACGAAGACCCGGTACCGGTCGAGGGCGGCGAGGTGCTCCAGGGCGGTGGCCCAGCCCCGCGGATAGGAGTCGTCGAAGCTGGGGTCGGAGCCCTGCTCCACGACGTCCCCGGTGAACACGACGTCGTCCACGCCCACGCACACGTCGTTGTCGGTGTGCCCGCGCCCGAGCGAGAAGAGCACGGCGCCGCGCTCGCCCAGGTCCACCCGGGTCAGCGCCGGGCGCCGGCCGCTGCCCGGCAGGTGCCGGTTGGGCACCACCAGGCGGGTGTCCGGGCCGTCCGCGGCGGCCATCTCGGGCTCGTGGGTGCCCACGTAGGAGCGCTGGTAGTCGCCGTGCTCCTGGATCGCCTCGGCGCAGCCGCGGTGGGCCCAGAACTCCTCGGCGCCGTCGCGCTGGAACACCGCGTTGCCCATGAAGTGGTCGTAGTGCGCGTGGGTGTTCACCACCGTGAGGGGCAGGTCCGTCAGCGAGCGCACCGCCCCGAGGATCTCCCGGGCCTGGCGGGGACCGGCCCCGGTGTCGACCACGAGGGCGCGGCGGGTCCCGAGCACGAGACCGGAGTTCAGTCTCCAGTTGTCCGTGCTCACGGCGAAGACGCCGTCGCGGAGTTCGTTGATGCGGGCCACCCTGCCAGGGTACCGACCGGCGCTGTCTATCCTGGCACCCATGACCACTTCCTCCTCCGGGGGTGCGTCCGGAGGCGCCGGCCGCTACGCGCCGTCCCCCTCCGGGGACCTGCACCTGGGCAACCTGCGCACGGCCCTGATCGCGTGGGCCGCGGCCCGCTCGAGCGGGCGGCGCTTCGTGCTGCGCATCGAGGACATCGACCGGGTGCGGCCGGGCGCGGCCGAGCAGCAGCTGGCCGACCTCGCCCGTCTCGGACTGGACTGGGACGGCCCGCCGCTGCTGCAGTCCACGCGCGAGACCGCCCACCGTGCCGCGGTCGCGGAGCTGACCGCGGCGGGGCGCACCTACGAGTGCTACTGCACGCGCCGGGAGATCCAGGCGGCGGCGAGCGCCCCGCACGGGGCGCCGGGCGCCTACCCGGGCACGTGCCGGGACCTCGGCGACGCCGAGCGCGCGCGCCGCCGCCGCGACCGGCCGCCGGCGGTGCGGCTGCGCGCGGACGTGCGCTCCCGCACGGTCGTGGACCGCTGGGCCGGCCCGTACACGGGTCTGGTCGACGACTTCGTGCTGCTGCGCAACGACGGGCGGCCCGCCTACAACCTCGCGGTGGTCCTCGACGACGCCCACCAGGGCGTGGACCAGGTGGTGCGCGGCGACGACCTGCTGCCCTCGACCCCGCGGCAGGCCTATCTGGCGGCGGTGCTCGGTCTGCCCGAGCCGCAGTGGGCCCACGTGCCCCTCGTGCTCACCCCGGAGGGCCGGCGGCTGGCCAAGCGCGACGGTGCCGTGACCCTCTCGGAGCTCGCCGCGGCGGGCCACGGCGCGCAGGAGGTGCTGGGGTGGACGGCCGCCTCGCTGGGCCTGCCCGGCCCGGTGCGCACGGCACAGGACGTCCTCGCGGTCTTCGCCGAGGACGTCCTGCCGCGCGAGCCGTGGGTGGTGGACCCCTCGGACTGGGCGCCTCAGGCGCGGATCCGGGACCGGGGACCGGCCTCCTCCGGGGCGTGCGGGTCCTCGGGCTCGGCCAGGAACCGCTCGTAGGCCGGGGTCGTCAGGAACGCCGGGTAGTCCTCGCCCAGGGCGACCTCCTCGAAGACCGAGCGGGCGTCGTCGAAGCGGTCGCCCTCGGCGCGCTCGATCCGCCCGAACTCCTCCTCGACGAGCTCCTGCACCCACTCCCGGGTGATCTCCTCGCCGTGGTCCGTGATCGCCCGGGAGTTCACCCACTGCCAGATCTGGGAGCGGGAGATCTCCGCGGTCGCGGCGTCCTCCATCAGGTGGTGGATGCCGACCGCGCCGTTGCCGCGCAGCCAGGCCTCGATGTAGCGGATCCCGACCTCGATGTTGCTGCGGATCCCGGCCTCGGTGATCCTCCCCTCGGCCGAGGCGATGTCGAGGAGCGCCTTGTCGTCGGGCACCACGTCCTCCCGCCGCCGGTCGAGCTGGTTGGGCCGGTCGCCCAGCACCTCGTCGAAGACCTCCCGGCACACGGGCACGAGGTCGGGGTGGGCCACCCAGGACCCGTCGAAGCCGTCCTGGGCCTCCCGCGTCTTGTCGGCCCGCACCTTCTCGATCGCGGCCCGGTTCACCTCCTGGTCGCGGCGGGACGGGATGAACGCGGCCATCCCGCCGATCGCCATGGCCTGCCGGCGGTGACAGGCCCGCACGAGCTGCTCGGTGTAGGCCCGCATGAACGGCTGGGTCATGGTCACGGCGTCGCGGTCGGGGAGGATGAAGCGCGGCCCCCGGGTGCGGAAGTTCTTGATGATCGAGAAGATGTAGTCCCAGCGTCCGGCGTTGAGCCCGGCGGCGTGCTCGCCGAGCTCCCACAGGATCTCCTCCATCTCGAACGCCGCGGTGATCGTCTCGATCAGGACGGTCGCCCGGATGGTGCCGTGGTCCGCGCCGAGCATGGACTCGGCCCGGGTGAAGACGTCGTGCCACAGCCGCGCCTCGCGGTGGGACTCGGTCTTGGGCAGGTAGAAGTAGGGGCCCAGCCCCAGCTTCTTGAGCCGGCGGGCGTTGTGGAAGACGTAGAGACCGAAGTCCACCAGCGCCCCGGCGATGGGCTCGCCGCGCACGGACAGGTGCTTCTCCTCGAGGTGCCACCCGCGGGGCCGCACCACGATCGTCGGGTTGGCCCGCGGGTCCTTGTTCTCCAGGGCGTACCGCTTGCCGTCCGGGTTGGTGAACTCGATGGTCCCCTCGAGGGCGTCGATGAGGTTCAGCTGGTTGGTGACCACGTTGGTCCAGTGCGGGGTGTTGGCGTCCTCCATGTCGGCGAGCCACACCTGGGCCCCGGAGTTCAGGGCGTTGATGGTCATCTTCCGCTCGGTGGGCCCGGTGATCTCGACCCGCCGGTCCTCCAGCCCCGGCGGGGGCGGGGGGACCCGCCAGCAGTCGTCCTCGCGGATCCTCGCGGTCTCGGGCAGGAACGCGGGGTCGGTGCCGCGGGCGATCGCCTTGCGCCGCTCCTCGCGGGCGGCCAGCAGCTCGCGGCGGCGCGGCTCGAACTCGCGGTGCAGGGCCGCCAGGAAGCCCAGCGCGTCGGGGCTGAGCACGCTGTTCTGCCGGGGCACGTGGTGACCGGTGAGGGTCACGCCGTTGATCGTCACGGGATCGCTGGTCATGGTCATCATGGCTGGCTCCTCGCCTGGGGAATGTCGGGGAAGAGATGCGGAGAAGAGGGTCGGGCAAGAGGTCGGGCGGGGCGGCCGGGGACCCGCCCTGGTCCCCGGCCGCCGTGCCCGCGGTCGGCTCAGAACTGGGCGGTCTCCGTGGAGCCGGCCAGCGCCGTGGTGGAGGACTGCGGGTTGAGCACGGTGGAGACCAGGTCGAAGTAGCCGGTGCCCACCTCCCGCTGGTGCCGGGTGGCGGTGTAGCCGCGCTCCTCGGCCGCGAACTCCCGCTCCTGCAGCTCCACGTAGGCCGTCATCTGGTTGCGGGCGTAGCCGTGGGCCAGGTCGAACATCGAGTAGTTCAGCGCGTGGAAGCCGGCGAGGGTGATGAACTGGAACTTGAAGCCCATCGCGCCCAGCTCCCGCTGGAACTTCGCGATCGTGGCGTCGTCCAGGTGCTTCTTCCAGTTGAAGGACGGCGAGCAGTTGTAGGCCAGCATCTGGTCCGGGTGCTCCGCGTGGATGCCCTCGGCGAACTGCTTGGCCAGCTCGAGGTCCGGGGTGCCGGTCTCCATCCACAGCAGGTCGGCGTACGGGGCGTAGGCGTTGCCGCGGGCGATGCACGCCTCCAGGCCGTTGCGCACCTTGTAGTAGCCCTCCGCGGTGCGCTCACCGGTGACGAACGGCTTGTCCCGGTCGTCGACGTCCGAGGTGATCAGCGTGGCCGCCTCCGCGTCGGTGCGGGCGATGATCAGCGAGGGGACGTCGGCGACGTCGGCCGCGAGCCGGGCCGCGCTGAGCGTGCGGATGTGCTGCTGGGTGGGGATGAGCACCTTGCCGCCCAGGTGGCCGCACTTCTTCTCGGAGGCCAGCTGGTCCTCCCAGTGCACGCCCGCGGCGCCGGCCGCGATCATCGACTTCATCAGCTCGTAGGCGTTGAGCGGGCCGCCGAAGCCGGCCTCGGCGTCGGCGACGATCGGGACCAGCCAGTCCTCGACGGTGCGGATGCCCTCCGAGTGCTCGATCTGGTCGGCGCGCATCAGCGCGTTGTTGATCCGCCGCACGACCGCCGGGACGGAGTTGGCGGGGTAGATCGACTGGTCGGGGTAGGTCTGGCCCGCGAGGTTCGCGTCACCGGCCACCTGCCAGCCGGAGAGGTAGATGGCCTTCAGACCGGCCTTGACCTGCTGGACGGCCTGGTTGCCGGTCAGGGCGCCCAGCGAGTTGACGAAGTCCTCGGTGTGCAGCTTCTGCCACAGCTGCTCGGCGCCGCGGCGGGCGAGGGTCTGCTCCTCCTGCACGGTGCCGCGCAGGCGGACGACCTCCTCCGCGCCGTACTCGCGGGTGATGTTCTGCCAGCGCGGGTCGGCGTCCCACTCCTGGCGGATCTCGTCGGCGGTCTTGGGGGCGTTGGGGTAGGACATGTCAGCTCCTCGTCGAGTGGTCCACGGTGGTGCGGCGGTGGTACGAAGGGATTCGTGGGTCCCCGGAAGTTCGCGTCTTCCTGGTGACACACACCACTGTGCGCCCCGAACAACCCCGATGGACCCGGGTTTCGCCGCGAACTTCCCGGATTTTTCGCATATCATGAAGAAATGACGACCAGTGCGTGGGGCTACGAGCAGCCGGCCTCGGACGAGCAGCCCCGGACCACCGACCTCATCGGCCTCGGCCGGCGCATCCGGTCGCTGCGCAAGGACCGCGGCCTGACCCTGGCCGAGCTCGCCGGACGGGCCGGCACGGCCGCCTCGCAGCTGTCCGTGATCGAGAACGGGCGGCGGGAGCCGCGGCTGAGCCTGCTGCAGCGGCTCGCCGAGGTCCTCGGCACGAGCGTGGACGCGCTGCTCGGGGCCGAGCCCGCCAACCGGCGGGAGGCCCTGGAGATCCGGCTCGAGCGCGCCCAGCGCTCCCCGTTCTACGAGCAGCTGGGCCTGCCGACGGTGCGCGTGAGCTCGGCCCTGTCCACGGAGGTGCTCGAGGCGCTCGTGGCCCTGCAGGACCGCCTGGCCCAGGCGCTGGAGAAGAACTCGGCCACCCCGGAGGAGGCCCGCCGGGCCAACGTGCAGCTGCGCCGGCTGATGCGGGAGCGGGACAACTACTTCCCGGACCTCGAGCAGGCCGCCAAGCAGCTGCTGACCCTGGGCGGGTACTCCTCGGGGCCGGTCTCCAACTCGGTGATCTCGGAGATGGTCGGCAAGCTGGGCTACAGCATCCACCACGTCACCGACCTGCCCCACTCCACCCGCTCGGTCACCGACCTGCTCAACCGGCGGATCTACCTGGTGCAGAGCCCGCGGGCGGACCACGACCCCCGCGCGGTGCTGCTCCAGGCGGTCGGCCACCAGGTCCTGGGCCACGAGCCCCCGAAGGACTACGCCGAGTTCCTGGCCCAGCGGGTGCAGGCGAACTACTTCGCCGCGGCGGTCATGCTCCCCGAGGACCAGACCGTACCGTTCCTGCTCGAGGCGCAGAAGAACCGCGATCTCTTCCTGGAGGACCTCAAGGACCGGTTCGCCGTCTCGCACGAGACGGCGGGCCACCGCTTCACGAACCTCGCGACCCGCCACCTGGGCATCCGCACCCACTTCCACAAGGTGCACTCGTCCGGGGTGATCCACAAGGCCTACGAGAACGACGGGCTGGCGTTCCCCACCGACCACACCGGCGCCATCGAGGGGCAGATCTCCTGTCGCAAGTGGTCCGGACGCACGGTGTTCGACCAGCCCAACCAGTTCACCGCCTTCGCCCAGTACACCGACACCCCCTCCGGCACCTACTGGTGCTCCACCCGCACGGAGCTCTCCGGCCAGGGCACCTTCTCGATCGGCGTGGGCGTGGCCTTCACCGACGCCCGCTGGTTCCGCGGCCGGGACACCCCGCACCGCACCGTCTCCACCTGCCCGGACCCCTCCTGCTGCCGGCGCCCGCCGGAGGACCTGAGCCGGG
Source organism: Kocuria oceani (assembly GCF_029524215.1). Taxonomy (NCBI): domain Bacteria; kingdom Bacillati; phylum Actinomycetota; class Actinomycetes; order Micrococcales; family Micrococcaceae; genus Kocuria; species Kocuria oceani. The sequence continues at coordinate 270,388 of NZ_JARAMH010000004.1, read as the reverse complement.
TCTGGGCCGGCCACGCGTGGCCCAACACCCGGGCGCACTCCCACGTGCTCGCCGCCCTGCCGGAGGGGGCCTTCCCGGGCGTGGACGAGCGGGAGGTGTACGAGTTCCTGCAGGCCCACGACGGCGGCTGAGCCGCTCCGGCGCGGGCTCCGGGCGGTCTGCCTATACCCGTAGTAGCTGGTCAGTGACCGGGAGCACGCGTAAAGTGCTGTGGGACCTCCGACCCACCCACCCTCCTGGACGCTGCGCTCCACCGGGCCGGCGCCGGGCGGAAAGGACGCCATGACCCAAGAGATATCCCAGACGATCGCGATCGTCATCTACTTCGCCGCCATGATCGCGATCGGTCTCTACGCCAACAGCCGGACCAAGAACCTCGACGACTACATGCTCGGCGGGCGCAACCTGAAGCCCGGCGTGGCGGCACTCAGCGCCGGGGCGTCCGACATGTCCGGCTGGCTGCTGCTCGGCCTGCCGGGCGCGGTGTTCCTCTCGGGCCTGGTTGAGGCGTGGATCGCCGTCGGGCTGATCGTCGGCGCGTGGGTGAACTGGAAGTTCATCGCGCCCCGGCTGCGCTCCTACACCGAGGTCTCGCACAACTCGATCACCATCCCGTCCTTCCTGGACAACCGGCTCAAGGGCGGGACCCGGATGCTGCGCATCGTCTCCGGCCTGATCATCCTGGTGTTCTTCACCTTCTACGTCTCCTCCGGCATGGTCGCCGGCGGGCTCTTCTTCCAGTCCTCCTTCGGCTCGACCTACCACGCCGGGCTGCTGCTGGTCGTGGGCGTCACCATCGCCTACACCCTCTTCGGCGGATTCCTGGGCGCCACCTACACCGACGTGGCCCAGGGCGTCCTCATGTTCATCGCCCTGCTCATGGTCCCGGTCGTCGGGATCGTCAACGTCGGCGGCTTCGGCCAGATGGCCGAGAACATCACCGCGGTGAACCCGGACGCCCTCTCCATGGTCTCCGGAGCCACGGTCCTCGGCGTGATCTCGGCCCTGGCCTGGGGCCTGGGCTACTTCGGCCAGCCGCACATCATCGTCCGCTTCATGGCCATGCGCTCCCCCGCCGACGCCAAGACCGGCCGCCGGATCGGGCTGACCTGGATGGTCCTCAGCGTCATCGGGGCGATCGCCACCGCCCTGGTGGGCCTGGCCTACTACGGCAACCGCCCCGACGAGAGCCCCACCGACCCCGAGTCCGTGTTCCTGGACCTCGCCCAGGTCTTCTTCCACCCCGTTGTCGCCGGATTCGTGCTGGCCGCGGTGCTGGCCGCGATCATGTCCACGGTCTCCTCCCAGCTCATCGTCTCCTCCTCCGCCCTGGTGGAGGACCTGTACAAGCTGACGGTCAAGGAGACCCCGTCCGAGCGCAAGCAGGTCTGGCTGGGCCGCGCGGGCGTGGCCGCCGTCGCCGTCGTGGCCACCTTCCTGGCCTGGGAGCAGAACAACACGATCCTCGGCCTCGTGGCCTTCGCCTGGGCCGGCTTCGGCGCCTCGTTCGGGCCGATCGTGATCCTGTCCCTGTTCTGGCGCAAGCTCACGAACCTCGGCGCGATCACCGGCATGGCCCTGGGCGCGGTCACCGTGTTCGTCTGGACCGTGACCCCGTGGGCCGACCTCTACGAGATCATCCCCGGCTTCATCGTCTCCCTGGTCTCCGCCATGCTGGTCTCGAAGGCCACGTACCGGCGTGACGAGGACGTCGAGCGCGAGTTCGACGACGCCGTGCGCCTCACCCACGCGGCGCAGGACGAGATGGCCGCGCGCTGACCACCCGCACTGCACGACCGGGGCCCGTTCCGCCGGAACGGGCCCCGGCGCCGTTCCCGGGGCGGTGCCAGCGCGCAGGTCAGTACCCGATCGAGGCGAGGGTCGCCCGGATCGCCTCCGCCGAGCGCTGCAGCATGGCCTGCTCCTGCTCGTCCATGGGCACGACCAGGCGTTCGACGACGCCCTGCCGCGCGACGATCGAGGGCACCGACAGGGCGACCCCGCTGATCCCGCGGTAGTCCTCCAGGACCGTGGACACCGGCAGCACGGCGTGCTCGTCGCGCAGCACGGCCTCGGCCACCCGGGTCGCCGCGAGGCCGATCGCGTAGTTGGTGGCGCCCTTGCCCTGGATCACCGTGTACGCCGCGTTGATCGTCCGGTGGGTGATGTCGTCGAGCCGCTCCTCGGTGAAGGGCCGGCGTCCCTCCACCGTCCAGTCCCGCAGGGGGATCTGCCCGATGTTCGCGTTCGACCACAGCGGGAACTCGGTGTCCCCGTGCTCGCCGACGATCGTGGCGTGCACGCTCGTGGTGGACACCCCGCCCTCCTCGGCCAGCAGCCAGCGCAGCCGGGACGTGTCCAGCACGGTCCCCGAGGCCATCACCCGCCCCGGGGGCAGGCCGGTGAGCTTCTGCGCGATCACCGTGAGCACGTCGCAGGGATTGGTGACCAGCACGTACACGGCCTCGGGCGCCTGCTCCACCAGCCGCGGCATCAGCGTCTCCAGGATCTGCGCGTTGGCGCCCGCCAGCTCCATCCGGGTCTGACCCGGCCGCTGCTTGGCGCCGGCGGTGACGAGGACGAGGTCGGAGCCGGCCAGCACGGCGACGTCGTCGGAGCCGGTCACCCGCGAGCTGGGGGTGAACATCGCCCCGTGGGCGAGGTCCAGGCCCTCGGCGCGGACCCGGTCCCCGGCCAGGTCGTAGAGGGCGACCTCCTGGGCGACGCCCTTGATCAGCGCCGCGTAGGCCAGGGACGAGCCGACGGAGCCGGCACCGACCACGCCGATCTTGGTGCGCGCGGAAGGAGTGGGAACGTTCTCGGGCACGGGGAGCTCCTGAGGGTCGGCGGTCTGCGGCGGCGGACGGGACGTCCTCCCCCATCCTCCGCCAGCGGGGCGCGCGCCGGAAGGGCCCGCCCCGCGGGTCGTCCCCGCACGCGCGGGGCCGCCGGCGCGGACCGGCACCCCGAGGCCCCTCGGCCGGTGCGGGCCGACAGCCCGTCCGGTCCCTCGGCCGGTCCGGTCCCTCAGCCGGTCCGGTCCCTCAGCCGGTCCGGGCCGCGGAGGCGGCCGCCAGGAAGTCGCGCATCAGCGGTCCGCCGGTGATCGAGCCGAGACCGCCGTCCTCGACGAAGACCGCGACGGCCAGGTCCTCGTGCTCGGCGATCACCCACGAGTGGGTCCGGGGCGGGTCCTCGTCGCCGAACTCGGCGGTGCCGGTCTTGCCGATCGCGGTGTCCGGCTCCAGCTCCTGCAGCACCTCCAGGTGTCCCGAGGAGACGACGGCCCGCATCATGGTGCGCAGCTGCTCCGCCTCCGGACCGGTCAGCGGCTCCGCGGGACCGGGCCCGGTCGTGGCGGCGTCGTCGAGCAGGCCCCCGGTGGTGACCAGCCGGGGGGTCACGAGCTCCCCGGCGGCGACCGAGGCCGTCAGGTTGGCCATGGCCAGCGGCGAGACCAGCGTGCGCCCCTGCCCGAACAGCGCGGCGGCGTGCTGGGCCGGCTCCTCCTCCGCCGGGACGGCGCCGGTGAACACCGGCAGCCCGAGGTCCGTCTCGGCGCCGATCCCGAGGGACCCGGCCGCGGCGGCCAGCTCCGCCTGGCTGACCCGCTCGTGCTGGTCCACGAACGCGGTGTTGCAGGAGTGGGCGATCGCCTCGGTGAGCGTGATGGTGCCGGTGAACTCGGGCGGATAGGACTCGACGTTGTCGACCTGCACGCCCGCGGCGGTGGTCGAGGGCGGGCACCGCACCTCGGTGCCGGGCGTGTCCCCCTCGCGGAGCATGCTCAGGGCCGTCACCACCTTGAAGGTGGATCCGGGCGCGTACTGGCCCAGCAGCGCGGTGGAGTAGCCCTCCGACCCCGGCCCGTTGGCCGACACGACGACCTCGCCCGTGGAGGGCCGGACCGCCACGATCGCGGACGGGGACTCGATGCCGGTCAGGAGCTCCTCGGCGGTGGCCTGGAGCCCGCGGTCCAGGCTCACCGTGACCGGTTCGCCGGCCTGCGCGGGGACCTCGAACAGCGGCTCGCCGGCGGAGGCCGGCCCGCCGTCGGCGCCGGGCACGACCTCCTCGACCACCACGCCGGGGGTCCCGCCCAGCCGGTCGTCGAACTGCTCCTGCAGGCCGCCGCGGCCGACCAGCGCACCGGTGGCCAGGTCGCCGCCGGAGGCCTCGAGGTCCTCGGCGGTCGCCGGGGCCACCGCGCCCAGCAGGTCGGCGGCGAAGCCGCGGGAGGGTGCCAGCGGCAGCTCGTCCTCGACCACGAGCAGCCCCGGGACGGCGTCCATCTGCTGCGCGTCCAGCTCCCGGAAGTCCTCCAGCCGCAGCGGGACGGCCTCGACGAACGCCTCGGGCCCGGCCTGCTCGACGGCCTCGGCGTAGGCGTCGGCGTCGATGTCCACGGCCGCGGCGAGCCGGCGGGCCGCCGCGGCGGGCTCCGCCCCGTCGAGCTGCGACCGGTCGATCCCGACCCGGCGGATCGGGCGCTCCGTCACCAGGGTCTCCCCGTCCGCGCCGAGGATGTCCCCGCGGTCGGCGGCGACCGTCCGGGCGCGCAGGGCCTCGCCCTCCTCCAGCCCCGGCCGCACCACGCCGGGTGACCACTCGGGGACCCACTCCCCGCCCGCCGAGCGGACCAGGGGGAGCACGGCGTCGTACGCCCAGTCCCGGTCCGTGCCCGGCAGGTCCCAGGACCAGGCCAGGGTGGCCTCCCGCCGGTCCTCCTGCCCGGTGTCCTCCACCGTCGTGACCTCCACGGACCCGGTGGCCTCGCCCAGCCCGGCGGTGGCCTCCTCGTACTGCTGCTGGGCGAAGGGCCCGGCGACGGCGCCGAAGCCCAGGTCCTCGACGCTGCCCGCGGTCAGCGCCGCCGCGACCCGTTCGGCGCTCTCGCGCCCGTCGTCGGCGGTGAGCGCCGCACAGCCGGACGCCAGGAGACCGGTGCCCAGCGCGAGCGAGAGGGCCGCGGCCCGGCGGGCGGCCGGGGGTCGCGGAGCGGGGCGGGCGGTGGAGGACCGGTGGGTGCGCACCCGCCCAATCTAGCGGGGCGGCCCGGGCCGGACCGGGACCGCTCGTCGCGAGGGGACACGGACACCGGCCGGCCGGGGTCGCGCCCAGGACGGACCGGGCCGGGGCGGACGGCGGAAGGACCGGTGGGCGCCGTGTCTGCACGGCACCCACCGGTCCCTCGGACGCGCGGCAGGGGGTGCGCCGCCGCGCGCGGTCGGGCCGGTGGCCGGCCCCTCACCACCGGGTCAGCAGTGGTACGTGTCGGTCGGCGCCTCGAAGTGGACGTCGTAGCCCTCGGGCACGCTCAGGCCGAAGGCCCCGGCGAGACCGAGGATCTTCCGGGCGCGGGCGAGCCGGGGCAGGTCGGAGCCGTTGCGGATCTCCCCGCCGTCGGCGTCGAACTCCTGCAGGAACTCGGTGGCCCAGGACAGCTCGGACAGGGAGGGGCTCAGGCCCTCGTTGACCGTGGCCGCCTGCTCGGGCATCAGGCACAGCTTGCCGGTCATGCCGAACTCCAGGGTCACGGACGTCGCCTCGGCCAGCTTCGGGCCGAGCGCCCCGACGGCGGGGCCGTCGATGGGCCCGGGCAGGTTGGCGGCCCGGGAGGCGATCGTGAACTGCGAGCGCGTGTACGCCAGCGTCAGGGGGTTCTCGCCGAAGCCCGTGTCGCGGCGGAAGTCGCCGAGGCCGAAGCCGAGCCGGTAGGTGGACCGGGCCCCGGCGATGGCCTGCAGGTGCTGCACCCCGCGGGCGGTCTCGACGAGCGCGACGATCTTGGTGTCCTTGAGCAGCTCCGCGGTGCGGGTCACGTGCTCGGGCGACTCGACCATGGCCAGCATCACCCCGTCGAGGCCGCGGACCCCGGCGAGGGCGCGGAGGTCGTCCTCCCACCACTGCGTGCCGAAGCCGTTGACGCGCACCCAGGCGTGCTGCTGCGCCCCGTGCTCGTCGCGGGCGTCCAGCCAGCTGATCACGTTGCGGCGGGCGCGCTCCTTGTCCTTGGGCGCCACGGAGTCCTCGATGTCCAGGACGACGACGTCGGCCGCGCTCCCCGCCGCGACCGCGAAGCGCTCGACCTGGGCGCCGTTGACGAGCAGCCAGGAGCGGGCGAGCTCCGGGCCGACCGCCGGCGCGGCGACCTGGGGAGCCAGCGGCGAGGTGGTGGTGGTCGAGGTCGTCGTGGTGGACTCGATCGAGGTGGCAGTCATGAGTGCGTACCCATTCCGTGTGGCGCAGCGTGCTGCGGTGCGACAAGCGAGCCGGGGCGCCCGAGCCGGGGGTCGGGGGCTGCCCGGCGGAACCGTGACCGGTGGCGGTCCCGCGGGGACGATGGCGTCGCGGGGGTCCGTCCGGTGCGTGCCTCGGGCCGGGGGTCGCGGAGTGGGCGAGCCGGTCCGTGCGCGCTGGATCGACGCGCTCGGCAGGTGCGGTGGCCCCACCGTAACGCAGATCACACGGTGGCGCCAACCGTGCGGCGTCCACCGTGCGGCGCCGACCGTGCGGCTCAGGCCCGGCGCGTCGTGCGGGCCGTGGCCGCCGCGGACCACGGGTCCTCGGGCCACGGGTGCTTGGGGTAGCGCCCGCGCATCTCGCCCCGCACCTGCCGGTAGGGCCCGGCCCAGAAGGAGGCGAGGTCGTCGGTGACCGCCAGGGGCCGCCCGGCCGGGGAGAGCAGGTGGAACAGCACCGGTGCCCGCCCGCCGGCGACCGCGGGCGTCTCCGCCCAGCCGAAGCACTCCTGCAGCTTCACGGCCAGCACGGGCCGGCCCGCGGGGTCGTCGGCCGCCGGGTAGTCGATCAGGACCCGTGACCCGCTGGCCACGGTGAGGCGCTCGGGGGCGAGCTCGTCGAGGCGGCCGGCCTCCGGCCACGGGAGGAGCCGGCGCAGGGCCCCGGCGAGGTCCACGGGCCCGCCGGCGGCGAGGGTGTCCAGCTCGGGGGCGAGCCACTCGTCGAGCCGGGCCCGGAGGGCGTCGTCGGAGACGTCCGGCCAGGGGGCGCCGAGCCGGTGGTGCAGCAGCGCCAGCCGGCGCCGGAGCCCGTCCGCCGCCCCGGACCAGGCGAGCAGGCCCGGGCCGTGCTCGGCCAGGGCCGCCCGCACGGCCTCGCGGGCCGCCGCGGGGGCCGGTCGCACGGGGGTGGCGGACAGCTGGATCGCCCCGAGGGCGCGGATCCGCCGCGCGCTCACCCGCCCGCCGTCGTACCGGGTGTCCACCGCGTCGGTGAGCAGGTGCTCGGCGCACCGCTCGGCGGTCTCCCGGTCGAGGGCGGCGGCGGTCCGGACGACCGCGCCCGTGCCGGCGGCGGCCCGTCCGGCGGCGCGGGTGGCCTCGGCGACGGCCAGCCACTCGTGGCCGGCCAGGGGGCTGCCCTCCGGGAGGCCGGCCCGGGTGCCGGAGGCGAGCAGCCAGGTGCCGCCCGACCGGTGGGCGATCCGCTCCGGGAAGGCCAGGGCGAGCACCGCGCCGGGCACCAGCTCGCGAGGCACGGGGTCGACGGGCACCGGCGCGGGGCGCTCCGCCCGGACCCGGTCGCGGCTCTCTGCGACCTCGGCCCGGACGGTCCCGGCCTCTCCGGTGCCCGCCTCGCGGGCGGCGCGCCGGAGCCGGTCCGTCTCCTCGGTCCACCGCCGGGCGCCCGGGGCGCGCCCCGAGCGCAGCCCGGCCAGCAGCCGGGCCAGGTCGCCGTCCGGGGCCCGGTGGTCGTCGGCGAGGGCCGCCACCACCTCGGCGGCGGCCCGCTCCCCCACGAGGCGGGAGCCGGCCAGCAGACCGCGGGCGAGCCGGGGGTCGGCCGGCACCCGGGCGAGCGCGCGGCCGGCCGCGGTGGCGCGGCCCTCGGCGTCGATCGCGCCGAGCCCGCGCAGCACCGCCTCCGCCTCGGCGAGGGCGGTGGGCGGGAGCGGATCGGGCAGGGCCAGGCCGCGCCCGCCCGGGGAGCCCCAGCAGGCCAGCAGCAGGGCGGCGCCGGTGAGGTCGGCGGCGGCGACCTCCGGGGTGCCGTGGGCGGGCATCGCCGTCCACGTGCGCTCGTCGTAGCAGCGCACCACGGTGCCGGGCCCGAGCCGGGCCGCGCGCCCGGCGCGCTGCTCGGCGGAGGCGCGGGAGGCGGCGACCGTCACGAGCCCGGTCATCCCGCGGGCCGCGTCCCGGCGGGGCTCGCGGGCGAGCCCGGAGTCCACCACCAGGCGCACGCCCGGGACGGTGAGGGAGGACTCGGCCAGGGCTGTGGCCACGACCGCGCGCGGGGGCCCGCCCGGCGCGCGCCCGGCCGTGGCCCGGTCCTGCTCGGCGGCCCCGACCCGCCCGTGCAGCTCGAGGACCTCGGTGCCGGGGGCCTGCTCCCGCAGCCGGCGGGCGACCTGGGCGACCTCCCACGCGCCCGGGAGGAAGACCAGGGCGTCGGTGCCGGGATCCGCGGCCAGGGCCCGGGCGTGGGCGGCGGCCGCGGTGCGGGCGAGGTGGTCGAGGAACTCCGGGCGCACCCCGCGCTCGTCGGTGCGCCGGCCGGGGCCAGGGGCCCACTCGACGCCCAGCGGGTGCAGGACGGCGGGGCTGTCGACGACGGGCGCCGGTCCGTCCCGGCCCAGCAGGGCCGCGAAGCGGGCGGCGTCCACGGTCGCGGACATCGCCGAGAGCACCAGGTCCTCCCGCAGCTCGCGCAGCTCGGCGAGCATCCCCACGAGCAGGTCCGTCTCGAGGCCGCGCTCGTGCACCTCGTCGAGGACCACGGCGCCGGTGCCGGGCAGCTCGGGGTCGTGCAGCAGGCGGCGCAGCAGGATCCCGGGGGTCACGAACTCCACGAGCGTGCCGGGCCCGGTCCGCCGGTCCCCGCGCACGGTGTGGCCCACGAGCCCGCCGACGCGGGTGCCGGCGAGGGAGGCGAGGCGCCGGGCGGCGGCACGGGCGGCGACCCGGCGCGGCTGGGTGACGACGACCCGCGAGGGGCCGGTCCCGCGCTCGTGCAGCAGCGCGGCCACCAGCGGCGGCACCAGGGTGGTCTTGCCGGACCCGGGCGGGGCCTGGACCACGGCGGCGCCGCCGGCCAGGGCCGCGCGCAGGGCGCCGGCGGCCCCGGCCACGGGCAGGCCGGCGCCGACGGCGTCGAGGTCGAAGGGTGCGTGGCTCACGTCCCTCAGTGTGGCACCACGGCCCGGGACGGCCGGAGCGGACGGCAGGGGGACCGGCCGGGGCGGACCGGGCGGCGCGGCGCCGGCCCGGGGGTCAGGCCTCCGTGTGCGCCAGGAACCCGCGCAGCACCTCGACGAACTTCTCCGGCTCCTGCGAGTGGACCCAGTGGCCGGCCTCGCGGATCGTCACCCGGTGCGCCCGGGGGAACAGCTGCCGCATCCGCGGTGCGTGCTCGTCACGGACGTAGTCCGAGCGCCCGCCGGCCACCCACAGCACCGGCCCCTCGTAGACGGCCTCCCCGGTGTCCGGGAAGCCGCCGATGGCGTCCAGGCTGGACCGCAGCAGCTCGAGGTTCGGCTCCCACGAGAGCCCGTCCGGGCCGCTGCGCAGGTTCTGCAGCAGGAAGCTGCGGGTGGTGTCCCACGGGATGGGCTCCTTGAGGGCCTCGTCCGCGTCCGAGCGGCGTTGCACGGCCGTCAGGTCCACGGCCGCGAGGCTGTCCAGCAGATGGGCGAACTCCCCCTCCCCGCCCCCGGAGCGGGTGGGCGCGATGTCGACCACGACGAGCCGGGAGACGAGCTCCGGGTGGCGCAGCGCCAGCACCATGGCCACCTTGCCGCCGAGGGAGTGCCCCACGACGGCGACCGGGCCTCCCGCGGCGAAGTCCTCCCGGAGGGCCGCGGCCACGGAGTCGGCCATCTGCCGGTAGTCCACCCGGTCCGTCCAGCCGGACCGGCCGTGGTTGGGCAGGTCCACCAGCAGGCTGCGGAAGCCCGGTTGGAGGTCCTTGGCGATCCGGGTGAAGTTCTTGCCCCGGCCGAACAGGCCGTGCAGGAAGACGATGCGGTCACCGTCGTCCCCGACGCGGGTCGTGTGCAGGGTGCTCGTCCGGAAGTCAGCCATCCTCCGAGCTTAGGGTCTCCGCCGCCGCAGGCCCGCACGGCGGGAGGACAGCGCGGCACCCGGGTCCGGCCGCCCGGAGCACGGCGCCCGGGTGGCACGCCGTCGACTCAATGCCCCACAGTGGCACCGAACTGTTGTCACGGCCACCGGCGGAGTGGTCCGATAGTGCACATGAAGAAGCTCATCAACGACCCGGCCGACGTCGTGCGGGAGGCCCTGCTGGGCATGCAGGCCGCGCACGGGGACCGCCTGCGCGTGGACCACTCCAACCGCGTCGTCTTCCGGGCCGACGCCCCCCGGCGCGGCAAGGTCGGGCTGGTCTCCGGGGGCGGCTCCGGGCACGAGCCGATGCACGGCGGGTTCGTGGGCCCGGGCATGCTCGACGCCGCCTGCGCCGGGGAGGTGTTCACCTCCCCGGTGCCGGACCAGATGCTGGCCGCGACCCTCGGCGTCGACGGCGGCGCCGGCGTCCTGCACATCGTGAAGAACTACACCGGCGACGTCATGAACTTCGAGATGGCCGCCGAGCTCGCCGCCGAGAACGGTGTCGAGGTGGTCTCGGTCGTCACCGACGACGACGTCGCGGTGCAGGACAGCCTGTACACCGCCGGACGTCGCGGCGTGGGGGTGACCGTGCTGCTGGAGAAGATCGCCGGTGCGGCGGCCGAGGAGGGCCGTCCGCTCTCCGAGGTCGCCGACATCGCGCGGCGGGTCGACGAGCAGGGGCGCAGCATGGGCATGGCGCTCACCTCCTGCACGGTCCCGTCCGCGGGCAGGCCGACCTTCGAGCTCGACGAGAACGAGATCGAGGTCGGCATCGGCATCCACGGCGAGCCCGGACGGGAGCGGCGTCCGCTCGCCCCCGCGCGGGAGGTCGCGGCCATGCTCGTCGAGCCGGTCCTCGCCGACCTGCCCGTGGCCGACGGCGCCCCGGTGATCGCGCTGCTCAACGGCATGGGCGGCACGCCGCTGATCGAGCTGTACATCATGTACGCCGAGGTGCAGCAGCTGCTGGAGAAGGCCGGCGTCCCGGTCGCCCGCAGCCTGGTCGGCAACTACATCACCTCGCTGGAGATGGCCGGCTGCTCGGTGACCCTGCTGCGCGCGGACGACGAGCTCGTCCGCCTGTGGGACGCCCCGGTCAACACGCCCGGACTGCGCTGGGGCATGTGATGCCGGAGGTCACCGCCGAGGGGCTCGAACGCTGGCTGCGGCGGTTCGCCGACGTCGTCCACGACCACGCCGCGGAGCTGACGGAGCTCGACTCCGCCATCGGCGACGCCGACCACGGCAGCAACATGGACCGCGGCATGCGCGCGGTCGTCGGCGCGCTGGACGGCGGCGCCGCCGGTGCCCCCGACGCGCTCCTGAAGAAGACCGGCATGACTCTGGTCAGCACCGTCGGCGGGGCCAGCGGCCCGCTGTACGGCACGTTCTTCCTGCGGGTCGCCGGCGGGCTGGTCGGTGGGCAGGCCGTCGACGCCGCCACGCTGGGCCGGGCGCTGCGGGCCGGGCTGGAGGGCGTGGTCGCCCGGGGCAGGGCCGAACCGGGCGACAAGACGATGGTGGACGCGCTGGCGCCGGCCCTCGACGCGTACGACGCGGCGGTGGCCGGGGGCGCCGGCATCGCCGACGCGCTGTCCGCGGCGGCCGACGCGGCGGAGGAGGGCTGCGCCGCGACGATCCCGCTCGTGGCGCGCAAGGGCCGGGCCAGCTATCTGGGGCCGCGCAGCGCGGGCCACCAGGACCCGGGCGCCACCAGCACGGCGCTGCTGCTGCGCTCCGCCGCCGACAGCCTGCCGTGATCGGCATCGTCGTCGTCTCGCACAGCCGGGCGCTGGCCGAGGCGGCCGTCGAGCTGGCCTGCGAGATGGTCGACGAGCGCCCGCCGATCGCCCTGGCGGCGGGCGCCGGCGACGGGTTCGGCACGGACGCGGCCGCGGTCGCCGAGGCCATCACCGCCGTCGACGCGCCGGACGGCGTGCTGGTGCTCCTCGACCTCGGCAGCGCCGTGCTCAGCGCGGAGATGGCGCGGGAGTTCCTGCCGCCCGACGTCGCCGAGCGGGTGCGCGTGTCGCCCGCTCCGCTCGTCGAGGGGCTGGTCGCCGCCGTGGTGACGGCGGCCACCGGCGCGCCGCTGGACGCGGTGCTCGAGGAGGCCGGCCGCGGACTGGCCGCCAAGCAGGACCACCTGGGGGAGGCGGCGGACCCGGCGGCGTCCGGGACGCCGGCGCCGCCCGCGGCACCCGAGGTCGTCGCCGAGCTGCCCGTGGACACCCCGCACGGCCTGCACGCGCGCCCGGCCGCCCGGCTGGTCGGGCTCGTGCGGGCCGCCGACGCGACCGCCGCGGTCACGAACCTGCGCACGGGCCGAGGTCCGGTCGACGCCCGCAGCCTGTCCGGGCTCGTGACGCTCGCCGTCCGGCAGGGCGACCGGCTGCGCTTCGAGGCGTCCGGACCCGGGGCCGAGTCGTTGACCGAGGCGGTGCGGGCGCTGGCCGCGGACTCCTGGGGCGACCGGTCCCCCGGCCCGGCAGCCCCCGCGGCCCCCGGACCGGAGGGTGCACCCACGCCGCCCGCCGCCGGGTCGGGCACCGACGTCGCCCTCGGCCCGGCGGTCGTGCGAGGCGGCGCGATCGACCTCTCCGGCTACCGGCCCGGCGATGCGGCCGAGGAGCGGCGGCGCTCGGACGCCGCCGTGGCCCGCGCCCTCGCCGAGCTGGCCGCCCTGCGCCGGTCCGCCGCCGGCGGCCCCGGCCCGGCGGGCGCCGTCCTCGAGGCCCACGAGGCCCTGCTGGCCGACCCCGAGCTGGCCGGCGCGGTGGCCGCCGACGTCGCCGCCGGCGCGGCCGCGCCCACGGCGTGGGGGGACCGGCTCGCCGCGCTGGGCGGGGAGCTCGAGGCGATGGACGACCCCTACCTGCGGGCGCGCGCCGAGGACGTCCGCAGCGTGCGGCGGCGGGTGCTCGCCGCGCTGGCCGGACCCGGCGCCCCGGACGAGGCGGTCCCGGCGGACGGTCCGCCCGTGGTCCTCGTGCTGCGGGAGCTCGACGCCGCGACGGCGGCGACGCTGGACCCGCAGCGGGTCGCGGGCGTCGTCGCGCTGGCGGGCGGGGACACCGGCCACGGCGTCCTGGTCGCCCGCGCGCGCGGCGTCCCGGTGTACCCCGACGCCGGTCCGGCCGCGGCGGCCGTGGCACCCGGCGCGGTCATCGGCTTCGACGCGCGGGACCGGCGGTTCTTCGTCGACCCCGACGAGGACACCCGGCGCTCCCTCCGCGAGGTGTCGGCCGCCCGGGCCGCCGAGGCCGATCGCGCCCTGGCGCGGGCCCACGAGCCGGGCGCGACCGCGGACGGCCACCCGGTGCCGGTGCTCGCCAACGTCACGACGCCCGCCGACGCCGGCCGTGCCGTCGCGTCCGGCGCGCAGGGGTGCGGGCTGCTGCGCACCGAGATCCTGTTCGGCCACCTCGACGACGCCCCGTCGGTCGACGCGCAGGCGGCCGCGTTCGCCGGGATCGCCGAGGCGTTCGCCGGGCGGCCCGTGACCGTCCGCACCTGGGACGTGGGCGGCGACAAGCCGCTGCCGTTCCTGCCGGCGCCCGCCGAGGCGAACCCGTTCCTCGGCGAGCGCGGGCTGCGGCTCATGCGGCGGGCCCCGGAGGTGCTCCTCGACCAGCTGACCGCGGTCTGCCGGGTGGCCCGGGACCACCCGGTGCACGTCATGTTCCCGATGGTCAGCACCGCCGAGGAGGTGGCGTGGGCGCTGGAGCGGCTCGACGAGGCGGCCGCGGCGGCCGGCGGCCGTCCGGCGGGGATGCGGGTCGGCGTCATGGTCGAGGTCCCGGCCGCCGCCCTGGCCGTGCGCCGCGTGGCGCAGGGCCTCGACTTCGTGAGCATCGGCACCAACGACCTCGCGCAGTACACGATGGCGGCCGAGCGGGGCAACACCGCGGTCTCCGCGCTGGCCGACGCCCGGCACCCCGCCGTGCTCGACCTGGTGGCCCGGGTGTGCGCCGACGTGCCCGAGGGCACGCACGTCGCGGTGTGCGGCGACCTCGCCGGTGACCCGGCGGCGGCGGTGGTGCTCGCCGGGCTGGGCGTCGAGGAGCTCAGCGTGGTGCCCACCCAGGTGGCCCTCGTCAAGGCGCGGCTGCGGGAGGTGACCCTGGCCGGCGCGCGGGACCTCGCCCGGCGGGCGCTGGCCTGCGGGTCCGCCGACGAGGTCCGTGCGCTGCTCGCGGGCGCCGCCGGCCCGGCGGACGCGGACCGGGCGGGACGCTGACCGTGCCCGCCCCTGCCCGGCCGTGGCCGCCCGCCCGCCACGGCACCGCTCGGGGCGGTCCAGGGGCCCGGCTCGAGGCCGGCGGGAGCGGCCCCGTAGACTCGGACCCGTGACCGACGCGACCCCGACCCCTGCCGGCAGCCACCTCCCCGAGCGGGTCTCCGAGCTCTTCGACCCGGCGCAGTGGCGCACGGTCGAGGGCTTCGAGGACCTCGGGGACCTCACCTACCACCGCGCCGTGGAGCGGGACGGCGACGGCGCCGTGCTGCGCGACCTGCCGTGGGTGCGGGTCGCCTTCCACCGCCCGGAGGTCCGCAACGCCTTCCGCCCCGGCACCGTGGACGAGCTGTACCGCGCCCTCGACCACGCCCGGATGAGCTCCGACGTGGGCGCCGTGATCCTCACCGGCAACGGCCCCTCCGCCAAGGACGGCGGCTGGGCCTTCTGCTCCGGCGGGGACCAGCGCATCCGCGGCCGCGACGGCTACCGCTACGCCGGGGGCGAGACCGCCGAGTCCATCGACCCGGCCCGCGCGGGGCGGCTGCACATCCTCGAGGTGCAGCGGCTGATCCGCACGATGCCCAAGGTGGTGATCGCCGCGGTGCCCGGCTGGGCCGCCGGCGGCGGCCACTCCCTGCACGTGGTCTGCGACCTCACGATCGCCTCCCGCGAGCACGCCCGGTTCAAGCAGACCGACGCCACGGTGGGCTCCTTCGACGCCGGCTACGGTTCGGCCCTGCTGGCCCGCCAGGTGGGGCAGAAGTTCGCCCGGGAGATCTTCTTCCTCGCCCGCGAGTACGACGCCCAGCGGATGCTCGAGATGGGCGCGGTCAACGAGGTCGTCCCGCACGCGCAGCTGGAGGACGCGGCGGTCGCCGCCGCCCGGGACGTGGCCGCGCAGTCCCCGCAGGCGATCCGGATGCTGAAGTTCGCGTTCAACCTGCCCGACGACGGCATGGTCGGCCAGCAGGTCTTCGCCGGGGAGGCGACCCGGATGGCCTACATGACCGACGAGGCCGTCGAGGGCAGGGACGCGTTCCTGGGCAAGCGGGACCCGGACTGGTCCGGCTTCCCGTACTACTTCTAGGCCGCGGTGCGGCCGGGGCGGGGCGGCCAGGCCCTCCCGGCCGGACCGCCCCGGCCGGCAGCACGAGGAGGAGGGCCGTGATGGCCGAGCTGATCGTTCCCGACGACGCCGTGGTCCTCGACGGCCCCGTGGCCGGCGACCCCCTGCGGCTGCTGTCGCCGCTGACCCGGGTCCTCGGGCGGGCGGGACCCGCCGTCGTGGTGCGCACCTCCGGGTCGACCGGCCGCGCCAAGCGCACGGTGCTCACGCGGGACGCCCTCGCCGCGTCCTCCATGGCCACCGCGGTGCGCACGGGCGCGGTGGGCCAGTGGCTGCTGGCCCTGCCCGTCCACTACGTCGCCGGGCTCCAGGTCCTGGTCCGCTCCCTCTACGCCGGGACGGACCCCGTGGTGCTGGACCCCGCCGCCCGCTTCACCCCGGAGGCCTTCGCGGAGGCCGCCGCACGGCTGGAGGACCCGGTGCGCTTCACCTCCCTGGTCCCCACCCAGCTGCAGCGGATCCTCGAGCCGGAGTCCGGGGTCCGCAACGGGGACGCCGTCTCGGCCCTGAAGAGCTTCTCCGCGGTCCTGCTGGGCGGCTCGGCGGCCTCCCCGCGGCTGCTCGCGGCCGCCCGGGAGGCGGACCTGCGGGTGATCAGCACCTACGGGATGTCCGAGACCTGCGGAGGCTGCGTCTACGACGGCGTGGCCGTGGACGGGGTCTCCGTGCACGTCGAGCAGGACGGCGGGCGGCCCGGCACCCCGTCCGCGCCGGGGCCCGGGCGGATCTGGCTGGGCGGGGCGGTGGTCGCCGCGGGCTACGCCGGGGACCCGGAGCAGACCGCGCGGCACTTCCACGAGGCCGCGGGGACCCGCTGGTACCGCACGGACGACCTCGGGGAGCTCTCCCCGGACGGCGTGCTCGCCGTGCACGGGCGGGTCGACGACGTCCTGAACACCGGCGGGGTGAAGGTCTCCGCGGGGCGGGTCACCGCCGTGCTGGACCGGCACCCGGCCGTGCGCCAGGCGCTCGTGCTGGGCGTGCCGGACCCCGAGTGGGGCCAGGCGGTGGGCGCCGCCGTGGTCGCGGCCGCGGGCACCGACCGGGCCCGGCTGCGCGCCGAGCTCGCGGAGGCGGTGCGCGCCGAGCACGGGAGCGCCGCCGTGCCCCGCCGCTGGGCCTGGCCCCAGGAGCTGCCGATGCTGCCCACCGGCAAGCCGGACCGCGCGGCGGTGGCCCGCCTGCTCGGCTGAGCCGGGCGGGCCGGGCCCGGGACCGTGACACAATGGTGGGCGGCCCGGACCCCCGCCGCGGTCCCCACCCCGCGCGGGACGCACCGCGGCCGCGCCAGACGCATCTTGACGGAGGTAGCCCGTGGCCACGCCAGCACAGTGGATCGAGGGAGCCCGGCTCCGGACGCTGCCCATGGCGGTGGCCCCGGTCGTGGCCGGCTCCGCAGCGGCCCAGGCCCTGCACTCCTTCGACCTCGTCCGCGCGGTCCTCGCCCTGCTGGTGGCCCTCTTCCTGCAGATCGGCGTGAACTACGCCAACGACTACTCCGACGGCATCAAGGGCACCGACGACGTGCGGGTCGGCCCGTTGCGGCTGACCGGCTCCGGGGCCGCGGCCCCCGGGCAGGTGAAGGCGGCGGCGCTGCTGTGCTTCTGCCTGGGCGCGCTCGCCGGCGCGGCCCTGGTGGTGCTCAGCCGCCAGTGGTGGTTCATCCCCGTGGGGCTCTCCGCCGTGCTCGCCGCGTGGGGCTACACCGGCGGGCGGACCCCGTACGGGTACCGGGGGCTCGGCGACGTGTTCGTGTTCGTCTACTTCGGGCTCGTGGCCGTGCTCGGCACCACGCTGACCCAGGCCGGCGCCCTCAATCCCGAGGCGTGGGTCGCGGCCCTGTCCACCGGCCTGATCGCCACCGCCCTGCTGATGGCCAACAACATCCGGGACCTGCCCGGGGACCGGGAGGTCGGCAAGCGGACGCTGGCCGTGAGGCTGGGCGATCCGCCGGCCCGGGTGGTGTTCACCGCCGAGATCGCCGTGGCGCTCGCGCTGGTGCTGTTCCTGGTGCCCGGCAACCCGTGGATGCTCCTCGTGCTGCTGCTCGTGCCGGTGGCGCTGCCGCCGGTGGCCACGGTCCTGCGGGTGCAGGACCGCCGCCAGCTCATCCCCGTGCTGAAGCAGGTCGGGGTGCTCAACGTGGGGTGGGCCGTGCTGTTCTCCCTGGCGGTGCTGCTGCAGCAGTGGCTGTGAGCCCGCGCTGAGCGCTCAGACCTCGCGCCCGTCCTCGCGCAGCGTCCGGTCCACGTAGGCGTCCTCGGCCTCCTGGTCCTCGAGCGCCACCCGGTCACGGGGCCGCGGGGAGCGGGCGACCCACCGGCGCAGCTCCTCCCCCGCGGCTGTGTGCAGGCGCGGGAAGAACAGGTAGGAGACCGCGAAGGACGCGGCCACGGCGGCGATCCCGGACAGGATCAGCCCCACGCCCAGCCACATGCTGAGCAGGAAGACCAGCACGAGGATGCCGAAGCGGAGCAGGGAGTACTTCAGGAAGTTCACCCCGCCAGTCTACCGAGCGCACCTGGAAGATCTCCCCGGGCGCTGAGCTGGCGCCCAGGCAACTCCCCTACGATTGTCGGCATGGGCAGAGCCATCCTCATCATCGGCGCAGCCGCACTGGCGGTGGGCGTCATCGTGTACTCCCTCATCGAGTGCGCCCGGACCGACAGCGCCGCCATGCGCGGCCTCCGCAAGGGGGGCTGGATCGCGGTGATCGTCCTCCTCCCGCTGCTCGGCGCCCTCCTGTGGCTGTTCCTGGGCCGCCCCCGGGGCACCGCGGACTCCTCCGCCCCCGCGCGCGGGAAGGGCCCGGACGACGACCCCCAGTTCCTGCGCAACCTCGAGGAGCGCCGCCGGCAGCAGGAGCAGGCCGAGAAGCTGCGCCGGTGGGAGGAGGAGCTGCGCCGCGGCGGCGGGACCACCGGTGGGCGCCCCGATCAGGGCGGGCCCGGGGGCGGCTCCCCGGGAGGGTCCCCCGGCGGCTCCTCGGCCGGCCGCGCCGACGACGCCTCCGACGACTCCCCCGGCAAGAACCGGCCGCCGCGCGACTGACGCCCCGCCCCACGGCCGCGACCCTGCTGCTGTCCCTGAACCTGCAGGCGGCGCCCTGTCCGGCCCTGCGGGCATTCCCCGTGGGCGGCGCACTCGGTCTCCGCCCGCGGGCGGCAGGGCCCGCTGCCCGCGGGCGTGCTCTGCGCCGTAGTCTTCGGCCACCACCTCGCTGGCCGGTTGCCCTCCGGCGCCGGGCTGGAGGTCCACCGGATCGTCCAGGAAGGCGCTCACCAACGCCCTGCGCTACGCCCCGCAGCTGCGCACGGTGACCGCGGAGTTGCGGTGGACCCTGGGGGCTCACCGGGTCCGTGCACAACGACGGCGTCGCGCCCCCGCCCGGCGGCGCCCCGGCCCCGGGAACGAGCTGTGCGGGACGCGCGAGCGCGCCGACCTCTGCGCGGGCAGGGTCTCGGCCGGGCCCTGCCCGCGGACAGCTTGCGCGCCCGGTTTTCCGTCCCCACCAGGGGCGCTGACCGTGCCCCTCTCCCCAGCGACCGCCCCGGTGCCCGAGCCCGTGCAGGTGCGCATCCTCGGCGACCAGCAGCTCGTGCGCGGCGGCTTCCGCATGCTGCTCGACTCCCCCGCCGGATCGCTTGGTGGTCGCCGAGAGCGGGGAAGGTGCCAACGCCGTGCGCGCGGTGGAGCACCTGCGGCGGGCCGGGTCGGGGCCGCGGTCGGAGCACCGCCGCGCGCGGCCTGCGGACCCGGACCGTGGCGCCAAAAGCGCCCGTGCCGTGGTGAGAGTGCTGCGCGGCGAGCCCGCCGCGCGGTGGGCCCGCCGCGCGGTGGGCCCACCGCGCGGTGAGCCTGCCGCGCGGTGAGCGGCCGGGCGGCTCAGACGCCGGCGTAGGAGTGCAGGCCGGCGAAGAGCGTGTTGACCACGGTGAAGTTGAAGATGATGCACAGGTACCCGGCGATCGACAGCCACGCCGAGCGGGTGCCGGTCCAGCCGCGGGTCGCGCGGGCGTGCATGTAGGCGGCGTAGACCACCCAGATCACGAAGGTCCAGACCTCCTTGGTGTCCCAGCCCCAGTACCGGCCCCACGCCTGCTCGGCCCAGATGGCCCCGGCGGCGAGGGTGAAGGTCCAGAAGGCGAAGCCGACCGCGTTGAGCCGGAAGGACAGGTTCTCCAGCGCCTGGGCGGACGGGACCATCCGCAGGAAGTCCATGCCGGGGGCCTGCCCGGCCAGGATCGCCCGCTCGCGCCGGGCCTGCAGCAGCTGCAGCACGGCCATGGCGAAGGTGATGGTGAACACGCCCGAGGCCGCCACCGCGATGGACACGTGGATCACCAGCCACCAGGACTGCAGGGCCGGCTGCAGCGGGCCCACGGGCGTGGGGAAGCCGATCGTCGCCGCGCAGAGCATGATCACCACGAGCCCGGAGACGAGGGTCCCCACGAAGCGCAGGTCCCGGGCGAGCAGGGCCAGCAGGTAGACCCCGGCGACGACGAGGGCGCCCGTGGTGCAGAACTCGTACATGTTGCCCCAGGGCACCCGGCCCGCGGCGAACGCCCGGCTCACCACGGCGGCGGCGTGGACCAGGAACGCGAGGACCATGACGGCCACGGCCACGCGCGCCGCGGGTCGGCGCTCCCCGGTGTAGCGCATCTGCTCGTCGGCCACGTGCCCGGCCAGCGCGGAGCGGGCACCCGTGCGGTAGCCGCGCCCGCGGTGGCCGGCCCCGTGCCCGGCCCGCGCGTCGGCGGGCTCGGCGGCGTCCTGCGCCCCCGCCCGGGCCGTCGCGGCGCCGACGAGCTCGCGGTCCTCGGCCTCGGCCGTGCCGCGCAGGGTCTTGGAGTGGGCGGCCATGTCCCACGCGAAGGCGACGAAGCTGACCAGGTAGGTCATGGCGGCCAGGAGCATGAACAGCTCGCTCCAGGCGCCCAGGGTCTCGTTGACGGTCATGCCGCTCATCCTCTCACTCGTTCCCGGACGCCGGCTCGGAGCCGGCCCGGGCGGGGGCGGGCCCCGCGGTCTCCCGATCCTGCACGCCGGCGGACTCCCACTGCCCGGTCCACAGCTCGCCCAGCCGCTCGGCCTCGGCCGCAAGCCGGGGGTCCTCGCCGCGCGCCAGCAGCCCGTACTCGAGCACCGTGCAGGCCCGGCCGTCCTCGTCCGTGCCCCGCGCCGCCCGCACCCAGACGCGGCGGCGGGAGATGAACAGGGACATCAGCAGCCCCGTGAAGGCCAGCACGAAGGAGACCAGGGCGCCCGTCTTGCCGGGGTCGTAGTGGACGTCCAGGCCCACGTAGCGCTTCACGTCGAGGAACTCCACAGTGCCCTTGCCGTCGGGCAGCTCATGCACGGGGTTCGCGGCGTCGAGGGTGATCGCGCCGTTCTCGTTGGTCATGGCGTTGAGCTCGGTGAGCTGCTCGACGTCGAGCACGTACACGTTCTGCGGGGCGCCGGTGTCCAGGCCCAGGTCTCCGTGGTAGGCGGAGAGGATGAGCCGGGGGTTGGCCAGGCCCGGGTCCACCGAGCGGGGCATCTCCCCCTCCCCGCCCACGGCGGTGGGCAGGAGCAGCCCCACGAAGCCGAGCTGGTCGGGCCGGGCGTCCGGGACCTTGAGCACGAGCGAGGAGGTGTACACGCCGTCGGAGGGGACGGTCACCACGGGGCCCTCGAAGGCGACGTCCCCGTTGCCGTCCGTCACCCGGATCACCGGGGCGTAGCCGTTGCCCACGAGGTAGCTCTTCACACCGTTCACGTTCAGCGGCTGGTTGACCTTCAGGACCTCCTCCCGCGGCTCGGCCCCGGGCTCGTCCTGCACGGTGACCTCGGCGGTGAAGTCCAGCGGCGCCCCGTAGTTGCGCGGGTTCGTGGTGTCCCGGTTGAACTCGGCCTCGAAGCGGTCGAGCCGGATCGAGAACGGCTCCAGCCAGTCGGCGTCGTAGTTGGTGCCGGGGGTGAAGGAGTCGTAGCCGATGAGGGTGTTGACGAAGGACTCGCCCTCCACGACCACCCGCTGGCCCTTGTAGCCGAACAGGGACCCGACGGCCACGGAGACCAGCACGCCCAGTAGCGCCAGGTGGAAGACGATGTTGCCGACCTCCTTCCACATCCCGCGCTCGGCGGCGACCGAGGGGGCGGCCGAGCCGGCGTCCCGCACCGCGACCCGGTAGCCGCGCTTCTTCAGCAGCCGGGCCGCGTCGGCGACGACGTCGTCGGGGGCCGGGGCCTCGGCGCCGTCGCGGCCGCCGAGCGTCAGCGCGCGGTGCTCGGGCAGCCGCTCCAGCCGCCGCGGGGTGCGCGGCGGCTCGGCCCGCCAGGCCCTCCAGTGCTTGGCCGCGCGCGGCAGCACGCAGCCCACGAGGGAGACGAACAGCAGGATGTAGACGGCGGAGAACCAGGCCGAGGAGAACACGTCGAAGAACTGCAGCCGGTCCAGCCACTCCCCCAGGACCGGGTTGTTGTCCAGGTAGTCCTGCACGGCCGCCGGGTCCTGGATGCGCTGCGGGAAGATCGAGCCGGGCACCGCCGCGACGGCCAGCAGCAGGAGCAGGAACAGGGCCGTGTTCATCTTCGTGAGCTGCGTCCACGCCCACCGGGCCATGCCGCGGGGCCCCAGGGCGGGGAGCTCGGCGTCGGAGGAGCGCCCGCGGGGCGGTTCCGTGGGCGCGGCGGGACCCGACGAGGGAGGCGCTGGTGTGCTCATGCCGGTCTTTCTGTGGTCGGGGCGGGACGGGGTGCCGGAGGTGCTCAGATCGGCATCACCCAGTCGGTGACGAGCTCGGCCTGCACCCAGGAGACGAACGCGGTCCACGCTCCCGTCATCATGAGCAGCCCGACCAGGACGAGGAGACCCCCGCCGGCGCGCTGGATGGTGAGGCGGTGCCGGCGGAAGAAGCCCATGGCCCCCATGCCGCGGCGCAGCGCCAGGGCCAGGGCCAGGAAGGGCACCCCCAGGCCCAGGCAGTAGGCCACCGTGAGCACGGCGGCCTTCCCGGCCGAGGCGCCGTCCACGTACACGAGCGCCTGCACGGCGGCGAACGTCGGGCCGATGCAGGGCGCCCAGCCGAGGCCGAAGGTGACGCCGAGCAGCGGGGCGCCCCACAGACCGGGCGGGGGGCGGCGCTCGATCTTGCGGTCCCGCTGGAAGAACGACACCCCGCCGAGGAAGACGACGCCCATGAGCACCACCAGGGCGCCGAGGACCACGGTGATCCAGCTCTGCCCCAGGAACCAGGCGTAGGCGCCCAGCTGGGCGAGCAGCACGGACATGAGCAGGAACACGGCGGAGAAGCCGAGCACGAAGAGGCTGATCCCGGCCAGCACCCGGCCGCGGCGCTGGTCCTGCAAATCCGCGCCGGTCAGGCCCGTCACGTAGCCCAGGTAGCCGGGCACGAGCGGCAGCACGCACGGGGAGGCGAAGGAGACCAGTCCGGCGAGCAGGGCCACGGGCAGGGCGACGAGGAGGGAGCCGTCGAGGACGATCTCGGCGAACGGGTTGCCGGCCGTCATGCCGCTTCGGCCACCGTGTCCTCGAGCAGGGTCTCCAGCACGGAGCGCTCGGCGATGCCGAGAATGCGGGCGGCCACCCGGCCCTCGGCGTCGAGGACCAGCGTGGTGGGCACGGCCTGCGGGGGCACGTAGGCGCTCAGGGCCATCAGCACGCCCCCGTCCTTGTCCTCGAAGGAGGGGTAGGGGATCTCGAAGGTGCGCTCGAACGCCTCCGCGGTGGCCTGCTCGTCGCGCAGGTTCACGCCGTAGAAGGCGGCCCGGCCGTCGAAGCGCTCGGCGAGCTCCCGGAGGTCGGGGGCCTCGACCCGGCACGGGGCGCACCCGGCGTACCAGAAGTTGAGCAGCGCGGGGGCCCCCCGGAGGTCCTCGGCCGAGACCACGGTGCCGTCGAACAGGGTGCCCTCGAACTGCACGGGCTCCCCGCGCTCCCCGACCGCGTACTCCGAGACGGTGCCGTCGCCGGCGATGTAGCCCTTCTGGTCCCCGGAGTTGGCCTGCTGGGCCAGCGAGTCCTCCTCGGTGCACCCGGTGAGGGCGAGCCCGAGGACGCCCAGGCCCACGAGCGAGAGTACGCGGCGGCGGGACGGACGGGAGGAGGGCGAGGGACGGGAGGTCACGGACGGATCACCTGGTGCTCTGGACGGGACGGGGACGGCGGCGGCGCCCCGCCATTATGAACCGGGAAGCTGGTTGACCCCTGGATAGTAGGCGGCGGCTGGCTCGCGGTACTCGACCCGGGGCGGGCGCCCGGCGTCGAGGTCGTCGAACACGAGCGAGGTCAGGGAGGCGAGGTTGCACTGCCGCCGGCGCGGATCGTGCGGCAGGGGACGGCCCTCGGCGGAGCGCCGGGTGAGCCAGATCGGCAGCTGGTGGGAGACCACCACGGCCTCGGCGCCGTCCCCGCCGCGCTCCACGGCCGTGCGCCCGGCCTCCAGCACGGCCTCGGCCATGCGGGCGACCTGACGGCGGTAGGGCTCCCCCCAGGAGGGGGTCAGCGGGTTGCGCAGGTGCGGCCAGTGCCCCGGCCTGAGCAGCTCGAGGGCGTCCACGTGCAGGCCCTCGAAGTGGTTGTGGGCCTCGATCACCCGTTCGTCCGGGTGCACCGGCAGCCGCAGCTCCCGGGCCACGGGCGCGGCGGTCTCCCGGGCCCGCTGCAGCGGGGAGGAGACGAGGTGGACGATGCGCGAGCCGTCGTTCACACGGCGGGCGAGCTCGGCGGCGGCGGCCTCGGCCATCCGCGCGCCCAGCTCGGTGAGGCCGTAGCTGGGGAGCCGTCCGTAGACGATGCGGTCCGGGTTGAGGACCTGGCCGTGGCGCAGCAGGTGGACGGTCGAGGAGGGCATGCCCCCATGATCCCAGACGGGCGCGGCGGGCCCCAAAACGGGGCCCGGCTCAGCCGGCCAGGAGCTCGCGCAGCAGCCGGGCGAGCCGGCGCTCGTCGATCTGCCAGAAGTCGCGGGGCACGCCGTCGACGAACAGCACCGGGATCTCCTCCGCGTGCCGGCGGGCCAGCCCGGGGTCGCCGTCGACGTCCACCTCGGCCCAGCCCAGGCCCAGCGCGGAGGTGACCCGGTCCACGGACTCCCGGGCCGCCTCGCAGAGGTGGCACCCCGGGCGGGTCAGCAGGGTCACGGCCGGCGGCATCGGGGAGCTCATGGGTCCATGCTACGGCCCGCCCCGACCCCGGCGCCGGTCCCCGGGATGGGCCCGGCAACGCCACGGGGCCGCCGTCCTGGAGAGGACGGCGGCCCCGTGGGCGGTGTCAGCGCCGGGTCACTTCTTGTTGCGGCGCTGGTGACGGGTCTTGCGGAGGAGCTTGCGGTGCTTCTTCTTGGACATCCGCTTGCGGCGCTTCTTGATCACTGAACCCATAGGATCCCTCGCATCTTCATGTCTCGGTGGTGTTCCCCGGGGACTCCGCGACAGGCGGGAACCGGGGTGCCGGCCCTCGGACGGGAACGGCCGGGCAAACGTTCACTGACACCCTACCGTCTCGCAGGGAAATTGCCGTATTCGTGCCCGGTGGACGGGTCTCAGGCGCTGCGCGGCACCTCCGACGGGCCGCCGGGCTGCTCCCCGGCGTGCACCGGCAGCTCCCCCGTGGCGACGGGCACGGCCGGGTCGGCCGGCGCGTCCGGGGCGGGGCCGGGGGTGCGCTGCTCCTGGTCGGGGTCCACGCCGGCCTCGCGGTACTGGTACTCGATGTGCTCGGCCACCAGCCGCGCCGCGAGCCGGCGGTCGCCCGCCTCCACGGCGGAGTAGATCGCCTGGTGCTCGGCGCGCAGCCGCTCCGAGGTGGCGCTCCACAGGGGCACGTGGCCCACGAGGGCCATCGTGTACTCGTAGATCGAGTCCCGCAGCGAGGACATCAGGGCGGAGACCACCGTGTTGCCCGCGGTCTTGCACAGCGCGATGTGGAAGCTCACCTCGAGGTGGTGGAACTCCTTGAGCGAGAGGTCGTCCCGGCCCATCTGCTCGAGCAGCGCCCGCAGCTCGGCCATGGCCGGGTGCCGGGGGTCCGAGCGCTCCAGCGCCCAGGTCTCGAGCAGCACCCGGGTCTGCACGATGTCCCGCAGCGGGTAGTCCGAGGTGGCCATGTGCAGCTGCAGGGCGGGACCGGCGGACGCCGCCGGCTCCCGCACCAGCATGGGCAGGATCGACTTGCGCGGCCCGTCGAAGAGACGGACGATCCCCTGCGCCTCCAGGGTCTTGAGCGCCTCCCGCATGTTGTTGCGGGACACGCGGTGGATGGCCGCGAGGTCGCGGTCCGAGGGCAGTTGTTGGCCCAGCACGAGATGGCCGTCGAACAGCTCGTTCTCCAGCCACTGCAGGACCTGTCGATGCGTTGCCATAGTCTCCAGGGTAGGTCCACCGCGGCCCTCCGTGGGGCGGTCGCGGGTCCGGACGTGTCGGAAGTGCGGACGGGTGGGACCGCCGGGCCCGGCCGGAGCCGGACCCGGCGCGGATCAGATGAGGCCCTGGGCCATCATGGCGCCGGCCACCTTGACGAAGCCGGCGATGTTGGCGCCGGCCACGTAGTTGCCGGGCATGCCGTAGTCCTCGGCCGTCTCGGCGCACCGGTCGTGGATCGACGTCATGATCTGCCCGAGCCGCTCCTCCGTGTACCCGAAGGTCCACGAGTCGCGGGACGCGTTCTGCTGCATCTCCAGCGCGGAGGTGGCCACGCCGCCGGCGTTGGCCGCCTTGCCGGGGCCGAAGAGCACCCCGGCCTCCTGGAACATCCGCGTGGCCTCGCCGGTGGAGGGCATGTTGGCGCCCTCGGCCACGGCCACCACGCCGTGCGCCAGCAGCTTCCTGGCGTGGGAGCCGTCCAGCTCGTTCTGGGTGGCGCACGGCAGGGCCACGGTGCCGGGGACGTCCCACACGGAGCCCTTGGCGATGAACCGGGCGCGCCCGCCGCGACGCTCGGCGTACTCCGAGATCCGGCCGCGCTCGACCTCCTTGATCTGGCGCAGCAGCTCCAGGTCGATGCCGTCGGGGTCCACCACGTAGCCGCCGGAGTCGGAGGCGGTGATCACCGTGGCCCCCAGGCGCTGGGCCCGGGCGATCGCGAAGGTCGCCACGTTGCCGGACCCGGAGACCAGCACCGTCTGCCCGTCGAAGGACTGCCCGCGGGTGCGCAGCATCTCCTCGGCGAACATGACGGTGCCGTACCCGGTGGCCTCGGTCCGCACGAGGGACCCGCCCCAGCTCAACCCCTTGCCGGTGAGCACGCCCGACTCGTAGCGGTTGGTGATGCGCTTGTACTGGCCGAACAGGTAGCCGATCTCCCGCCCGCCGACGCCGATGTCGCCGGCCGGGACGTCCGTGTACTCGCCGATGTGGCGGTAGAGCTCGGTCATGAAGGACTGGCAGAAGCGCATGATCTCCGCGTCGGAGCGCCCGCTGGGATCGAAGTCCGAGCCGCCCTTGCCGCCGCCGATGGGCATGCCGGTGAGGGCGTTCTTGAAGATCTGCTCGAAGCCAAGGAACTTCACGATGCCCAGGTAGACGGACGGGTGGAAGCGCAGTCCGCCCTTGTAGGGCCCCAGCGCGGAGTTGAACTCCACGCGGAAGCCGCGGTTGATGTGCACGCGGCCCTCGTCGTCGGTCCACGGGACCCGGAAGATGATCTGGCGCTCCGGCTCGCAGATCCGCTCGAGCACGGCGGCCTCGAGGAGCTCGGGGTGCCGGGCCACCACGGGGCCGAGGGAGTCGAAGACCTCGTCCACCGCCTGGTGGAACTCCACCTCACCGGGGTTGCGGGCCAGGACGGCCTGACGGATGGGATACAGGTCCTCGTGCATCGTGCTCCTCGTGCTTCTCGTGCTGGTCGGAAGGGTGGAGCCGGTCACCGTCGCGGGTGCCGGGGGCGACGGCGCAGGCCGGGCAGACCGGCCAGGAGGTCCGCGGCGCGGGCCCCGGCCCCTCGGGCCGGGCGCCGGGGCGTCCCGCCGGCAGGACGCCCGGCCGCGGACGGCTCGGCCCCGGGAGGTTCGGACATGAGCAGCTCCGGGCCCGGTTCCCGGAGCGCCGGGGCGGTGACCACCAGCTCCTCCGGGGCGCTCGTGAAGGGCTCGTCCGCCGCGGCCGCGGCGGTCCCGGGCGCCGCGCCCGGTTCCGGTGCGGTCGGTCGTGGTGCGGTGGGCTCCGGTGCGGCCCGCTGCTGGACCGCGTCGCCGGTGACCTCGTGGATCCAGCGGGTCACCTCGGCGAGGGGCTCGGGCCGTACGGCGTACAGCCGCCGCTGCCCCTGCGCCTCCATGGACACCATACCGGCCTCGCGCAGGATCTTCAGATGCTTGGAGACGGTGGGCTGGGAGACGCCCAGCTCCTCGACGAGGTCCCCCACGGGCCGCTCGCCGTCCTTGAGCACAGTGAGGATCCCCCGCCGGGTCTTGTCGGCGATCACCGCGAACACGTCGTTGTTGCCCATCCGATCACTGTAAACGCGTTGGCGGGCGGCACCCGGCAGCGGCACGTCCACCCGGCTCCCCCGCTCGCCGGCAGCCGCGGGCTCGGGGCTCAGTCGAACCACGGGTCCAGCCCCCACTGCGGGAAGACCTCCTTGCGGGTGGCCATGATCGTGCGGTCGGTCTCGTCGTTGGGGTCGAAGCCGACCTCCCACGAACGCCACCACAGGTCCACCTCGTCGCCCATCACCCGCGGCGCCTCGGCCCCGTAGCGCTCGCGCACGTGGTCCCGCCACGGCTGCGGCACCGCCGCGCCCACGTCCACCGGGTGCCCGGCGGCGATCGCGACCAGGTGCGTCCACGACCGGGGCACCACGTCGTGGCAGTTGTACCCGCCCCCGCCCGTGGCGATCCACCGGCCCTCGCACAACTCGTCGGCGAGCCCGGAGAGGGCGACGGCGGTCTGCCGCTGGGCGTCCACGCTGACCCGCAGGTGGGTGAGCGGGTCGGCGAAGTGGGAGTCGCAGCCGTGCTGGCTGACCAGGACCTCGGGGGCGAACTGGCGCAGCAGCGGCGGGACCACGGCGTCGAAGGCCCGCAGCCACATGGCGTCGTCGGCGGTGGCGGGCATGGCGACGTTGACGGCGTACCCCTCGGAGGCCCCCCGGCCCGTCTCGTTGGCGAAGCCGGTGCCCGGGAACAGGGCCAGGCCGGTCTCGTGCAGCGAGATGGTGAGCACCCGGGGGTCGTCGTAGAAGATCGACTGGGTCCCGTCCCCGTGGTGGCCGTCGACGTCCACGTAGGCCACCCGCCGGACGCCCTGCTCGAGCAGGTGCTGGATGCCCACGGCGCAGTCGTTGTAGATGCAGAAGCCGCTGGCCCGCTCCGCGTGGGCGTGGTGCATCCCGCCCCCGAAGTTCACGGCGCGCACCGCGTCCCCCGTCAGGAGGGCCGCGGCGCCCTGGTAGGTGCCGCCCACCAGCCGGGCGCTGGCCTCGTGCACCCGGGGGAAGGCCGGGGTGTCCTCGGTGCCGAGGCCGCACTTGGGGATCTCCAGGGAGGGGTCCGCGCCGACCGCCCGCACCAAGTCCAGGTAGTGCTGGGGATGGACGAGGCGCAGGACGTCGTCCGGGGCGACCTCCGGGGCCTCCACGGTGACGTTGGCCCGGCGGTCGAGGCCGAACTCCTGGACGAGGCGGTGCGTGAGCTCGAGCCGGGAGGGGTGCATCGGGTGGTGGGGCCCGAAGTCGTACTCGAGCAGGGCGGGGCCCCAGAACAGTCGCGTGGGGCGCGGGGCGCCGGGCCCGGATGTAGCAGGAGTCACACGGCCATTAGACCACTCGCGCCGTCGCCCCGCCGCCGGCCCGCGGCGCCGGGGCCCAATGTGTCCGCCCGGGCCGCGTCCCCGCACGCTCAGTCGAGGTCGCTGAACGCCTGCACCTTCCGGGTGGGCCCGATGACGAGGATCTGGTCGGTCTTGTACAGGACGGTCCCCGGCTCGGCCGGTTCCCAGGCCTCTCCCGGGCGCCGCACGGAGACCACGGAGACCCCGTGCGCCCGGCGGAGGTTGAGCGCGTCCAGGGGGCGCTGCTGGACCGCTTCGGGAGCGGGGCAGCGGATCAGCGCGAAGCCGTCGTCGATCACCACGAAGTCGAGCACCCGGCCCTGGATCAGGTGGGCGGAGCGCACGCCCATGTCGTGCTCGGGGCTGATCACGTGGTGCACCCCGAGCTGCTCGAGGATCTCGGCGTGCGGACCGGTGATGGCCTTGGCCCAGATCTCCGGGTGGCCGAACTTCAGCAGCCGGGAGGCGACCAGGATGCTGGCCTGCACGTCCGAGCCGATCCCGACGACGACCTTGTCGAACTCGTCGACCCCCAGCTGGCGCAGCAGCTGCTCCTGGGTGGCGTCGGCGCGCACCACGGCGGTCAGCTGCCCGTTGAGCTCCTGGACCACGCCCTCGTCGGTGTCGACGCCGAGCACCTCGGCGCCGTTGTGCATCAGTTCCAGGGCGAGGGCGGCGCCGAAGCGGCCCAGGCCGATCACGGCCACCGTGCCGGGTGTCCGGCGGCCGGAGGGGTGTCGCGCGGTGCTGGCCGGGCGGGTGGGGAACATGCGGGGACCTCCTGGAGGTGTCAGGGCGGGGGTGGGGGAATGGGGATCAGCCGATCAGCGGGCGTTCCTTGGGCAGCTCGTAGAGGGCTCTGCGCGGCCGGGCGGCCATGGCGGTGGCCACCGTGATGGGTCCCAGCCGCCCCAGGAACATCAGGGCGATGAGCACTCCCTGGCCCGCCGGCGAGAGAGCGGCGGTGATCCCGGTGGACAGGCCCACCGTGGCGAAGGCGGAGATCACCTCGAACAGCAGCCGGTCCAGGCCGATGTCCTCGTGCAGCAGCATCAGCACCATCGTGGCGGTGGCCACCGCGCCCAGGGCCAGCACCACCACCGTGGTGGCCTGGCGCTGCACCGAGCGGGACAGCCGCCGGCCCAGCACGTTGACCGCCGCGCCGCCGGTGACCTCCGTGTAGGCGATGAAGCCCAGGACGACGAACGTGGTGACCTTCAGGCCGCCCGCGGTTCCGGCCGGCCCGCCGCCGACGAGCATCAGCAGGTCCAGGCCCAGCCAGGACACCGGGTGCATGGCGGAGATGTCGATGCTGTTGAAGCCGGCGGTGCGGGCGATGGTCGACTGGAAGAAGCCGGCCAGCAGCTTCTCGTCCGCCCGCATCGGGCCCAGGGTGGCGGGGTTGGCCCACTCCACCGCGCACAGGAAGACCGTGCCGGCGGCGAGCAGCACCACGGTGGCGAACAGCACGATGCGGGTGTTCATGCTCCACCGCCGCGGCCGGCGCCACTCCCGGCGCAGCTCGTAGAGCACCGGGAAGCCGAGCCCGCCCAGGATCACCGCGGCGATGAGCGGCAGGTTGATCCAGGGGTCGGTCGCGAAGTCCATGATCGAGAGGGTGTACAGGGCGAACCCGGCGTTGTTGAACGCCGAGACGGCGTGGAACACCCCGTGCCAGACCGCCTGTCCGGCCCCGTAGCCGTAGCCGGCGGCGAAGCGCAGGGCGAGCGCGGCGGCCACGAGCGTCTCGATCACCAGGGTGGTGACCAGCACGCGCAGCAGCACCCGGCGCATGTCCCCGTAGCCGGGGCTCTTGGTCTCGGTCGAGCTCATGATCCGGGCCGTCAGGCCGAGCCGGCGGGCCAGCAGGATCCCGAGCACGGTCGCGAAGGACATCACCCCGAACCCGCCGATCTGGATCAGGGCCAGGACCACGGCCTGCCCGAACGGGGTCCAGTAGGTGGGGGTGTCCACCACGATCAGCCCGGTCACGCAGATGGCCGAGGTCGCGGTGAAGAAGGCCTCCATGAAGGAGGCCCCGCCGGGGCCGACGCGGGCGACCGGGAGCAGCAGCAGGACGGTGCCGGCGACCAGTGCGGTCGCGAAGGCGCCGATGATCAGCTGGGCGGTGCGCGCCGCGGTCACCTCCCGCGGGTCGGTGCTCCGCCGGGACGCCCGGGGGCGTCTGCGGCGGGGCCTGGAGGCGTGGGTCAGGCGGCGGACCCGGGCCCGCAGCAGGGCCTCTTCCAAGGGCATGGGCGATAACCTACACCCGCGGGGCGGCACGCCGCGCCGCGGGTGCGATACTGTCTCGGGCCGGGGCACGCGCCGCGGCCGACGCCGTCCGGGCCGGGCGGCCCGGACACAGGAGGAGGGCCCGTGAGCAACCTGCAGCACCGGTCCTGGGTGTCCCGCGAGGAGCGGGGCCGCTTCTGGCTGCTCACCTCGCTGCGCGACCTCGTGGACCGGATAGCGGCCGGCTCCCCCGCCCGCCTCGCCGTGATCTCCTTCGCCGCGGTCGTGACCCTGTTCTCCTTCCTGCTGTGGCTGCCCGTCTCGTCCGCGCCCGGGGTGGACACGGAGCTCGAGGACGCCGTCTTCACCGCCACCTCAGCCGTCACCGTGACCGGGCTGACCACGGTCCCGACCGCCACGAACTGGTCCTTCTTCGGGCAGTTCGTGATCCTGGTCGCGATGCAGATCGGCGGCCTGGGCACCCTGACCATGACCTCGATCCTGGCCCTGGCGATCGGCCGCAAGCTGGGCCTGAAGTCCCGGCTGATCACGCAGGAGGCGCTGAACATCGGGCGCCTCGGCGAGGTGGGCTCGCTGCTGCAGGTCATCGTGGTGATGTCGGTCGTGATCGAGGCGGTCCTGGCCGCCGTCCTGACGATCGGCTTCCTGCTGGTCGGGGAGCCCTTCCTCACCGCCCTGTGGCACGGGGCGTTCTATGCGGTCTCCGCCTTCAACAACGGCGGGTTCACGCCCCACTCGGACGGGCTCGTGCCCTACACGGACGCGGTGCTGATCCTCCTGCCGATCGCCCTGGGCGTCTTCCTCGGCTCCCTGGGGTTTCCCGTGGTCCTCGTCCTGCGGCAGACGGGTCTGCGCTTCTCCCGGTGGAACCTCAACACGAAGCTGGTCGTGGTGACCACCACGATCCTGCTGTTCGTCGGCTGGGCGCTGTTCCTGGCCTTCGAGTGGTCCAACCCGGACACCCTGCAGGGGCGGCCCGTGACGCAGAAGGTGTTCGAGGGGTTCTTCCACTCGGTCATGGTCCGCTCCGGCGGCTTCAACCTGGTGGACATGAACAGCCTGGAGCCGGTCACGCTGCTCATGACGGACGCGCTGATGTTCGCCGGCGGCGGCCCCGCGTCCGTGGCGGGCGGGATCAAGGTCACCACGCTCGCCGTGGTGTTCCTGGCGATCCTGGCCGAGGCCCGCGGCGACCGGTCGGTCATCGCCTTCTACCGCACCATTCCCGAGGACGCGCTGCGCATCGCGATCTCGGTCATCATGATGGGCGCCACCGTGGTCCTGGTCGGCTGCGGGATCATCGTGGAGATCTCCGAGGAGCCCCTCGACCGGGTGCTGTTCGAGGTGATCTCCGCCTACGCCACCTGCGGGCTGAGCGTGGGCCTGTCCGGCGAGCTCCCGCCGGAGGGAAAGTACGTCCTGTCCGTCATCATGCTCGTCGGCCGCATCGGCACCACCACCGTGGCCGCCGCGCTGGCGCTGCGCTCGCGCCGCCGTCTGTACAAGTACCCCGAGGAAAGGCCGATCATTGGCTGACCGTTCGTCCCACAGCGTTCCCGTCCTGGTGATCGGTCTCGGCCGCTTCGGCACGGCCACGGCCCTGCAGCTGGCCCGGCAGGGGCGGGAGGTCCTGGGCGTGGAGCGGGACGCGCAGCTGGTGCAGAAGCTCTCGGGCCAGCTCACCCACGTGGTCGAGGCCGAGGCCACCGACATCGACGCGCTGCGCCAGCTCGGCGCCGCCGAGTTCGACTCCGCGGTGGTGGGCGTCGGCACGTCGATCGAGTCCAGCGTGCTGATCACGGCGAACCTCGTGGACCTCGGCGTGAGCCGGATCTGGGCGAAGGCCATCACCCCGGCCCACGGCAAGATCCTCTCCCGCATCGGCGCCCACCACGTGATCTTCCCCGAGGCCGACGCCGGCCGGCGCACCGCGCACCTGGTCTCGGGCCGGCTGCTGGACTACATCGAGTTCGACGACGACTTCGCCATCGTCAAGATGCACCCGCCGCGGGAGGTGCAGGGCTTCACGCTCGGGGAGGCCCACGTGCGCTCCAAGTACGGCGTGACGGTGGTGGGCGTGAAGTCGCCCGGGGAGGACTTCACCTACGCCCGTCCCGAGACGAAGGTGACCTCCCGGGACCTGCTCATCGTCTCCGGGCACGTGGACCTGCTGGAGCGCTTCGCCGCCCGGCCCTGACCGGACCCGGGCGGGCCGCCGCGGACCCGGGCGGGCCGGCGCAGGGGGCACGGCGCGCCCGGTACGGGAGCGGCGCGGGGCTCAGCCGGCGCTGAACTCCCGGGTCAGCTCCGCGGAGCGGTCGGCCGAGGCCTGCGCGGCGGCGGCGACGAGGTCCTCGAAGCCGTTCTCCTGGAAGGTCGTGATCGCCCGGTCCGTGGTGCCCTTGGGGCTGGTCACGGCCCGGCGCAGCGCCGCGGGGTCGGCCTCGGCCGGGCGCAGCAGCTCACCGGCGCCGGAGACGGTCTCCTTGGCCAGCACCCGGGCGACGTCGGCCGGCAGCCCCATCCGCTCCCCCGCCTGCTGCATCGCCTCGGCCAGGAGGAACACGTAGGCCGGTCCGGAGCCCGAGACCCCGGTCACGGCGTCGACCTGGTCCTCGGGGACCTCCACGACGGTGCCGACGGCCTCGAGCACCCGGCGCACGGCGCGGGTCTGCTCGGCGGTGGTGGCGGCGCCCGGGGTCACCGAGACGACGCCGCGGCCCACGCTCGAGGGGGTGTTGGGCATGGTCCGCACCACCGGCTGTCCGGCGGGCAGGGCCTGCTCGAGGGCGCCGACCGAGATGCCGGCGGCCACGGAGGCCACGACGGTGCCCGGGCGCAGGGCGGGGGCGATCTCGCGGGCGAGTTCGAGGATGCCGACCGGCTTCACGCCGAGCAGCACGACGTCGGCCTCGCGGGCGGCCCGGCGGTTGGCCTCGGGGTCCTCACCGGTGACGTACGGGCGCACCCCCGTCTCCTCCTGGAGCCGGTGCGCGCTCTCGGCGGAGCGGACGGTGGCCCGGACCTGCTCCACGGGCACGCCGGAGGCCAGCACCCCCCGCAGGATGGATCCGTTCATGGAGCCGCAGCCCAGGAAGGCGAGCACAGGTGTCATGGTCGGTGGGGTCCTCTCGAAGCGGGATTGGGTCGGTTCGGGGCGGCCGTCAGCCGCCCGGGGCCTCGTCGGCCGGTGCCCCGTCGGCCGGGGCGTCCTCGGCCGGGGTGGTGTGGCGGCGGGCGAAGTCCAGGGACTCGGCGAGCCACTGGGTGCGCTCCTCGGTGCTCGTCGAGCGGCGGGTGGAGACCTCCACCCCGATCACCCCCTGCCACCGGGTGGCGGCGAGGTGCTGGAGCGACTCGGCGACCGGCTGCACGCCGTGGCCGGGCAGCAGGTGCTCGTCCGCGGTGGTCTCCCCCGACCCGTCCGTGAGGTGGACGTGGCCCAGGCGGGGGCCGAGCTCCTGGATCGCGGCGAGGGAGTCCATCCGGGCGGTCGCGGCGTGGGAGAAGTCCCACGTCACCCAGTCGTAGTCCTGCCCGAGCGGGCTGTAGTGCGGGGCGTAGACCACGGTGTCGCGCCCGCGCACCCGCCAGGGGTACATGTTCTCCACGGAGATCTTCACGCCCGTGGCCTCCGAGACCACGCGCACGCCCTCCACGAAGTTCGAGGCGTACTTGCGCTGCCACCGGAAGGGCGGGTGCACGACGACGACCTCCGCGCCGACCTGCTCGGTGAGCGCCGCGGCCATCTGGATCTTGGTCCACGACTTGCCCCAGACCTGCTGGGTGAGCAGCAGGGTGGGGGCGTGGATGGTGGAGATGGGCAGCTGGTGGCGCTGCACGAGGTCGCGCAGCTGGTGGTTGAGCTGGCTCATCCGCTCGTGGGTGACGAGCACCTCCACGCTGTCGTAGCCCAGCTCCACGGCCGCCTCGAAGGTCTCCGGGACCCCGAGCGGGTAGAGCGAGCTGGTGGACAGCGCCACGTGCGCCCGGTACGGCTCCCCGGCGGAGCCCTGCTGCTCGCTCATGCCGCCCCCACCAGGTGCCGGGGGTCGACGGTGCGGACGTCGGCGTGGCTGCTGAGCTGGTCCAGACGGCGCAGGATCAGCCCCTCACGCAGGGCCCACGGACAGATCCGCAGCGAGTCGATCCCGTAGGCGTCCATGGCGGCCTCGGCCACCACCGCGCCCGCCAGGATCTGCCGGGCCCGGGCGGGCGAGACCCCGGGCATCTCGGCCCGCTCGTCCGGGGTCATCGCCTCCATCCGCCGGGTCCACAGCCGCAGGTCCTCCAGGTGCAGGGTCCGCGGGACGTAGGGCCCCATGGCGTAGGGGGCGGCTCCGCAGATCCGGGCGAGGGAGCGGAAGGTCTTCGACGTGCCGGCCACGCAGGTGGGCTCCCCGGCCGCCCGGACCTTCGCGACGGCGGGCTTGAGCTCCCGGCGCACGTGCTTGCGCAGGGCCTTCATCTCCTGGGGCGTGGCGAGGTCACCGGCGATGAACGTGCGGGTGAGCCGCCCCGCGCCCAGCGGCACGGAGGTCGCCACGGCGGGCAGGGCATTGTCGCCCAGCGCCATCTCGAAGGACCCGCCGCCGATGTCGAGGTCCAGGACGGTGCCCGCCCCCCAGCCGAACCAGCGGCGCACCGCGAAGAAGGTGACGGCCGCCTCCTGGTCCCCGGCCAGCTCGGTGAGGGTCACCCCGGACCGGGACTGCACGTGGTCCAGCACCTGGGCCCCGTTGCCGGCCTCGCGGATCGCGGAGGTGGCGAAGGCCAGGAAGTCCTCCGCGGCGTTGTCCACCGCGAAGTCCCGGGCCTCGATCACGAAGGAGGTCAGGGCGTCCCGGCCGGCGTCGGAGATGTTGCCGTCCTCGTCCAGGTACTGCACGAGCCGCAGGGCCAGCTTGTGGGACGCGTACGGCTCGGGCCGGGAGCCCGGGTAGACGTCCAGCAGCAGCAGGTGGACCGTGTTCGATCCGACGTCGAGGACTCCCAGACGCATGCCGTGGTGCTCCTTCGAGTTCCGTGTCCGTCCCGCGGCGCGGGGCGGCTCAGCCCTTGGTCCCGGCGCGGGCGGGGCGGCCCGTCGCCGGCTTCCCGGCCGTGCTCTTCCGCGTGCCGCTCTTCGCGGCCGGGGACTTCCCGGCTGCGGACTTCCCCGCTGCCGACTTGCCGGCCGTGGACTTGGCCGGGGCCTTGGCGGTGGAGCGCGCGGCGCGCTTGGGCGCCGGGCCCTGGGCGCGCTTCTCGGCGAGAAGCTGGCTGGCGCGCGCCGGGGTGATCTGCTCCACGGTCTCCCCGCGGGGGACCGTCACGTTCGTCTCCCCGTCGGTGATGTAGGGCCCGAAGCGCCCGTCCTTGATCACCATGGGCCGCTCCGTGATCTGATCGGTGCCCAGGTCCGCGAGCGGCGGCTTGGCGGTGCCCCGCCCGCGCTGCTTGGGCTGGGCGTAGATCTGCAGCGCCTCCTCGAGGGTGATCGTGAACAGCTGCTCCTCGGACTGCAGGGAGCGGGAGTCGGAGCCCTTCTTGAGGTAGGGGCCGAAGCGGCCGTTCTGCACGGTGATCTCGTTGCCCTCGGCGTCGGTGCCCAGGGTCCGCGGCAGGGACAGGATCTTCAGCGCGTCCTCGAGGGTCACGTCCTGCAGGGTCATCGAGGACAGCAGCGACCCCGTGCGCGGCTTCTCCTTGACCGGCTTCTTCGGGGGCTTCGGCTTGCCGTTCTTGTAGTACTCGACCGGCTGGGCCGCGAGCTCCTCGGCGGTGGGCTCGGGGATCACCTCGGTGACGTAGGGGCCGTAGCGGCCGTCCTTCGCGATGATGGCCCGCCCGGTGCCCGGGTCCCGGCCGAGCTCCCGGCCGTCGGCCTTGCCGGTCTCGATGAGCTCGCGGGCCTTCTCGGGCGTCAGCTCGTCCGGGGCCAGGTCCTCCGGCACGTTCGCGCGGATCGGCTCCGTGATCTCGCCCGTTCCGGGATCCACCGCGCCCGCGACCTCGAGGTAGGGGCCGAACTTGCCCACGCGCAGGGTGATGGTGTCGGTGACGGGGATCGAGTTCACCGCGCGGGCGTCGATCTCGCCGAGGTCGTCGACGATGGGCTTGAGCCCGTTCTCGTGCTCCTGGGAGCCGAAGTAGAAGTCCTGCAGCCAGTCGGTGCTGTCCTCCTCCCCGCGGGCGATGCGGTCCAGGCCCTCCTCCATCTCCGCCGTGAAGTCGTAGTCCACGTAGTCCGAGAAGTGCTCCTCGAGCAGGCGCACCACGGAGAACGCCGTCCACGACGGGATGAGCGCCGAGCCCCGGACCCGGACGTAGCCGCGGTCCATGATCGTGGAGATCACGGCCGCGTAGGTCGACGGCCGCCCGATGCCCAGCTCGTCGAGGACCTTGACCAGGGACGCCTCCGTGTAGCGCGGGGGCGGGGAGGTGCGGTGGCCGTCCGCGGCGACGTCGGTCGCCTCGAGCCGGTCGCCCTCCGCCATGCGCGGCAGCCGCTTGTCCCCGTCCTTGCCCTCGGCCGGCTCCTCGTCGCGGCCCTCCTCGTAGGCGGCGAGGAAGCCGCGGAACGTGATGACGGTGCCGGACGCCGAGAACTCGGCGTCCCGCCCGGAGGACGAGGTCGCCCCGAGCCGCACGGTGGCCGTGGAGCCCTTGGCGTCGGCCATCTGCGAGGCGACGGTGCGCTTCCAGATCAGCTCGTAGAGCCGGTAGGCGTCCGCGGAGAGCTCCCCGCGGACCTGGTTGGGCGTCCGGAAGGAGTCCCCGGCGGGGCGCACGGCCTCGTGCGCCTCCTGGGCGTTCTTCGACTTCGAGCTGTAGA
The DNA here is from genome assembly GCF_029524215.1 of Kocuria oceani. Taxonomy (NCBI): domain Bacteria; kingdom Bacillati; phylum Actinomycetota; class Actinomycetes; order Micrococcales; family Micrococcaceae; genus Kocuria; species Kocuria oceani. Next base: position 232,085 of record NZ_JARAMH010000004.1, on the reverse strand, counting down.
CGCGCGGGGAGCCCGGCACGGCGTCGGAGCCGTAGAGCTCCGCGGCCTGCCGCCGGGCGGCCGAGACCGCCTGGTCTGACAGCGCCACGGAGTCGGTGCGCATGTAGGTGATGTAGCCGTTCTCGTAGAGCTTCTGCGCCACCTGCATCGTGGTGCGCGAGGTGAACCGCAGCTTGCGGGCGGCCTCCTGCTGCAGCGTGGACGTGGTGAACGGCGCGGCCGGGCGGCGGGTGTAGGGCTTGGTCTCCAGCGACCGGACCGCGAACGCGGCGTCCTCGAGCCCGGCGGCGAGGTCCCGGGCCGCCGTCTCGTCCAGGTGCACGAGCTTCCCGGCCGCGCTCTTGAGCGCGCCGTCGTCGCCGAAGTCCCGGCCCCCGGCCACGCGCTTGCCGTCCACGGAGGACAGCCGCGCGCTGAAGGCCGTGCCGGCGTCCTCGCCGTCGGTGCGGGCGAAGGTCCCGCTGAGGTCCCAGTAGTCGGCGGGCACGAAGGCCATGCGCTGGCGCTCGCGCTCCACGACCAGACGCGTGGCCACGGACTGGACGCGGCCCGCGGACAGGCCGGAGGCGATCTTGCGCCACAGCACCGGGGAGATCTCGTAGCCGTAGAGCCGGTCCAGGATCCGCCGGGTCTCCTGCGCGTCGACCAGGTCCTGGTCCAGCTCGCGCAGCTCCCCGAAGGCGCGCTCGATGGCCTCGCGGGTGATCTCGGGGAAGGTCAGCCGGTAGACGGGGACCTTGGGCTTGAGCACCTCCAGCAGGTGCCAGGCGATGGCCTCGCCCTCGCGGTCGCCGTCGGTGGCGAGGTAGAGGGCGTCGGCCTCCTTGAGCTTGCGCTTGAGCTCGGTGACCTTCTTCTTCTTGTCCGGGTTCACCACGTAGTACGGCTCGAAGCCGTGCTCCACGTCCACCGCGAACTTGCCGTAGGGCCCCTTCTTGAGCTCCGCCGGCAGCTCCGAGGGCTGCGGGAGGTCACGGATGTGCCCCATGGAGGACTCCACCTCGTAGGCGTCGCCGAGGTACCCGGCGATGGTCTTGACCTTGGAGGGGGACTCCACGATGAGCAGGCTCTTGCCCGTTCCCGGGCTCTGGGTGGCCTTCGTTGGCACGGTACTCCTTGCTGCGGTCCGCGCAGGCCGCGGGACGCGGCGCTGCTGGACGTCGGGTCGGACGGGCGGGCGGGCGTCGTCCGGCCCGCCTTGCGCTCCACCATAACGTGTCGCCGGCGGCGTCCCTCGCGCCGCGGAGGACACGGGGGACGCCGGCGGCAGCCGGCGCGGTCGGGCCCGTGGCCGGGCCGCCGGCTCAGGAGGGGTAGTGCTCCGGCTCCTCGGCGATCGTGAACTCGCGTCCGGTGGCGGTCTCCACGTCGATGACCACGAAGTTGTACTTCAGCGTGGGCGCCCACGGCTTCAGCGGCAGCTCCTCGGCGGCCTCGATCTCCGCGCGGGTCTCCAGCCGGCGGGCCCGGCCGTGCACCACGACGGAGCGCACCACGTCGTCGTCCGTGACCTCGTCGATCTCGAAGGCCACCTGGTCGTTGACGATCAGGCTGGAGAGCTTGGAGCCCTGGGCCGTGCGGAAGTACAGCTTGTGCTGGTGCGCCACGTAGTTCACCGGGAAGATGTCCACGAGCCCGGCGGCCTCCACGGCCAGGCGGCCGAACGGGTGCTCGGCCAGCAGCTGCCAGACGGTGTCCTTGTCCAGGGTCTTGATGGGGTTGAGGTTGTCTCCGATGCTCATGCACTCATCCTTCCACCCGCGACGCCCCGGCGTCCCGTGCTCATCCGCCCACATCCGTCCGGACCCGAGGTCAGGCCGGTGGCTGCTCGAGCGGCACGAGGAAGCCGTCGAGCACGAGGTGCCGGACCTCCTCCGTGAGCCGCTCCCGCTCGTTCCCGGCCCACTCCAGCAGCGCGGCGAGCGCGGCGAGGATCTGCCGGGCGCTCAGCTCGCCGTCGCAGGCGCCGGCGAAGCCCGCGGCCTCGCTGGTGAGCACCGTGGTCCGGCGCAGCCCCGCCCCCTGCCGGAGCAGGATCACCCCCGGGTGCTCGGCGCCGGGGCGCTGGTGGCGCTCCTCCGTGACGTCCTCGGCCGCGACCAGGTGGGCGTCCGGCCAGTCCTGCGGGTGCTCCGCGAGCCAGTCGGCGCGCGCCCACGCGGCCGCCAGCGCCGGGGCGAGCGGCTGCTGCACCGGGTGCGGGACGTGCTCGAAGCGGCGCAGCGCCCCGCCGTGCGGGCGCGGCGCGTGCGGTCGGCGCAGCCGGATCATCCCGAAGCCCACGGCCTCGACCCCGCGGGCGGCGAAGTCCTCGAGGTAGGCCCGGTAGGCCCGTTCGTAGTGCTCCGGGTCCCGGGACTCGGCGGCGTCGCGCAGCCACGTCTCGGCGTACTCCTCCGGACCGGCCAGCTCCCGCTGGATCCACCACGTGTCGATCCCCTCGGGCACCCAGCGCTGCGGCCGGTGCATCCACCGCTCGGCGACGGGCACGGGCTCCCCGGCGGCGTCCTCGGCGGCGAGGACCTCCCAGTTGCCGAGCAGGTGCGCGGTGGCACCCGGGGCCATGACCCCGGGCAGCGCCCGCACGAGGTCGGCCACGATCCGGTCCCCGGCCAGGCCGCCGTCGCGGTAGGTGAAGCGGTCCGCCGGGGTCTCCCCCGGGGCGCGGGGGGTGATGACGAACGGCGGGTTGGAGACCACCAGGTCGAACCGCTCCCCGGCCACGGGCTCGAGCAGGGAGCCCGCGCGGAGGCTCACCCGGTCCTCCAGCCGGTGCGGGTCGAGGGCGAGGGCCTCGGCGTTGAGCAGCAGGTTGAACCGCGTGAAGCCCAGGGCCCGGTCGGAGAGGTCGGTGGCGGTCACGTGCCGGGCGTGGGCGAGCAGGTGGAAGGTCTGGATGCCGCAGCCGGTGCCCACGTCCAGCGCCCGCCCCACCGGCCGGCGGTCGGTGGTCTGCGCCAGGGTCAGCGACGCCTGCCCGATGCCCAGCACGTGGTCGCGGCGCAGCACGCCGGGGCGCTGGGACTCGCCCAGGTCGCTCGCCACGTAGAGCTCGGTCCCGTCGTCGGCGGCGTGGGGCCGCAGGTCCACCGTGGAGCGCAGCCCGCCGGGGATCTGCTCCGCGAGGCCCAGTCCGACCAGGTCCTCGGGGGCGACGGCCGAGGCGGCGAGCACCTCGGCCGGGACGGCGCGGCCCAGCAGGAACAGGACGACCAGTCCCGCCGTCCCGCGGTCCGGGTGCCCGGGCGTGCCGAGCACCGGCTCGAGCACCCGCAGGGCGGGCACGGCCTGGTCGCGGGCGAGCGCGTCCATCGCGGCCGCGCCCAGCAGCCCGGCCACGCGGTCGTGGGTGAAGCCGCTGCCGCGCAGGGCGCCGTGCAGGGCGGCCAGCCGGCGCGGGTCGTCGGAGACGGGGGTGCCGGGCACCCGGGAGAAGACGGGGGCGACGTCGGGGCTGTCCGGGACCATGTCAGTGCTCCTGTCCGGGCGTGGTCGCGCCGTGCGGGAGCAGGGCGGGGGGCGGAGCGCCGCCGGGCGTGCTGCCGCACCCCGCCGGGCAGGTCGCCGCAGGGCGCTCCCCGCGGCAGGCCGGGCAGGCCAGGAAGAGGGCGCGGCAGGAGCCGTCCGCGCAGTTGACGAAGCGGTTGGCGGGCGCGCCGCACCGGTCGCAGCGCCCGATCGTCACGGCCTCCGGGGTGAACTGCACGTGCATCCGCCGGTCGAAGACGTACAGGGACCCCTCCCACAGGCCCCGGTCCCCGCGCTCGCGGCCGTACGCCGCGATGCCGCCGTCGAGCTGGTAGACCTCGTCGAAGCCGCGGCGGCGCATCAGCGCGGAGAGCACCTCGCAGCGGATGCCGCCGGTGCAGTAGGTCACCACGGGCCGGTCCTTGAGGTGGTCGTAGGCCCCGGAGTCGAGGGCGGCCAAGAAGTCGCGGGTGTGCGCGACGTCCGGCACCACGGCTCCGCGGAAGCGCCCGATCCGCGCCTCGTGGGCGTTGCGCCCGTCGAAGAACACGACGTCCTCGCCGCGCCGTGCCACCAGGCGGTCGACCCCGTCCGGGCTCAGCCGCGTCCCGCCGCCGACCACGCCGTGCTCGTCCACCTCGAGCTCGTCCGGGGCGCCGAAGGAGACGAGCTCGTCACGGACCCTGACCGACAGCCGGGGGAAGTCCTCGGCCGAGCCGTCCGACCAGCTGAGTGCCACGTCCTGCAGCGCCGGGTGGGTGCGGGTGTCCCGCGCGTACCGCTTGAGCGCCCCGACCTCACCGCCGACGGTGCCGTTGAGCCCGTGCGGGGAGACCAGGATCCGCCCGCGCAGCCCCAGGGCCTCGCACAGGGTGCGCTGCCAGAGCATCACGGCCGCGGGGTCGGGCAGCGGGGCGAAGACGTAGTGGGAGAGGATCCGGTGCTGTGCCACCGCACCAGGCTACAAGTGCCGCGGCGCCCCCCGCGCCGCCCGGGTCAGTGCCCCCGGTTCAGCGTCCCGGGTCCGTGCCCCCCCGGTTCAGTGCCCCAGGCGGAACACGCGGCCGGTGACCTTCGTGGGGGCCACCTCCACGTACTCGGGCTTGGTGGTCTCCACCCACGGCCGCAGCGGGAGCTCGTCCACCCGGGCGGTCTCCTCGGGGTCGGTCAGCCGGCGGGCCGTGCCGCGCACCATCACCGACCACGCCTCCCCGCCCTGGGCGTGGTCGACCTGCACCGCGACGTGCTCGTTGAGCACCAGGTGCAGCAGCTTGGTGCCCTGGGCGGTGCGGAAGTAGATCTTCCCGTCGTCGGCCACGAGGTTGACGGGGGTGATCTCGATCTCGTCGCCGTCCGTCGTGGCGATCCGCCCGAAGCGGGCGCTGCAGAGGTGCTCCCAGCACTGCTCCTGGGACAGCTCCGTGACCGGGGGCCGGTGCGTCCGGTCCTCCTTCGCGGGGTTGTGCCCGGAGATGTCCATGGGGTTGCTCATGCGGTCATTCTGGCACGCGGTCCCGGCCGGGGTGACGCGTGTCATGTTCGTGACCACACCGTCGTCGCCGCGTGCGCGGGCCCGCCCGCTGGGCGCGAACGGGTCCTCCCCACGGCTCGGGCCCCTCGCCGGGACCGGCCGCCCGCCCCGGTGCGGTGTCCGCCCGGGCGGGCGGCGGGCTCAGCGGACCCGGCCCGCGCCCTCCCCGGGGGCGACCACGAACGTGCCGGGGGCCCGGTGGCCGGCCCGGGCGAAGGCCTGGGTCACCGCGGCGGCGGTCCGCTCGGCCTCCCCGGCGGCCACGAGGGCGATCGCCGAGCCGCCGAAGCCACCGCCGGTCATCCGCGCCCCGATCGCCCCGGCGGCCAGGGCCGCCTCCACGGCGAGGTCCAGCTCGGGGCAGGAGACCTCGTAGTCCTCGCGCAGCGAGGTGTGGGAGGCGATCAGCAGCTCGCCGATGCCGGCCACGTCCCCGGTGCGCAGCCGCTCGACGGTGGCCAGCACCCGGGCGTTCTCGGTCAGCACGTGGCGCACCCGCCGGGCGGTCACCGCGTCGAGGGCGCTCAGGTCGGCGTCGGCGGGGACCTCGCGCAGGGAGGCGGCCCCGAGGGCGGCGGCCCCGGCCTCGCAGGAGGCCCGCCGGGCGCCGTAGCCGCCGTCGGCGTGGGAGTGGGCGACCCTGGTGTCGATCACCAGCACCGCCAGCCCGTGCTCGGCCAGCGGCAGCGGGACGGTCTCGGCGGCCAGGCTCCGGCAGTCCAGGAACAGGGCGGCCCCGGCGCGGCCCATCAGCGAGGCGGACTGGTCCATGATCCCGGTCGGGGCGCCGACGAACTCGTTCTCCGCCCGCTGGGTCAGCCGGGCCATGCCCGGCCGGTCCAGGCCCAGCTCCAGCAGGTCGTTCAGGGCCACGATCGTGGCGACCTCCACGGCGTGGGAGGAGGACAGTCCCGCGCCCACCGGCACGGTGGAGTCCAGCAGCAGCTCGAAGCCGGGCACCTGCACCCCCTCCAGCCCCGCCAGCACGTGCACGACCCCGGCCGGGTAGGCCCCCCAGTCGCCGACCGCCCCCGGGGCAAGGTCGGGGATGCGGAAGCGGACCCGGGACAGGCGCTGCCCGTCGGGGGCGTAGGTGGAGGCCAGCTCCACCGTGCCGGGGTCCGGTTCCGAGGCCCGGCGCAGCCGCACCGCCACCATCGCGGAGCGGTCGATGGCGAAGGGCAGCACGAACCCGTCGTTGTAGTCGGTGTGCTCCCCGATCAGGTTCACCCGCCCGGGGGCTCGCCACACCCCGTCCGGGGCGTGGCCGTACACCTCGGCGAAGCGGTCCGCGAGCTCGCCGGCCCGGGCGGCGCCCCGGCCCCCGGTGTGCCGGCCGGCTCCCGGCCGGGCGGTCTGCTGGTGGGTGCGCGGTGCGGTCATCGTGCGGCCTCCCTCAGGCGTGCGGCGGTCTGCTCGGCGGTGACGTCGTTGATGAACGCGCCCATCGCCGCCTCCGAACCGGCCAGGAACTTCAGCTTGTCCTCCGCCCGCCGCGGGCTGGTCAGCTGCAGGTGCAGCCATCCGGCCTCCCGGTCCGCGGCGTTCACCGGGGTCTGGTGCCAGGCCGCGATGTAGGGGGTGGGGGTGGTGTAGAGCCGGTCCACCCGCTGCACCAGGTCCTGGTAGAGCACCGCCAGCTCGTCGCGCTCGGGACCGGTCAGCGCCGCCAGGTCCGGGACCTGCCGGTGCGGGAGCAGGTGGACCTCCAACGGCCAGCGCGCGGCGTAGGGCACGTAGGCGGAGAAGTGCTCCCCGGCCAGCACCATCCGCTCCCCCGCCGCGGTCTCATCGGCGAGCACCTCGCCCATCAGCGCCCGCCCGGTCTCCTGCAGGTGCGCCCGCGAGCGGGCGGCCAGGCGGGCGGCGTGCGGGGCCGGATACGGATAGGCGTAGATCTGCCCGTGCGGGTGGTGCAGGGTCACCCCGATCTGCTCGCCGCGGTTCTCGAAGGGGAACACGTGCCGGATCCCGGCCGTTCCCGAGAGCGCCTCGGTGCGCTGGGCCCACGCCTCCACCACCGTGCGCGCCCGCTCGGGGGCCAGGTCCGCGAAGGAGCCCCGGTGCTCGGGGGTGAACACCACGACCTCGCACCGGCCGTAGGCCGGGGACGGGACCCCCCACAGCGTCCGCTCCTCCGCCCCGGCCGGCTCCGGCAGCGCCCCCAGCTCCGGACCCAGGGACGGGAAGCGGTTCTCGAAGACGACGACGTCGAAGTCCTCCGCCGGGATCTCCGACTCCCGCCCGCCCACGGACGGGCACAGCGGGCACTGGTCGGCCGGGGGCAGGTAAGTGCGGGTCTGCCGGTGGGCGGCCACCGCCACCCACTCCCCGGTCAGCCGGTCGAAGCGCACCTCGCCGTGCCCGGCCCGCTCCCCCAGCGGACGACGGTCGGTCACCTGCTCGACCGGCTCCGTGCCGCGGTCGGCGAAGAACACCGCCTCCCGCCCGTCGGCCAGGTGATGCACCCGGTGCGCGATGGCCGTGTGCTGCCCCCGCGTGGTCGGGACGGCGGGAACCGGGGGTGTCTGCTGCTGGGGCACGTCGGGCCCTTCCTGACGGTGGGTGGTCGTTGGGGAGGTGTGCACGGCCCTACTGTCCCCCCATGCCGGAGGTCGCGAAGCCGCGGATGATGTGGCGCTGGAAGAGCATGAACACGATCAGCAGCGGCAGTGCGCCGATCACGGCACTCGCGAGCTCCTGGGCGTACTGCACCCCGTAGGCATTCTTCACCGTACCGAGCCCGACGGGGATCGTCATGAGCTCCGGCGAGTTGGTGACGATGAACGGCCAGAGGAAGTTGTTCCACGCGCTGATGAAGACGAAGATCGCGACCGCGGTGAGGATCGAGCGGGACAGGGGCAGGATCACCGACCAGAACACCCGCAGGTCCCCGGCCCCGTCGAGGCGTGCGCGGGCACCGGGGGCCGAGGGCTCCGACCGTGCCGGCGCAGGGGACATCGAGCGGCTGTGCCGGGCGCAGCAGGGTCCGGCCGTCGAGGCACGGCGGACGGACCGGCGCGCCCGCACGGCCCGGTCGTCCTCAGAACGCGCGGAGCTCCCAGTCCAGCGCGTGCTCGGCCCCCGGGGCGAGCACCACGAGGTCCTGGCCCGAGTTGAAGGCGTCGGGCGGGCAGTCCATCGGCTCGACCGCCAGCCCGCTGCGCGGCGCCCCCACGAGGTGGTCGCCGGTGTGGATCTGCACCCAGGCGGCGCGGGGGTCCCAGCCGAGCAGCGCGCCGTGACCGTCCGGGGCGGTGAGGCGGACCGTGCACCGCCCGTCGTGCGGGACCACGCCGGTGAACGCGTTGTCGACGAAGGCCCCCCGCAGCGGACGCCCCGCCCGGAAGTCGAAGGCGCCTCCCGCCGTGTCCTCCAGACCGGTCGGCAGCAGCCGGTCGGGGGAGACCTGCAGCATGCTCGACGCGTCGAGCTCGAGGACCCAGTCGTCCACGTCCCCGGCACCGGCCACGACGTAGGGGTGCGAGCAGCACCCGAAGGGCGCGTCGGCCTCCCCCTCGTTCCGGGCCCGGATCCCCACCCGCAGGCCGTCCTCACCGAGCGTGTAGCGCACCTCCACCCGCACGGCGAAGGGGTACCCGGGGTCCGCGCCCAGTCGGAGGGCGAGCACCACGTCCGTCGAGCTGCTGGAGACCACCTCCCACTCGCGGTCGAAGACCAGCCCGTGCAGGGCCGTCCTGCGCTCGGGCTCCGTGACGGGGACCTCGAGCCGGCGGTCGGCGAAGCGGTACCGGCCGTCGGCCAGGCGGTTCGGCCACGGGGCGCACACGACGCCCCGGAAGTCCTCGGTCGTGGTGCCCGGCTCCCGGGCCACCACCAGGCCCCTGCCGTCGTGCTCGAGCGCGCACAGCGCGGCCCCGAGGGTGTCGACGAGTGCGGTGTAGCCGCCGGCGGCGAGCGGGAACGACGTCACGGGGTCCTCCTGGAGGGTGGGGCCGCTCGCGGCGGCCGCGAGGACGGTGGGCGACCGGGACGGCGGTCCGGGTCGGGGCGGGGCGCCGCTGCTGCGCCGGGGGCGGCGGAAGGGCGTACCGGAGCGACGCTATCAGCGCGGTGCCGCCCGTGGCGCAGCGCACACGCCACGGGCGCGCGGGGACTCCCGGGCGACCGTGGCACGGTGCCCCCGCAGGGCCTCAGCCGGCCGCCGCCCCCAGCTCCAGGTCCAGGGCGTGGCGCTCCACGTGGTCCAGGGCCAGGCGCACCGCCCCCACCGAGACGACCGCGTCCCCGAGCACGGAGACGGCGACCCGCGGAGGCGTGGCGGTGAACCGTGGCAGCTGCTGGTCGATGCCCTCCAGCAGGACCGCGGAGGACTCGGCCACGGCCCCGGCGATGACCACCAGCTCGGGGTCGAGGAGCGTGCCCAGCAGGCCGATGACCCGTGCGAGGCGCTCGGCCAGCCGGTCGAGGATCCGCCGGGCCACGTCGTCCCCGGCGGCCGCCGCGCGGAAGACGTCGCGGGCCTCCACCGTTCCGGCGGGCCCGGCCAGGTTCCGCAGCGCGGTGGCCGGCGCGCCCGGCAGCAGCGCCTCGGCGCCCCAGGCCCGGCACAGCGCCGCGATGCCGTCCGGGCTGCCGACGCCCTGCACCAGGGCCAGTCCGCCGAGCTCGCCCGCCGCACCGGAGCGGCCGTGCAGCAGGCGGCCGGCCTCCATCACCCCGGTGCCGATCCGCTCCCCGGCCAGCATGACCACGAGGTCGTCCACCCCGGCGGCGGCACCGCACCAGCGCTCGGCCATCGCGGCGAGGTTGGCGTCGTTGGCCAGCAGGGTGGGCCAGCCGCGGCGCTCCTGCAGCCGGCGCTCGAAGCCGAGGTCGAAGGCCTCCCAGAACGGCTGGCCGTGGGAGATCCTGCCGCGGCGGTCCACCGGCGCGGCGATCCCCACGGCGGCGGCCAGCACCGCGTCCGGGGCCACGGCGGCGTCCGCGAGCGCGCCGTCGACGGCGGCGTCCACGGTGCCCAGGCGCCGCGCCGGGGCCGGGTCGGCGAAGACGCGGGTCGCCCGGCCCAGGACGCGGCCCCGGAGGTCGGCCACCACGGCGGTGGTCCTGGCCTCGCCGACGTCCACGCCGACGACGAAGCCCGCCCGGTCGTCGAACCGGAACCGCCGCGCGGGCCGGCCCACCTGCGCCCCGGAGGACCCCTCGACCTCCTGGATCCAGCCTCGGTCCAGCAGGTCGTCGCACACGGCGATCACCGTGGTGCGGACCAGGCCGGTGGCGGCCATCAGCTCGGTGACGGTGACCACGCCGGCGTCGCGCAGGACCTGCAGGACCGCGCCCAGGTTGGTCCGCCGCAGCAGCTGCGGAGATGTTCCGGCACGGCTCACTCGATCCCCCTTGACGCTCGTCGGATGTGATCCGCATAATAGTCCAAGCAATAAATCTAAGTCGTAAATATATTCTCGGAAGACCCGGTCGGCGACCACCGCGGGTCGCCACCGCAGGAGATCCGCATGCGCACCAGGTCCCGCCCGTCCTCCCGGCCCGCCGCCCCGCCGTCAGCGGGCGCGAGGTGAGGGCCTCCGCGACCGCCCGCCGGTCGCTGCTCCGCCGGACGGGCCTCGCCGCATGCGCACTGCTGCTGACGGGCTGCTCCGCGGGCGAGGCGCAGCAGCCCACCACCATCACGTTCTTCCAGTTCAAGGGCGAGGCCGTGGCCTATTTCGAGGAGCTCGCCCGGCAGTTCGAGGTGCAGAACCCGGACGTGCGCGTGGTCGTGGACAACGTCCCCGACCCGGAGACCGCCCTGCGCACCCGTCTGGTGAAGGAGGACGTGCCGGACGTGCTGACCCTCAACGCCAACGGGACCTTCGGCGAGCTGGCCTCGGCGGGCGTGTTCGCCGACTTCGCGGGCTCCGCGGCGCTGGAGGACGTCAACCCGGCCTACGCCGAGATCGTCCAGGAGCTCGGTGCGGGCTCCGAAGGGGCGGTGAACGGCGTTCCCTTCGCGGCCAACGCCGGCGGCGTGCTCTACAACGAGGAGCTCTTCGCCGAGCACGGCGTCGCCGTGCCGCAGACGTGGGACGAGCTGATCGCCGCGGCGCGGACGTTCGAGGACCGCGGCGTCACCCCCTTCTACGGGACGCTCGCCGACGCGTGGACCGGCCAGGCGCCGCTGGCACCGATCGTCCCCCAGACCACCCCCGAGGACTTCTGGGAGCAGCGCTTCGCCGGCGAGACGACCTTCCAGGAGGCGTGGCCGGAGGCCGCCGGGAAGCTCGCGGAGCTGTTCGAGCACACCCAGCCGGACCCGGTGGCCACCGGCTACGAGGACGGCACCGCCGCCTTCGCCCGGGGCGAGTCGGCGATGCTGCTGCTGGGCAACTACGCGGTGCCCCAGATCCGCTCGTTCGAGCCCGGCTTCACCATCGGCAGCTTCGCCCTGCCCGCCACGAACGACCCGGCGCAGACCGTCCTGGTCTCCGGCGTGGACGTGGTGATCACCGCCGGCGCGGACACCGAGCACCCCGAGGAGGTCCGGCGCTTCGTCGAGTTCCTCATGCAGCCCGAGGTCGTCCAGGACTACGCCGAAGAGCAGACGGCCGTGCCGACCCTCGAGGGCCTGTCCAACGACGACCCCGCCCTGACCGGGATCCAGCCCTACATCGACCAGGAGCGCATCGTGGGATTCTTCGACCACCAGTTCATCCCCGCCGTCCCCCTGGGTCCGCTGCTGCAGCAGTACCTCATCGACGGGGACCGGGAGGCGTTCCTGACGTCCCTCGACGAGAGCTGGGACGAGGTCGCCACCCGGCGCAGCTGGGGCCTGGGAGCAGTGGAGTCCCGATGAGCGCCACGACCCGCCCCGCCACCGCCCGCAACCGCCGTACCGGACCCGGGCGTGCCTACTACTGGATGGTGCTCCCCGCCCTGGCGCTCTTCCTGCTCTTCCACACCGCCCCGGTGCTGCAGGGGGTCTTCTACAGCTTCACCGATTCCCCCGGCTACGGCGACTGGGACTTCGTCGGGCTGTCCAACTACGCCGCGCTGTTCGGCGACGAGAGGGTGCGCGCCGCCTACTGGTTCACCTTCCGGTTCGCGCTCGTGGCCACGGTCCTGGTCAACGTCCTCGCCCTGGCTCTGGCCGTGGGCCTCAACGGGAGGATCAGGTTCAAGAACACCCTGCGCGGGGTCTACTTCGTGCCGAACGTGCTCGCGGTGCTGGTCATCGGCTACGTCTTCAACTACCTGTTCACCAACTCGCTGCCGAGCATCGGCGCCGCCCTGGGAATCGACCGTCTCTCGACGTCCCTGCTGGCCGACCCCGAGCTCGCGTGGGTCGGGATCGTCGTCCTGGCCGTGTGGCAGGCGGTCGCGTTCAACATCATCATCTACCTCGCCGGCCTGCAGACCGTGCCGGCCGAGCTCTACGAGGCCGCCGCCATCGACGGCGCGGGCCCGTGGAAGCGGTTCTGGTCCATCACCTTCCCCATGATCGCGGCGTTCTTCACGCTGAACATGGTGCTGTCGCTGAAGAACTTCCTCCAGGTCTTCGACCACATCATCGCCATGACCGGCGGCGGACCGGGCACCGCCACGGAGTCCGTCTCCGTGCTCATCTACAAGGGCGGCTTCCAGGGCGGGGAGTACGGCTACCAGATCGCCAACGCCGTGGTGTTCATGGTGGTGCTGGTGGTCTTCGCCGTCGTCCAGCTCCGAGTCCTCCGCCGCGAAGAGGTGTCCGCCTGATGTCCTCCACCCACGTCGCCGCCCCGCCCAGCGGGACCGCCGCCCCCGGGACCGCCCCGCGCCCCGCCCGACGACGGCGCACCGGCGCCCGGGTCGACTGGTGGCTCACCGCGCTGCTGGTCGTGCTGGCCCTGACCGTCCTCGTGCCGCTGTACTTCACGGTGGTCACCGCCCTGAAGACCCCCGACCAGCTGGGCGGAAGCGGCTTCGCGCTCCCGACCGAGGTCCGGTGGGCCAACTTCGCCGACGCCTGGACGCTGACGGACTTCCCCCGGGCAGCGCTCAACAGCGCGGTCATCACGGTGTCGGCCGTGGCCCTGACCCTGCTGACGAACTCGATGGTGGCCTACGCGATCGCCCGGAACATGCACCGGCGCCTCTTCAAGGGCCTGTTCCTCTACTTCGTCTCCGCGCTCTTCGTGCCCTTCCCCATCCTGATGCTCCCCGTGGCCAAGCAGACCGCGCAGCTGGGCCTGGACAACCCGGCCGGGCTGGTCCTGCTGTACGTCGTCTACGGCCTGTCCTTCAACATCTTCATCTTCACCGCCTACATCCGCTCCATCCCCCTCGAGCTCGAGGAGGCGGCCCGGATGGACGGCGCCGGCACGTGGGGCGTCTTCTGGCGGGTGATCTTCCCCCTGCTCACGCCCATGAACGCCACCGTCGGGATCCTGACCTGCCTGTGGGCGTGGAACGACTTCCTGCTCCCGCTCATCATCGTCTCCGACCCCGGGCAGGCGACCCTGCCGCTCGTGCAGTACGTTTTCCAGTCCCAGTTCCAGACCAACTACACCGTCGCGTTCGCGTCCTACCTCATGGCGATGGCACCACTGCTCGTGGTGTACGTCCTCGCCCAGCGGTGGGTCATCTCCGGCGTGACCCGAGGAGCCGTCAAATGACCACCAGTCCTCAGCAGCACGACCTCACCACTGCCCCGGCCCCCGCGTGGTGGACCGACACCGTGGTGTACCAGATCTACCCCCGCTCGTTCGCCGACTCGAACGGCGACGGGATCGGTGACCTGGGCGGGATCCTCGCCCACCTGGACCACCTCGAGGCCCTGGGGGTGGGCGTGATCTGGCTGTCGCCGATCTACCGCTCCCCGCAGGACGACAACGGCTACGACATCAGCGACTACCAGGACATCGACCCGTCCTTCGGCACGCTCGAGGAGTTCGACGAGCTGCTCGAGGCCGTGCACGCCCGCGGCATGAAGCTCGTGATGGACCTCGTGGTCAACCACACCTCCGACGAGCACCCCTGGTTCGTGGAGTCCCGCTCCTCCCCCGACTCCCCCAAGCGGGACTGGTACTGGTGGCGCACGCCCCGCCGCGGCATGGAGGCGGGGGCGCCCGGGGCGGAGCCGACCAACTGGCAGAGCATCTTCTCCGGGCCCGCCTGGGAGCTCGACGAGGCCTCCGGCGAGTACTACCTGCACCTGTTCTCGGCCAAGCAGCCGGACCTCAACTGGGAGAACCCCGAGGTGCGCCGGGCCGTGCACGCCATGATGCGCTGGTGGCTGGACCGCGGGGTGGACGGCTTCCGGATGGACGTGATCAACATGATCAGCAAGGACGTCGCCGCCGACGGGCACCTGCACGACGGGCCGCCCGTGGAGGGGACCCCCTACGGCGACGGCTCGGTGTCCTACACCAACGGGCCGCGCATCCACGAGTTCCTCCAGGAGATGCACCGGGAGGTCTTCGCCGGCCGGGACGCCCAGCTGCTGACCGTGGGCGAGATGCCCGGCGTCACGGTGGAGGAGGCGGTGCTGTTCACCGACCCGGCCCGGGCCGAGGTGGACATGGTCTTCCAGTTCGAGCACGTCAACCTCGACCACGGCCCCGGCGGCAAGTTCGACCCGAAGCCGCTGCGCCTGACCGATCTGAAGGCCTCCCTGGGCCGGTGGCAGGAGGGTCTGGAGGAGGTGGGCTGGAACTCCCTGTACTGGAACAACCACGACCAGCCCCGGGTGGTCTCCCGCTTCGGCGACGACTCCCCGGAGCACCGGGTGGCCTCCGCCACGTGCCTGGCCACGCTGCTGCACCTGCACCGCGGCACGCCCTACGTCTACCAGGGCGAGGAGCTGGGCATGACCAACACCGACTTCGGCTCGATCGAGGACTTCCGGGACATCGAGTCGGTCAACCACTACCGGCACGCCGTGGCCGCCGGGGCGGACCGCGCCGCCGTGCTGGAGGGCCTGCGCTGGACGGGCCGGGACAACGCCCGCACCCCGGTGCAGTGGAGCGCCGGGGAGCACGCCGGGTTCACCACCGGCACCCCGTGGATCCCGGTCAACCCGAACCACGACGTGGTCAACGCCGACGCCGCCCGGGCGGATCCGGGCTCCGTGTTCCACCACTACCGCCGGCTCATCGAGCTGCGCCGCACCGAGCCGGCGGTGGCCCTGGGCGACTTCACGATGTTGGTCCCGGAGCACGAGCAGGCCTACGCCTTCACCCGGCGGCTGGGCGACGTCGAGCTGCTCGTGCTGGCCAACGTCTCGGGCGAGGACGTGCGCGCCGACCTCCCGGACGCCGCCGCGTGGGCCGGCACCGAGGTGCTGCTCGGCAACCGGGGCGGCAGCGCCGCTCCGGCGGACGTCACCGTCCTGGCCCCCTGGGAGGCGCGCGTGCACCGGCGGGTCCACGGCGCGGCCGGACAGGACTGACGGAACGGGTCCGGCGCCGGGTCGCCCGTCCTGTCCCCGGCCGGCGCGTCCCGCGGTCCCGGCGGCCCTTCCACGGGTGGGGCCGCCGTGACCGCGGTGGCACAATGAACCGGTGCCGTCCTCCGACCACGCCTCCCTGATCCCCCTGCTCGGCCGCGGCGACGCGCCGGAGCAGGTGCGTCATGTCCGGGAGCTGCCGGACCGGGACGCGGTGACGGCCCCGTGGCCCGAGCACCTGCACCCGGACGTGGTCGCGGCCTACGAGCGGCTGGGCGTGCACCGGCCGTACCTGCACCAGGTCCAGGCCGTACTGGCCCCCCGGCACGTGGTGGTGGCCACCGGCACGGCCTCGGGCAAGTCCCTGGCCTACCAGCTGCCCGTGGCCGACGCCGTGCACCGGGGACGGCTGGCCGCACTCGCGCATCCCGGCATGGTGCGCCACCCGGACGAGGCCACGGCCCTGTACCTCTCGCCCACCAAGGCCCTGGCGGCCGACCAGCTCAAGGGGCTGGAGGCGCTGGGCCTGCCGACCCTGCGCGCCGCCACCTACGACGGCGACACCGACCCGGCCGAGCGCCGCTGGGTCCGGGACCACGCGGACGTGGTGCTGTGCAATCCCGACATGCTGCACTACGGTGTGCTGCCCAACCACGCGCGCTGGTCCCGGTTCTTCCGCCGGCTCCGGTACGTCGTCGTGGACGAGGCGCACTCCTACCGCGGGGTCTTCGGCTCGCACGTGGCCAACCTCATGAGGCGGCTGCGCCGGATCTGCCGGGCCTACGGCGCCGACCCCGTCTTCATCGGGGCCTCGGCCACCTCGTTCGAACCGCACGCCTCCTTCGCCCGGCTCGTGGGCGTGCCCGAGGCCGAGGTGACGCCGGTGACCACGGACTTCTCCCCGCACGGGCCGGTCACCGTGGTGCTCTGGGAGCCCGAGCAGACGGACGGCGTGGGCGAGAACGACGCCCCGGTGCGCCGGACCGCGCTGGCCGAGGCCGCCGACATGCTCACGGACCTGGTGCTGCACCGGGTCCGGACGATCGCCTTCATCAAGTCCCGGCGCGGCGCGGAGACGATCGCCCAGATCGCGCACCGCCAGCTCGAGGAGGTCGATCCCTCGCTGGCCCACCGGGTGGCGGCCTACCGCTCCGGTTTCCTGCCCGAGGAGCGCCGTGCCCTGGAGGCGGCCCTGCGGGACGGGCGGCTGCTCGGCGTGGCCAGCACCTCCGCCCTGGAGCTCGGCATCGACGTGGCGGGCCTGGACGCCGTGGTGGTGGCGGGCTGGCCCGGAACCCGGGCCTCCTTCTTCCAGCAGATCGGCCGGGCGGGCCGGGCCGGGCAGGAGGCGCTGGCGGCGTTCGTGGCCGGCGACGACCCCCTCGACACCTATCTGGTGAACCACCCGGAGGCCGTCTTCGACGTGGACGTCGAGGCCACCGTCTTCGACCCCTCGAACCCCTACGTGCTGGCCCCGCACCTGTGCGCGGCGGCGGCCGAGCAGCCGCTGCGGGCCGAGGAGGTCGGCGCGTTCGGCCCCACGGCGGCGGAGGTGCTCTCCTCCCTGGTGGCCAACGGGCACCTGCGCCGCCGGCCGAGCGGGTGGTTCTGGACGCACCCGCAGTCCGCGGCCGGGATGGTCTCCCTGCGCTCGGACGGGGGCGGGCCGATCCGGATCATCGAGACCGACACGGGCGCGGTGCTGGGCACCATGGACGCCCCGCAGTCCCACTACCAGGCCCACCCCGGGGCCGTGTACGTGCACCAGGGGCGGACCTACCTCGTCGACGAGCTCAACGAGGCGGACTCCTACGCGGCCGTGACCCGGGCGCACCCGGACTTCTACACGACCGCCCGGGACGTCACCCAGGTCACCGTGGTGGCGGAGGAGCGCTCGGAGACGTGGGGGCCGGTGACCGTCCACTTCGGCCAGGTGCAGGTCACCACGAAGGTGGTCTCCTTCCAGCGCAAGGCCGTGACCTCCAACGAGGTGCTCGGCGAGGAGCCTCTCGAGCTCGACGCCCGGGACCTGTTCACCAAGTCGGTGTGGTTCACCGTGCCCGGGCCGGTGCTGAACGGCGCCGGGATCGAGGAGCCGGACGTCCCCGGCTCCCTGCACGCGGCCGAGCACGCCGCCATCGGCCTGCTCCCGCTCGTGGCGTCGTGCGACCGGTGGGACGTGGGCGGGCTCTCCACCGCCCTGCACGCCGACACCGAGCTGCCCACGGTCTTCGTCTACGACGGGCACCCCGGCGGCGCGGGCTTCGCGGAGCGCGGCTACGACACCGCGGTCGCGTGGCTGCGCGCGACCCGTGAGGCGATCTCCTCCTGCGAGTGCGAGCACGGCTGCCCGTCCTGCGTGCAGTCGCCCAAGTGCGGCAACCGCAACAACCCGCTGGACAAGCAGGGCGCGGTGAAGCTGATCGACGCGCTGCTGCGCAACGCCCCGGGCGCCTGAGCGCTCACGGGTCCCGGGGCGGACCGGCCCGGGAGACCCCGCGGGCCGCGCCGAACCGGGCCAGCGGCCCCTCGAGCGCGACCGCGGTTCCCACATCGACGACGACCCGGTCCGGCTCCACCAGCTCGCACAGCTCCAGCTGAGCGCCGTTGGCCTGCGCGACGCGGGCGGCGGTGCCGCACGGCTCACCGGCCGCGAGTCCGCGGGCGACGTCCGCGGCGGCGAGCGCGGCGAGGTCCGCGGCCTTGCCCGCCCGATGGGTCGCGATGCCCGCCTGCGCCAGCAGCAGCACCGTGACCAGGAGCACGCCGAGCACGAGGGAAAACGTCAGGGCGTGCACGGTGCCGCTGCCACGGTCATCGTCACGGTCACGGTCACGGGCACGGTCACGGTCACGGTCACGGTCACGGTCACGGGCACGGGCACGGGCGGCGGCCGGTGTGCTGCCGGCCGGCACCGGGCCGACCGCCGGGCGGGCTGCCGGGTCAGCCACCGTGGTCCCCGGCCGTGCGGGCGCCCTCGGTCTCGGCGGAGGCCTCGGCGCGCAGCTCCCAGCCGCCCCAGGTGCCCAGGATCCCGGGGGCGGGGCCGGCCACGACCACCGTGGAGGTCCCGGTGCCGGCCTCGACGTGCACCGCGGCGTCCCGGCCCGCCACGGACAGCGCGGTCGAGCGGACGGTCGCGGAGCTCTCGCCGCGGGCTGCGGCCCGGGCCGAGGCCCGCGCGGCCTCCTCGTAGCGGATCAGCGTCATCCCGGCCGCGGCCGCGGCGAGCAGCACGGCCAGGAGCAGCACGAGCGCGGGCAGCAGGACCGCCGTCTCGGCGGTGACGGCCCCGCGGTCGGGACCCGCGGTGTGCGGCGACGGACGGGGGCGTTCGGCGGTCATGGCGGTCTCCTCGGGGACGGTGAGCGAACGGTGGGCAGGCGGAGGGCAGTGGTGATGAGCCGGTGAGCCGGTGGGTGAGCGGACGGGACGGCTGCGAACGGCCGGGCGCCGAGGACGGCCGGCTCCGGGCGCGGGGAACGGTCACCCACCCCGCGGGGCGCCGAGGATCACAGGGAGCCAAGAGCCGTGACAAAGGGAGGACCGCGGGACGGGAGGACCGCGGGGTCCGCGGCGCCGGGACCGGCGCCGCGGACCCCACGCGGCACGGTTCTCAGACCCCGAGGGCCTTCTCGATGATCGCGGTCAGGAGCTCGCGCACCTGGCCGGAGGAGAGCACCGCGGCCATGACGCCGCCGAAGGCCGCGGCGGCGAGCACCACCATGGCGTACTCGACCGTGGTCGCCCCGAGGTCCGCCTCCTCCGCCCGCCGGAGCGGACGGGGCGGAGCGGAGGCGCCGCGGCGGGCGGCTCGGGCGGCGGTGGCGGTGAGGCCGGTGCCGTGGGCGAGGTCGGATGCCACGGACCTGCGGCGCCGGAACGCCTCACGGGAGGAGAACCGGGGCCGGGAGAGCTGCTGCTGGGACATGACGGGTCCTTTCGGGATGGGTGGAGCAGATGGAGGGAGGCGGCCTGATCCGCCTCGATCGGTGGACGGTGCAGCGGGCGGAGGCGGCTCCCGCGGACGGGGGCGCGCGGCTCCGGGCGCGGCGGGTCATCGGAACACCTCCGGGACGAGGCCCATCACGACCGGCAGCACGCCCCAGCAGACGAAGGCCGGCAGGGAGCACAGCCCCAGCGGCAGCACGAGCTGCACGGACAGCACCTCCGCGGCGCGCTCGGCCCGCCGGTAGGCGGCCCGGCGCACCTGGGAGGCCTGGGACCGCAGGCTCCGCGCCGAGGGTGCCCCCGAGGTCGCCGTGAACGCGAGGGCCTCGCGGTAGTCCTCCAGGTGCGCCGGCAGCTCGCCGGCCGCGGCCCAGGCGGTGACCCACGGCAGCCCCAGCCGCAGCCCGGCGCCCACCCCGGCCAGGGCACTGCCGGGAGCGTGCCCCCGGCTCCCGCCCAGCACGGCCACGGCCTCCCCGAGCGGCAGCCCGGCGTCCAGCATGGCCGCGGTCAGCTCCACGAGGACCCCGGCGGAGACGTGCGCCGCGGGAGCCCGGCGGCCCACCGTGGCCGGGCCCGAGCACGCCGTCAGGCGCGCCCGGTGGGGCAGGAGCACCACGGTCGCGGCCGCGAGCAGGAGCAGGCCCACGGCGGCGGCGATCAGGGCCGTCATCGCGCACCCACGGCCTCGGCCCGGCCGATCAGCGCTCGCGTCCACGCCCGGCCGAGGACGGTGAGGACCGCGCCGGCGACGAGCGCGGCCGCGCCCCACGGCGTGGTGAACAGGGTGCGCAGCGGGTCGACGCCCATCAGCATGCCCAGGGCGATCCCGAGCACCGGCAGCCAGGACAGGATCCGGACGGTCGACCGGGGGCCCGCCAGTGCGGTGCTCCGGGCCGCCTCGGCGTCCAGCTCGGCCTCGAGGGCGTCGGCGAGCCCGCCGAGCAGCTCGGCCAGCGGTGCACCGGTGCGCTCGGAGACCTCCCAGCACAGCGTCAGCTCGGCCGTGGCCGAGGCCGCCCACCGCTCCAGGGGCCGGTGGCCGAGCGCCGGGGCGGGAACGGCGGCGAGCGCGTCCGCGGTGCCCAGGCCCAGGTGGGCGGCGGCCGCCACGGCGGCGCACAGCTGCTCCAGGTGACGGGCCGTGGGTGTGCGGGACCGGTGGCCGGCTCCACCGGCGGCGCCCTCGAAGGCCGTCGCCGGCGACCGTCCCGCCTGCAGCAGCGCCGCCAGCCGGCGCAGCAGCGCGACCCACTCGGCCGCCTCCGCGGCGGCGTCCCGGGAGAGACGGGACCGCCACGCCGTCATCCGCTTCCTGCCGGGGTCCCGCCGTGCGGCCGCCCGGACCCGGTGGAGCGGTCCGCCCAGCAGGGCGGCGGAGCAGCCGGCCAGGCACAGGGCGAGGACCAGCAGCGCGCTCACGGGGTGCTCCGCGCGGTGGCCGGTGCCGCGGCGAGGGACCGGTCCAGCAGGGCGCACAGTCCCGCCCAGCCCGGTCCGCGGCGCAGCCGCCCGTCGGCCTGGACGGCGGCGGGCACCGTGGCGAGGGCTCCGGCGCGCTCCTCGAGCAGGGAGACCGCGCGGACCTCGCGGCGCCCGCCCGCACGGGCGACGTGGACGACCAGGTCCAGGGCGCTCACGGCCTGCAGCGTGACCGCCTCCCGGCTCATCCCGGCGAGCGCGCCCAGGGCCGCGAGCCGGGCGGGCAGCGCCTCGGCGGAGTTCGCGTGGACCGTGCCCGCTCCCGTGTGCCCGGTGTTGAGCGCGGTGAGGAGCTCGCGCACCTCGGCCCCGCGGCACTCCCCCACCACGAGCCGGTCCGGGCGCATCCGCAGCGCCTGGCGGACGAGCTCGGCCAGGTCGATGCCTCCGGCGCCCTCGGCGTTGGCGTGCCGGGCCTGGAGCCCGACCACGTGGGGATGCTCGGGGCGCAGCTCGGCGGCGTCCTCGATCAGCACGATCCGCTCGTGCTGCGGCGACCGGGACAGCAAGGCGTTGAGCACGGTGGTCTTCCCGGCTCCGGTCGCCCCGCTGACCAGGAAGTTCGCCCCGGACTGCACCGCCCCGGCGAGCAGCTCGGCCGTGTCCGGGTGGAGGGTGCCCACGTCCACGAGGTCCTGCAGGGACAGGGTCCGGTGGGTCCGGAAGCGCACGGAGAGCAGGGTCCCTCCGGTGGAGACGGGCGGCAGGACGGCGTGCACCCGGTACCCGCCGGCGGTCTGGACGTCGGCGCACGGGTGGGCGGCGTCGAGCCGGCGACCGGCGGCGGTCACCAGCCGCACCGCCAGGGCCCGCACCTCGGCGTCCGAGCGGAACGGGGACGCGACCCGCCGCACCCCGGCCCCGGTCTCCAGCCACACCTGGTCGGGCCCGTTGACGTAGACGTCGGTGAGTCCCCGGTGCGGCAGGAGGGGCTCCAGCGGACCGAGCCCGGTGAGCTCGGCCCGCACCACCTGGACCGCGTGCAGCGTGCCGGCCGCGCCCAGCACGCGGCCACCGGCGCGCACGGCCTCGGCGATGTCGGCGTCGGTGACGGGGCCCGGGGCGGAGAGCAGCCGGTCCCGCACGTCCTCCAGCAGCGCGTCCGGCAGCTCCGGCGGGGAGGCGCTCACCGCAGCGCTCCCACGGCCGCGAGCAGCCCGGCCACGTCCCGGCCGAGCCGGCGGGAGCGGCCGGCCTCGAGGAGGCGGCCCGTCTCGGCGGCCTCGGGCACCCCGCCGCAGAAGCGCACGGATCCCGCGACCGGCAGGCCGGTCGCGGCGGCGGCGAGGGCGTCGTCCACGTCGGCCACGTTGAGCCCGGCAGGCACCAGGCGGGCCGGGATGCCGGCCAGCAGGTCCGCGGCCCACCGGGCGGCCAGCATGCCCCGGACCGTGCGGGGCGCCGGCACGAGGACCTCGTCGCACAGGACGGCCGTGTCCGCCGCCGCCGGGCCGGCCCGGCCCAGGTCCACGACGACAAGCTCCGCGGCCCGGCGCAGGGCTTCCAGCACGGGCGCGTAGGGCGCGGGCGCGCCGTCCGGGCGGGAGCGGTCCCAGGAGAGCCACCGCAGCCGGCCGGCACGGGCGAGGGCCGGCCACAGCTGCTCCGCGTGCACGGTCCCGGCGATCCGCTGCAGGTCCGGCCAGCGCAGCCCGTCCCGGTCCTCGAGGCCCAGCAGGACGTCGATGCCGCAGCCCTCGCGGTCCGCGTCCACCAGCACGGCCGTGCGCTCCTCCTGGGCGGCCCGGTCCGCGAGCCAGCACGCCAGCGTGGAGGCGCCCGCCCCGCCCACCGCACCCAGGACGCCCACGACGTGCCCCGTCCCGCCCGGGCCGGGTCCGCCCGTGCTCCTCGCGCAGAGCAGGTCGGCGAGCCAGCCGGCGGCGTCCGGCAGCACCGCGACGGTGCAGCCGCCGAGCTCGGCGGCCCGGTCCCACAGCCCGGTGTCCTCGGGCCGGCCCACCAGAACGGTGCCCGGCCGGACCCGGCCCCGCACCGCGTGGTGCACGTCCACCAGCTCGGTGTCGGCGAGCGGCGCCCGCGCGGGAGAGCTCGGATCGGCGGGCTCGGCCAGCAGCTCGGCGCCGGCCGCGGCGCAGACGCGTCCGACCGTGGCGCGCAGGGCGGGGTCGTCGCTGACGAGGCGGACCGTGCGGACCCGGGCGGTGAGGGCGCCCGGGGTCCGGGCCGGGGCGGGGCGGTGGGCGGCGGTGCTCATGGCCCCACTCTCGGTCCGGGCGGCCGGACCCGGACCGGGCCGGGCGGGACGTGTGGACGGGCTGCCGGGCACGGCGCGGCGCGGGCGCGTGTGCAGTCCGGGCACCGGCCTACGGTGACGGACCCGTGCAGGACAATGGCCTGATGCACATCGTGGTGGGAGCAGCGGAGGAGGGACGGGCCGGGCACCGTGCCGTGGTGGTGTCCGACGGGGCGGCCGGCGCCGCCGTGGACGTGCCCGCCGGGGAGCTGGCCGCGTTCGTCACCGCGCGCGAGGAGGCCGCCCGCCGGGCCGGGGACACCGCCCCGCGCTGGGCGTGGGAGCGCACCGGAGCGCTCTATCCCGAGCTGCTGGCCGCGGGAGCGCGCGTCGAACGGTGCCACGACCTGCGGCTGTGCCAGGCGATCGTCGCCACGGCCGCGACCGCGCACGGCTCCGGGGCGCAGGGCCCCCTCCCCTACGCCCCCGTCCTGCCGGCGCTGCCGGAGGACGAGGCGCCCGGCCTGCTCCCGCCCCCACGGCCGGCGCAGGACCAGTCGAGCCTGTTCGAGCTGCCGCGCGCCGCCGGGCCGGGGGTGGACGAGCTCGTGGGCGAGCTGCTGGCCCAGCTCGCCGCCGTGGCCGGCGCGGCGGACCCCCGCCGGCTGACCCTCCTGCTGGCCGCGGAGTCCCAGGGGGCGCTGATCGCCGCGGAGATGCAGCACGCCGGGGTGCCCTGGCGCGAGGACGTCCACCGCGCCCTGCTGGAGGAGGCGCTCGGGCCCGAACCGGCCCCCGGGGAGCGGCCCGAGCGGATGGAGCGGACCGTCCGGCGGCTGCGGGAGGTGCTGCACGCCCCCGGGCTGAACCCGGACTCCCCGCAGGAGCTGCTCAAGGCCATGCGCGCGGCGGGCATCGACGTGACCAGCACCCGGCAGTGGGAGCTCGTCGAGTGGGCCCGGGCCGTGCCCGACCTGGCCGCGCGGCGCCAGGCGCTGATCGAGCCGATCCTGGAGCACAAGAAGCAGGCGCGGCTGCTCAGCGCCAACGGGTGGCACTGGCTGGACAGCTGGGTGCGGGAGGGCCGCTTCCGGCCGGAGTACGTGGTGGGCGGTGTGGTCACCGGGCGGTGGTCGGCCCGCGGCGGCGGCGCCCTGCAGATCCCGCACGTGGTGCGGGACGCCGTGCGGGCGGACCCGGGACGGGTGCTCGTCGTCGCCGACGCCGCCCAGCTGGAGCCGCGCGTCCTCGCGGCCCTCGCCCACGACGACGCCCTGGCCGCCGCCTCCCACGGCCGTGACCTGTACCAGGCCATCGCGGACCTGGGCGAGGAGCGCGGATCGGAGCTGACCGAGCGCCCGCAGGCGAAGGTGGCCATGCTGGGCGCCATGTACGGGGCCACCACCGGGCAGTCCGGGCGGCTCATGCCGCACCTGGCCCGGATGTTCCCGCGGGCCGTGGACTACGTCGAGCGGGCGGCCCGCGTCGGGGAGACCGGCGGGCAGGTGTGCACGCACCTGGGCCGCTGGTCGCCCCGGCCGGGGCCGGACTGGGACGCGGCCCAGCGCGACACCGCGACCGCGGAGGCCGAGCGGCGCGCCGGGTCGATGGCCCGCGGCCAGGGCCGGTTCACCCGCAACTTCGTGGTGCAGGGCACCGCGGCGGAGTGGGCGATGTGCTGGATGGGCGCCATCCGTTCCGCCCTCGTGCGGGAGGGGATCGACGCCGAGCTCGTCTTCTTCCTGCACGACGAGATCGTGCTGCACTGCGCCCGGGAGGAGGCCGAGCGCGCGGCCGAGCTGGTCCGGGGATGCGCCGAGCAGGCGGGGCGGATGGTGTTCGGCCGGATCCCGGTGGAGTTCCCCGTCAGCGTGGCCGTGGTGGAGTCCTACGCGGACGCCAAGTGAGCGGCCCGGCGGCGGGCCGCGCCGGGGACTCCGGGGCGGTCCGCCGGCCCCGCCCCGGTTCCGCCTCGGGGCCCGGCACCGGCCTGGGCGCAGCGCTCGGCGCAGACCCCAGCACAGGGCCCCGGACAGGAACGGCCACCGGCGCCGGGCTCAGCACAGGTCCCGGTACGGGGCTCCCGTCACGTGCCGGCTCCACTCGTCCTCGGTGATCCGGTCCCCGCGGGCCGCGCAGACCGCGCTGACCGCGTCCTCCGCCTGCACCAGCCAGCTGCGCACCACGCCGTCGTCGCCGGTGGCGACCAGCTGGTCGCCGACGAAGCGCACGTCGTTCATCCGGTCCCCGGAGGCGGACAGGGCCGCGTAGACGCTCAGGTCCGCGGCGCCGACCTCCCAGATCCACACGAACTTGTCCCCCGAGGCGCCCGCCAGCAGGGTGCCGTCCGGGGAGAACTGCAGTCCCTTGACCGAGGACAGGGCGTCGGAGGTCTCGCCCAAGGGGTGGGGCTCGGACGGGTCCGCGACGTCCCAGAGACGCACCCGCCCGCCCTCGGTCCCCACGGCCAGGACGTCGGCCACCGGGGAGAACACGGCCGAGGTCACGACCGAGTCCAGGGTGAGCTCCGCGGTCCGGCGGGGCGCGGCGGGGTCGGAGACGTCCCACAGCTGCACGTGCCTGGAGTCGTCCGCCGCCGCGAACACCGTCCCCGAGGCGTTGAACCGCGCCGCCTCCGTCCCGGCCACCGGGATCGTGGACACGCGCCGGACCCCTCCGCCGGCGTCACGGCGCAGGAGGGCGACCTCGGTGCCGACCTCGGACCACGCCGCGATCGTGGAGCCGTCCGCCGTCACGTCGGCGCCCGTGACCCCCACGTCCAGGGCCGCCGCCCGCGCCGGCTCCTGCGGGCGCCCGTCCTCGAGGGGCCAGGCCAGGACGTCCCCGTCCTCGGTGCCACCGGCCACGAACGAGGCGTCGGGGGCCACGGCGCCCGCGTACCAGAGGGTCTCCCCGGGCGGGGCCTCCGGGGACGGCAGCGGCACGGGCACCTCCCCGGTGAGGTCGAACAGGGAGACGACGCCCGCGCCGATGCCCACGGCGCTGAGCACCGTGGCCGAGCGGTCGGTGGAGAGCTGGTACACCGGCTCCCCGCGGCGGTGAATCACCGGGCCTTCCAGGTCCCACGAGCGGGTGGTGCCGTCCTGGGAGGCGGTGATCAACCGCTCGCCCACCTGCAGCGCCCCCGTCACCCGGGCCGCGGTAGGGAACACCTCCACGCGCGCGAGATCGGGCAGCCGGTGCACGTAGGCGTTCTGGTCGAAGCTCGCGGCCACGATCTGCTCCCCGTCCGGGGAGAAGCTGACGTCGCTGACCCAGCTGCCGAAGTCGCGGACGGTCCCGGCCTCGGCCAGCCGCTCGCCCTCGACGTCGTAGAGCCGCAGCTCGCGGGCGCTCAGCCCCACGGCCAGGCGGGCGCCGTCATCGTCGAGGGCCAGGGACCGGACGGTCCGGCCGGTGGGCACCGGGTCGAGGCGCTCGGCGTCCCGGCCGTCGGTGGCGTACCGGACGAGGCCCGCGGAGCTCCCGCCGGCGTAGACGGTGCCGTCGGCGGCCGCGGCGACGGCGAGGACGTCGGCGTCCTCGCCCAGGGGCAGCCGCGGCAGCGCCTGCGGGGACCCGGGGTCCTCGAGCGACCAGCGCAGCACCTCGCCCCGGCCGCCGGCCAGCAGCTGCCGCCCGCCGGGCGAGAACACCACCGCGTTGAACGGGGTCCCGGTGTCCACCTCCAGGCCGGCGAGCTGCCGCACGGGCCGCTCGGTGACGTCCCACAGGCTGACGTGGCCGGTCCCGGCGACCGCCGCGAGCACCCTCCCGTCCCGCTCCACGAGGTCGACGTCGGCCAGGCCCCGCTCCGCGTCGTCGAGGACCACGACGTCCTCCCGGTCCTCGACCAGGCTCTCGAAGTCCCACCACACGGACAGCCGGCCGTCCCCGGCGGCGCGCGCCACCACCGAGCCGTCGTCCAGCGCCGCGAGCCGGGACGCGCCGTCCGGGCCCAGCCAGCGCTCCGGCGCGCTCACCGCGGTCGCGTCGATGAGGGCGGAGACGCCCTCCCGGGTGGGCGACATCCGGTACGCCGCGAGACTGAGCTGGGCGGCCAGGTTCGGCGACTCCCCCCGGATGCGGGAGGCCTCCAGCGCCGTCTGCCGGGACAGGGCCTGGTCACGGGCCGTCTCCGCGTCGATCTGGAAGCGCTCCGCCCGGATGCCCAGGGCGCCCGCGACCACGGCCGCGCAGACCGCCAGGGCCAGCAGGACGAGCGCCACGTGGCCGCGCCGCTCGATCTCCCGGGCCGTGCGCTTCTGCCGCTCGAGGGCGTCGTCGTAGTGCCGTTCGCTCTCCGCCAGGTACTCGCGCTCGGCCGGGCTGAGCAGCACCTGCTGATGCGGGTCCCCGGTCCAGTCCCGGAAGGAGGCCAGCTGGCCCAACGGGATCAGCGCGAGGGGATCGCGGTCGTTGGCCAGCCACATCTGGGTGGCCCGTTGCAGCTGCTGCCGGACGTAGAGGTCGCGCCGGCCGTCCTCGATCCAGCGGCTGAGCCGGGACCAGTGGTCGAGCAGGGACTCGTGGCTGAGCTGGACCTCGTCCCGGTCCACGGTCAGCAGCCGGGCGCGGGCGAAGTGCTCCACCACGGCGGGACCGCCCTCGGGCAGCTCCTCGCGCGGGACCGGGGTGCGCACCACGGCGGCGGAGGAGCCGGTGCCCACAACGCGCACCAGGCGCAGGAAGATGGCCCGGGCGAGGTCCCGCTCACCGGGCTCCAGCGCGGCGTAGACCTCCTCGGCCCGGCGGTCCACGGCCTCCGTGATGCCGCCCGCGGCGTGGTAGTCGGCCACGGTGAGCTCGCGGGTGCGGGCGTGCTCCCACGTGCCGAGCAGGGCCTGGGAGAGCAGGGGCAGCAGCCCCACCCCGATCTCCGCGCCGCGGGGGGCCACGTCGCGCAGGATCACCTCGACCAGGTCCGGGGAGACACGGGCGCCGACGGCCTCGGCGGGGCCGACGACGATCTGCTGCAGCTGCTCGCGGGTCAGCGCGCCGAGCAGCACGGGGCGCTCCAGGGCGGCGCGCAGCTCGGCGTGGCTGCTGGCCTTGCCGAAGAAGTCCGCGCGCAGGCCCACCACGACCACCCGGTCCCGGCTCGCGGCGGCGAGCCGGTCCAGGAACCGCCCGGGCTGCTCGGCGTCCCGGGTGCCGGTCCACAGCTCCTCCAGCTGGTCGACGACGAGCAGGTCCGGGTCGGCCTCCACCGCGTCGTCGAGCCGGCGCCCGGGGTCCAGGCCCGGTGTGGTGGCCAGGGCGCTCCACCCGTGCAGCGGCTGGCCCTCGGCGCGCAGCCGGCCGAGCAGGCCGGCCCCCAGCAGGGAGGACTTGCCCGCGCCCGAGGCGGCCACGACGGCGAGGATGCGGGGCCCGTCGGCACCGGCCAGCCGGGTCACCCGCTCCCCGAGCTCGGCGACCTCCGCGGTCCGCCCGAAGAAGTGCGCCTCGTCCTCGGCGCGGTAGGAGCGCAGGCCCACGTACGGGGTGGTCGCGGGCTGGACGGGCGTGCGGGAGCGGTTGACGTCCTCCCACCACTGCTCCGCCGGGCGCTCCTCGGTGAGGCCGAGGGCGTCCAGGAGGGCCGTGAACTCCTCGCGCAGGGCCGGGCCGGGCAGGTGCGCCCCGCTGAGCCAGCCCTGGATGGTGCTGGCGGGCAGGCGGCAGGCCGCGGCGAGCGCGCGCACCGACAGGCCGCGGCGGCGGCGGGCGGTGCTGAGCTGCTCGGCGAGCCGCGGCCGGTCGGCGCCGGGTCGGGGCGAGGCCACCGGGAGCCTCCTCGGGGGTCGTGGGCAGGGGGGACGCTGGCATCGTAAGTCGGCTTGCCTGCGCTCCGGCAATGTTGCGCCCGGAGGTGCGCGATGTCCCCGGGACCTGCTAGAGCGGTGCCGGCAGGACCCGGTCGGTGTCCCACGGCACGGCCCAGCCGAGGGCGGTGAGCACCCGGTCCAGGAGCACGCCGGTGAACCCCCAGACGGTCACCCGGGCGTCGGTGCCGGCCACGGGCACCGCGAAGGCCGGCGAGCGGTAGGTCTGCCGGCCGCGCGTCACGGCTGCGTAGTGCCGGTTGGCCGGGTCGATCAGGTCCAGGACCGGCACGCGGAAGACCAGGGAGGACTCGGCGTGGTCGACGACGTCCACGGGCGAGACGTCCTGCCACCAGCCGAGCACCGGGGTGACGAGGTGGTTGGAGACCGGCAGCGGCACCGGGGCGAGGGCGCCGAGCACCTCCACGCCCCGCGGGTCGAGCCCCGTCTCCTCCTCGGCCTCGCGCAGGGCGGCGCGCACGTGGGCGCCGCTCACCCGGCCGCCGGGCACGGGGACCAGCTCGTGCGGGTCCCCGTCCTCGGGGTCGAGGCGGCCGCCGGGGAAGGCGACCTGCCCCGGGTGGGAGCGCAGGGTCGCGGCGCGCTGGACGAGCAGGACGTCCAGGTCGCGTCCCACCCCCTCCGCGTGCGCGCGGCTGCGGGAGGGAAGGTCGTCGAGCGCCCCGAAGAGGATGAGCACCGCGGAGCGCCGGTAGTTCTCGTCGATGCGCCCGATCCGCCACGGCTCGCGGTCCTCCATCCGCAGGCTGTGGCCGTTGCGGGCCACCCGCAGCAGGTCCCGGTAGGCGTGGCCCCGCGGTGCTCCCCCGGCGTCCTCGGCGGCGGTCACGAGCTCAGCGGCCAGCCGTCGGCCTGCAGCTCGGCCCGGGTGCGGCCGGCGAGGAACTGCCCCAGCAGCTCCTCCCGGCCGGGGGCGAACTCGTACTTGAGCAGCGACGCCGCCTCGGCGGTGTCCGTGGGGCCCTCGCCGTAGGACGGGCACAGGTCCGCGACGGGGCACACCCCGCACGCCGGGCGGCGGGAGTGGCAGATGCGGCGCCCGTGGTAGACGAGGCGCTGGGACAGGTCCGTCCAGTCGCGCGGCTCGAACAGCGCCGCGACGTCGCGCTCCACCTTGACCGGGTCCTCCTCGGCCGTCCAGCCGAAGCGGCGGGCCAGCCGGCCGAAGTGGGTGTCCACGGTGATCCCGGGCACCCCGAAGGCGTTGCCCAGCACCACGTTGGCGGTCTTGCGGCCCACGCCGGGCAGGGTGACCAGGTCCTCCAGTCGGCCGGGCACCTCGCCGTCGTGGTCGTCCACGATCTTCTGCGCCAGGGCCTGGATCGCCCGGGTCTTGGCCCGGTAGAAGCCCAGCGGCCGCACGATCTCCTGGACCTCGGCCTCGTCCGCCTCGGCGAGCGCCCGCGGCGTCGGACAGGCGGCGAACAGCCGGGGCGTGGTCGCGTTCACGCGCACGTCCGTGGTCTGCGCGGAGAGCACCGTGGCCACGAGCAGCTCGTAGGGCGAGCGGAAGTCCAGTTCGGCGACCGCGTAGGGGTAGGCCTCGGCGAGGACCGCGTTGATCCGCCGGGCCCGGCGCTTGAGCGACAGCGGTGACTCCGGCGTCCCGGTGCGGCGGCGGCGCGCCGCGCCGGCCCGCGCCTTCGCGGGGTCCACGAGGCGCAGGTGGGCGGGTGGGCGGGGCACGGCGGGTGGGACCATCCCTCGATTCTAGGCCGCTCCGGGGGCCCGGTTCCGTGACTCCTCACGGCGGGGCGTCTGTGGAACCGGGTGGGGTGATCGTCTAGGGTGACTCTGACACCATGTGAGCCGCGACACGGGCGTCCGGGGGCACCGGGGGTCCGTGCGGGGTGCGCCACGAGAAGGGAAGACCAGATGGCTTCGGACACCACGCCCGCCGAGACCCAGACCTTTGCCCCCAGCCCGGAGTTCACCGCCCAGGCCAACGCCGGCGCCGAGCTCTACGACCAGGCGGAGGCCGAGGGCGTCGATTTCTGGGCCCGTCAGGCCCGCGAGCTGCTGACCTGGAACAAGGACTTCACCGAGGTCCTCGACTGGTCCAACCCCCCGTTCGCCAAGTGGTTCCAGGACGGTACCCTCAACGCCTGCTACAACGCCGTGGACCGGCACGTGGAGGCCGGCAACGGGGACCGCGTGGCCATCCACTTCGAGGGCGAGCCGGGCGACAGCCGCAGCTACACCTACGCGCAGCTCAAGGACGAGGTGTCGAAGGCCGCCAACGCGATGGAGGGTCTGGGCGTGGTCAAGGGCGACCGCGTGGCCCTGTACCTGCCGATGATCGCCGAGGCCGTCATCTCGATGCTGGCCTGCGCGCGGATCGGCGCGATCCACTCCGTGGTATTCGGCGGCTTCTCCGCGGACGCGCTGCGCTCCCGCGTCGAGGACGGGCAGGCGAAGCTGGTGGTCACCGCGGACGGTTCCTTCCGCCGCGGGAAGCCATCCATGCTCAAGCCCGCCGTCGACGAGGCCCTCTCCGAGGGCGCGTCCTCCGTGGAGCACGTCCTCGTGGTGCGCCGCAACGAGGCCGAGGTCGAGATGACCGAGGGCCGGGACGTGTGGTGGCACGACGCCGTCGGCTCGGCCTCGACCGAGCACACCCCGGCCGAGCAGGGCGCCGAGGACCCGCTGTTCGTGCTCTACACCTCGGGCACCACCGGCAAGCCCAAGGGCATCATGCACACCACGGGCGGCTACCTCACCCAGGGTGCGTTCACGCACAAGTACGTCTTCGACCTCAAGCCGGAGACCGACGTCTACTGGTGCACCGCCGACGTCGGGTGGGTCACCGGCCACTCCTACGTGGCCTACGCGCCCCTGGTCAACGGCTCCACCCAGGTCATCTACGAGGGCACCCCGGACTCCCCGCACCGCGGCAGGTTCTGGGAGATCGTGCAGAAGTACGGGGTGACCATCATGTACACCTCCCCCACCGCGATCCGCACCATGATGAAGTGGGGCGAGGAGATCCCGGGCGAGTACGACCTCTCCTCGCTGCGCGTGCTCGGCACCGTGGGCGAGGCCATCAACCCGGAGGCGTGGACCTGGTTCCACCGGGTCATCGGCGGCGGGCGCTGCCCGATCGTGGACACCTGGTGGCAGACCGAGACCGGCGCCATCATGATCTCCCAGCTGCCCGGCGTGACCGTGGCCAAGCCGGGCTCGGCGCAGGTGCCCATGCCCGGCATCAAGGTGGACGTCGTGGACGACAACGGGCAGCCGGTGCCCGACGGGACCTCCGGGTTCCTGGTGCTGCGCGAGCCGTGGCCGTCGATGCTGCGCACCATCTGGGGCGACGACGACCGCTACGTGGACACCTACTGGTCCCGGTTCGGGGACATGTACTTCGCCGGTGACGGCGCCAAGCGCGACGAGGACGGGGACGTCTGGATCCTGGGCCGGGTGGACGACGTGATGAACGTCTCCGGGCACCGCCTCTCCACCCCCGAGATCGAGTCCGCGCTCGTCTCCCACCCCTCCGTGGCGGAGGCCGCGGTGGTGGGCGCCACGGACGAGACCACCGGGCAGGCCGTGATCGCCTTCGTGATCCTCTCCGACCAGGCCGACGCCGAGGGCCGGGACAAGGCGGAGCTCGCCGAGGAGATGCGCGCCCACGTGGGCAAGGAGATCTCCCCGATCGCCAAGCCGAAGAAGGTCCTGATCGTGCCCGAGCTCCCGAAGACCCGCTCCGGGAAGATCATGCGCCGCCTGCTCAAGGACGTCGCCGAGGACCGGGAGGTCGGCGACGTCTCGACGCTCGCGGACCAGACGGTGATGCAGCAGATCGTGGACTCGCTGGCCAAGTAGTCCCGCCCGGGACTCCCACCCGGGACTCCCGCACCGGACCGCGGCGCCCCCTCGCCCCTGCCGCGCGAGGGGGCGCCGCCACGTCCGGGGACCGGTGCGCCCGGGGTGAGAGGATGCGGGGCATGACCACCACGCGCAGACCGATCTACGTCCTCAACGGCCCGAACCTCAACCTGCTCGGCACCCGGCGCCCGGAGGTGTACGGCACCACGACGCTCGCCGACGTGGAGCAGAACGTGCGTGCCCGGGCCGCGGCCGGCGGGTGGGAGGTGGAGTTCCGCCAGACCAACCACGAGGGCGTCCTGGTGGACCAGATCCACGAGGCCCGGACCGCGGGCGCGGCCATCGTCATCAACCCCGCGGCGTACACCCACACCTCGGTCGCGATCCACGACGCGCTCGAGGCGGCGGAGCTGCCCGTGGTCGAGGTGCACCTGTCCAACGTGCACCGGCGCGAGCCGTTCCGGCACACCTCCTACGTGTCCCTGCAGGCGGACGCGGTGATCGCCGGCGCGGGCGCCCTCGGCTACGAGCTGGCCGTCGAGCACCTGCTGCGCACCCTGGAGGGCTGATCCCTCACGCCGCGCACGTGCCCGGCACGAGCGCCTCGGTCCGGCCCGCGGCCCGGTCCAGGGCGCCGCGCAGCTCGGCCAGGGTGAGGGCGTAGCCGACCTGCCCCTCGAGGGCCTTGGCGAAGACCACCCCGACCACCGTCCCGTCCTGTGCCACCAGCGGACCGCCCGAGTTGCCCTGCTGCACCTCACCGGCCAGCTGGATGATCTCCATGGTCGCGGGGGCGGCGCCGTCGCCGGGCACCGGGGCCAGGGCGGCGCCCTGGACGGTGGCGGGCCCGACGGCGAAGGGCCCGCCCAGGGGGTAGCCCATGAACGCGACGAGGTCCCCCGGCGCGGGGTCCTGCCCGAGTGCCAGGCCCGGCACCTGCAGGCCCGGGGCGGAGAGCACGGCGAGGTCCGCGTCCGGGTCGTAGTGCACGACCGAGGCGGTGTGCACCCGCCCGTCCCGGGTCTGCACGACGGGCTCGGTGACCCCGGCGACGACGTGGGCGTTGGTCACCACCTGACCGGGGGCCGTCGCGAATCCGGAGCCGGTCTGGTTCTGCCGGCACTCGTCCGCGGTGCCGTACACCTTCAGCACGGACTCACCGGCCTGCTCCTGCGCCGGTGTCGCCGCGCCGGCCGCGGGGGCCTCCGCGGCCGGGAACAGCAGGGCGTCCAGCTGCCGGATGCCGGTGGCCCCGCCCACGGCGTCCCGCGCCTCGGTCACCACCTCGCGGACCGGGGCGGGGGTGCGCTCGTCGATGGTGCGCAGCACCACGGAGGAGGCCACCTGCTGGGAGACCGAGGGGATGCCGAGCTGGCCCACGAGCGAGGCGAGCAGCGAGAGCACCAGCGCGGCCACGGTCACGTCCAGGGCCGCCCCGGCGATCCGGTTCAGCAGCCCCAGGCGCATCCGCTCCGTCACCGCGGACAGGGCGCGGCCGAGCATCCCGCCGAGCATCTGGCCCGCGATCAGCAGCACGAGCACCGTGGCCAGCACGGCGCCCACCCGGTACTGGGCGTCGACCTGCGCGCTGACCCACGGCGCGGCGGTGAACGCCGCCACGGCGCCCAGCACGAGGCCGGCCAGCGAGAACAGGGAGTTGAAGAACCCGCGGCTGAACCCGTAGAAGAGATAGCCCAGCAGCACCACGACCAGCAGGACGTCGAGCAGGTTGAAGGACGGAGACATCGGGTTCCTCTGGGTGTTCGGGGTGTTCTGGGGGCCGGGGCCCGGGAGCGAGCCACCAGCATAGGGACCCCGGCTGTGAGATTCGTAGGGCTCGTCCGTCCCCGTCCCCGGCCCGCCACGCCCGTCCTTGGGAATCGCGCGCCGGAGACACTACAGTGAACGTCAGGTACGTTAGGTCGCTCACACGCAGGTGCGGGCGACCCCCGCTGACATCGGCCGCCGCGGGCCACGGCTCGACGGCGGCGTTACTCTGAGGAGAACCATGGATATCGACGTCCTCCGCCGCGCGCCCCTGTTCGCGTCCCTGGACGACCAGGCGTTCGCCGCCCTGACCGAGGAGCTCACCGAGGTCGACCTCTCGCGCGGCTCCACGCTCTTCCACGAGGGCGATCCGGGCGACCAGCTGTACTTCATCGTCTCGGGCAAGATCAAGCTCGGGCGGACCGCCGCGGACGGACGCGAGAGCCTCGTGGCCATCATGGGCCCGGGCGAGCTGTTCGGCGAGATGGCCCTGTTCGACCCGAGCCCGCGCTCCACCTCCGCCACCGCCGTGTCCGAGACGCGCCTGGCCGGGCTCAAGCACGAGAACCTCAAGAAGGTCATCGAGCGCTCCCCGGACGTGTCCGCGCAGCTGCTCCAGGCCCTGGCCCGCCGGCTGCGGCGCACCAACGAGAGCCTCGCCGACCTCGTCTTCTCGGACGTGCCCGGCCGCGTGGCCAAGGCCCTCCTGGACCTGGCCGACCGCTTCGGCCGCCCGGCCACGGACGGCATCCTCGTGGCGCACGAGCTGACGCAGGAGGAGCTGGCCCAGCTCGTGGGCGCCTCCCGGGAGACCGTCAACAAGGCGCTGGCCGAGTTCGTCCAGCGCGGCTGGATCCGGCTGGAGGCCCGCGCCGTGGTGATCCTGGACCTGCAGCGGCTCAAGCAGCGCAGCCGCTGAGCCCGCCCGAACGGACACGGCCCGGTCACCCTCGAGGGTGACCGGGCCGTGTCCGTTCCCGGCGATCGGGCCGGCGGCTCAGGACCAGTCGAGGCGCAGCACCGGGCGGCCGTCCCGGACCTCGAGCACCGGGTTGCGGGTCACCACGGGCCGCTTCCGGGCGAGGAAGGCGATGGCCGAGGAGCACTCGGCGACCGACTCCAGCACGCACTGGACCCCCGGCGAGGACAGGTCTCCGACCGAGCGGCCCACGGTGTCCTCCTGGCCCACCAGGTCCCCGAGCCGGCTGCCCACCGGGTCCGAGACGACCTCGGCGGCCTCCACCCACCGGCCCCAGACGCCCTTGGACTGCAGCGGCACGGGGACCTGACCGTCGGGGACGACCGCGGTGAAGTAGTGGATGTCGTAGCGGCGGTGGGCGAAGTCCGAGGTGACCCAGTGCGCCAGGGGCCGCAGCAGGTCCGTGCGCAGCACGAGCCGGCGGCGGCCGAGCACCTGGGCCAGGGACACGTCCCCGACCGCCAGCGCCTCGCGCGAGCTCATCCACTCCGCGCCCTCCGCGGACTCCACCGTGCTCATCGGGTCCGCGCCGGCCAGCAGCACGCCGGCCTCCTCGAACGCGTGGCGCGCCGCGGCGACCACGGCGCGCCGGGCGCGGCTGACGTCCCCATCCATGCCCAGCCGGCGCGCCCACTCCGTGGGCGCGGGGCCGGTCCAGTCCAGGGGCTCGTCGTCGTGGGCCTCCACGGGCCCGCCGGGGAAGCCCACGGTGCCGAGCGGCGAGTTGCCCGGCCGGTAGGTGAGGTACGTCTCCACTCCGTGCTCCCCGTCGCGGACGAACACCACCGCCGAGGCCGGTGTCGGGGTGCTGCCGGGGATGCCGGAGCCGCGCTCCACCCAGGCCTCGGCGGCCCCGCGCTGGCGCTCCGGGACCTCGAAGTACCGCACCTGCGGCGCCCGCCCCCGCCGGGGGGCGCCGCCCGGGGGCTCAGCGGAACTCTGCAACGAGCTCCACCTCGACCGGCGAGTCGAGCGGCAGGACCGCGACGCCCACCGCGGAGCGGGCGTGCACCCCGGCGTCGCCGAAGATCCGGCCCAGGAGCTCGGAGGCGCCGTTGATCACCGCGGGCTGCCCGGTGAAGTCCGGGGCGGAGGCGACGAAGCCCACGACCTTGACGATGCGCACCACCCGGTCCAGGTCCCCCACCGCGTCCTTGACCGCGGCGACGGCGTTGAGCGCGGCCCGGGCCGCGAGCTCGTGCGCCTCCTCCGGGGAGACGGTGCCGGGGTCCCCGGACGAGGAGACCTTGCCGGTCGCGGGCAGCTCGCCGCCCACGAAGGGCAGCTGGCCCGAGGTGTGCACCCAGGAGCCGGTGACCACGGCGGGCACGTACGCGGCCACGGGGGCCGCGACCGCCGGCAGCTCGAGGCCGAGCTCGGCCAGACGGGCGTCGACGAGGGATGGGTTGCTCATGGATTCCTCCGCGGATCTCTGGTGCCGTGGTGTCCGGCCGTCAGCCCTTGGGGCGCTTGAAGTAGGCGATGGGGTTGGTCTGCACCGGGGCGGTCATGTTGCCCGCCGGGACGTCGGCCGGCGTGGAGCCCGGCAGCACGGTGACGAGCTCCCACCCGTCGTCACCCCAGTTGTCGAGGATCTGCTTGGTGGCGTGGATCATGAGCGGCACGGTGGCGTATTCCCAGGTAGTCATGGGCCCAGCGTAGCCAGGAACGGCGGGACGTGCTCCGCGGTGACGGCCCGTCCACCGGTTCCGGCCAGGTTCGCACTTGTAGACTGTCCCAATGGCTTCCCGCAAGAACTCTGCCGCGCAGTCACCGTCGGCCCTAGGCAACGTCGTGGCGTTCATCGCCACCAGCATCGTTGCCGGCATCGTGGCCGCCGGTCTCCTGGTCCCGCCCGCAGCCGCCGCGGGCCTCGCCGCCAACGCCTCGATCGGGTGGTTCAAGGACCTCCCGGCCCAGATGGAGGCCGGGCCGATGTCCCGCGCCTCCACGGTCGTGGCCCGCGACGGGACCGAGATCGCCTCGTTCTACGCGCAGAACCGCACCCCCGTCCCGCTGGAGCAGATCTCCCCGCACATGCGGGACGCGATCCTGGCCATCGAGGACCGGGACTTCTACGAGCACGGCGGCGTGGACCTCGGCGGCATCGCCCGGGCGCTGGGCAACAACATCATCCGCCCGGACGCGCGCCAGGGCGCCTCGACGATCACGCAGCAGTACGTGAACAACCTGATCATCGACTCCCAGGTCCGCGCCGGCGAGGAGGCCACGACCATCGGCGCCGACAAGGGCTACGCGGACAAGATCAAGGAGATCAAGCTCGCCCTGTCCATGGAGCAGGAGCTGTCCAAGGACCAGATCCTCGAGGGCTACCTCAACATGGTCCTCTTCGGCGGACAGAACTACGGCGTGGAGGCCGCCGCCCAGTACTACTGGGGCGTCCCGGCCGCGGAGCTGAGCATCTCCCAGTCCGCGGTCCTGGCCGGCATGGTGCAGTCCCCCAACTACTACGATCCCGCCGCCAACCCCGAGGCGGCCACGGAGCGGCGCAACATCGTGCTCGACACGATGCTGGGCACCGGGGCGATCACCGAGGCGGAGCACGCGGCCGCCGCGGCCGAGCCCATCCAGCTGGACCTGAACCCCACGAACTCCGGGTGCACGGCCGCGGAGATCGCCCCCTACTTCTGCGACTACGTCCAGAACCTCATCCTGCAGGACCCGGCGTTCGGCGAGACTCCCGAGGAGCGGCTCAAGACCCTGCAGCTGGGCGGGCTCACGATCACCACCACCCTCGACGTCGAGGCCCAGCGCAGCGCCGAGGAGGCGGTCAACGAGACGCAGCCGCGCGACGACAACCCGGACAACGTCTCCACCGCGCTCGTGTCCCTCGAGCCCACCAACGGCGACATCGTGGCCATGGCGCAGAACACGTACTACTCCGGCGAGGAGGGCGACTCCAACACCACGTACAACTTCAACGTGGACCGCGCGATGGGCGGGGCCGGCGGCTTCCAGGTGGGCTCGACCTACAAGCCCCTGACCTACGCCACGTGGCTCGACGCCGGCAACGGGGCCGAGGACCTCCTGGACGCCACGCAGACCCGGTGGCCGGCGGACCACCGGTGGAAGGCCTCCTGCCTGGAGCGCGGCTACAAGATCGAGCCCGGCAACAACGGCGAGGGCTTCGAGATCCAGAACGCCGAACCCGGCTACACCCGGGAGATGGAGGCCGACTTCGGCCTGTACAACTCCATCAACACCGCCATCTACGCGATGGCCGAGGACCTGGACCTGTGCCACATCGGGGAGATCTCCGACGCCCTGGGCATCCACGACGGCAAGGCGGGCGAGCCCGTGGACACCACGGTCCTGTCCGCCCTGCTGGGCGGCTCCGTGGACATCTCCCCGATGACCATGGCCCGGGCCTACTCCGCCTTCGCCAACCGCGGCGAGATGTGC
Organism: Kocuria oceani; assembly: GCF_029524215.1. Lineage (NCBI taxonomy): Bacteria > Bacillati > Actinomycetota > Actinomycetes > Micrococcales > Micrococcaceae > Kocuria > Kocuria oceani. The sequence goes on along the minus strand of NZ_JARAMH010000004.1, from coordinate 193,247 downwards.
GAGCCGCGCGCCCTGGAGAAGGTCGTGGACTACACCGGCCGGGAGTACGACATCCCCGAGACCTCCTGCGAGCAGGTCATCGACGAGGACGTCGCCGACGGCGTCAACTACGCCCTGAACCAGACCCTGATCCGCGGCTCGGGCTGGCAGCGGGAGATCGACCTGCCGGGGGCCTCCGCCGCCAAGACGGGCACCACCGACAACTCGACCCAGACCTGGATGGTCGGCTACACCAAGGGCCTGGCCACCGCCTCGTGGGTCGGCAACTACGAGTTCGGCTCCCGCTCCCTCAACGGGCTGTCCATCGGCGGCGAGCGCACCGAGGGCGACGACTGGGTGGACGGCTCCACCTACGCCGGCGGCCAGTGGCAGCGCTTCATGCGCGAGGTGGCCCGCGACTACGACACCGGCAAGTTCGAGGAGCCCTCCGAGCGGGTCCTCAAGGGCCGCAACGGCACCTCGCGGCCGGGCTGACCCCGGTCCGCCGGATGAGCACCGCGAACACCGCCCACGCCGCCCCGGCCCTGCGCGCGGCCGCCGCCGCCGCAGGGGCCGGCGCCGCCGCGGCGGCGTGCCTCGGGGCGTGGGGCGTCGTCGTCGAGCGCCGCCGCTTCCAGCTGCGCACCGAACGGCTGCGGCTGCTGCCCGCGGGCAGCCCGCCGCTGCGCCTCCTGCACCTGTCCGACCTGCACGTGTGGCCCGGACAGCGGTCGGTGCGGGAGTTCGTGCACTCCCTGGCGGAGCTGGAGCCCGACCTGGTGGTGGACACCGGGGACAACCTCTCCCACCCCGAGGCGCTGCCCTGGCTGCTGGAGATCCTGGAGCCGCTCCTGCGCTTCCCCGGCGCCTACGTCCCCGGGTCCAACTGCTACTTCGCGCCGCGGCCGAAGAACCCGTTGCGCTACCTGTGGCGGGACACCTCCGGCGAGACCCGGGACGAGGCCCCCCGGCTGCCCACCCAGGCGATGCACGACGCCTTCGACGCCGCCGGCTGGACCCCGCTGATCAACCGCTCCGCCCGGATGGAGGTCGCCGGCCTGCGCCTGGACCTGTCCGGGGTGGACGACCCCCACCTGGGCTACGACCGGCACCCCGGCTTCGGGGCGCCCGGGACGGCGGACCTGCGCCTCGGGGTGGCCCACGCCCCCTACCTGCGGACCCTGGACCGCTTCGCCGCCGACGGTGCGGACCTGGTGCTCGCCGGCCACACGCACGGCGGACAGGTCTGCCTGCCGGGCGGGCGCGCCCTGGTGAGCAACTGCGATCTCGAACCGGAGCGGTGCAAGGGCCTGATCACCCAGGGCGGCGTCCCGGTCAACATCTCGGCGGGCCTGGGCACCTCCCGCTTCGCGCCCGTCCGGCTGTTCTGCCCGCCGGAGGCCGTGCTGCTGACGCTCACCGACTGACCCCACCGGCTGACCCCCGCGGACCGGCCCGGACCGGCTGACCCCCACCGGCGGACGCCCACCGGCGGACCTTCGCCCGCCGACCTCCGCCCGCCGGCCGTTGCCGGCCGGGACTCCCCGTCCGGCCCGCCACGGCGGGCGTGCGCTCAGCGCGGCGCGAGGGCGTCCAGGACGGCGGGCAGCCGCGTGATCCCGTCCCGGCCGCGGAAGTGCCCGGCCCCGGGCACCACCTGCAGCTCGGCGTCCAGCCGCGCCGCGAGGGCGTCGGTCGCGGCCTGCGGCACCGTGGGGTCGTCGTCGGAGCGGAGCACCAGCCGGCGCCGCACGTTGGCGCGCACCGCGGCGACGTCCACGTCCTCGGCGAGGAACGCGTCGAGGGACGGCTCGCTCTCGAGCGGGCCGGTGAAGCCGGCCACGAGCACGAGTCCGCCCAGCGCCCAGGGCTGCGGCAGGCCGGCGAGGTGGCGCAGGATCGTGATGCAGCCCAGGCTGTGGCCGACCAGGTGGGTGTGCTCGTCGGGCTCCCCCACCGCCCGCGCCACGGCGGCCTGCCACGCCGCGGATTCCGGCGCGGAGGGCTCGGGCAGCTCCAGGACCTCGGCGCGCACGCCGTCGGCGACCAGCGCCGCCCGCAGCCACGGGAACCAGTGCTGGTCGGGGGCGGCGTCGTAGCCGTGCACCACCACGACGGTGCGCACGGCCGGGCCCGGAGCGGTCATCCGGAGATCTCGGGCACGGCCACGATGATCCGGTGGTTGGAGCGGTCGCAGAGGTACATCTCCTCGGTGCCGTCGGGCACCGGTCCGCCCTCGGGCCACTGGTCCTCGGGGATCTGGCGCAGCGGTCCTCCGCAGGACGGGCAGATGGGGTCCATGGTCGTCTCCTCCAGGGTCGGGTCGCGGGCCCGGGTGCCCGTGGGGCGAGCTTCCCGCAAATCGGCGCCGGTCACAACCGCCCGCGCGCAACGGCCCGACGCGGATGCCCCGCCACCGCCCCTGTGGTCCTACCATGGGCTGTGGCACGCGCCACACCGGCTGCCCCGACCCCCGGAGGACCCCCATGACCGTCGCCGACCACCGCCCCGTCGCCACCGGGGCACTGCTGGAGGACCTGCGGACCTGGTGCGGCCGGGACGCGGTGGTGGACTCGGAGCTCGAGCACCGCGCACTGGCCCACGACGCCTCGCACTACCTGCTGCAGCCGGCCGCGGTGGTCCGCCCCCGCTCGGCCGCGGACATGGGCAACCTCTTCCGGACGGTGTCCCGGCACGGGCTGGGTCTGACCTTCCGCTCCGGCGGCACGTCCCTGTCCGGGCAGGCGGTGACCGACCAGGTGCTCGTGGACGTGCGCCGGAACTTCCGGGACGTGGAGGTGCTCGACGGCGGCCGGCGCGTGCGGGTGCAGCCGGGGGCCACGGTGCGCCAGGTCAACGCCCGGCTGGCGCCCTACGGGCACAAGCTGGGCCCGGACCCGGCCAGCGAGGCGGCGTGCACGATCGGCGGCGTGGTGGCGAACAACTCCTCCGGCATGGCCTGCGGGACCCGGGCCAACACGTACCGCACGCTCGAGTCCATGGTGGTCGTGCTGCCCTCCGGGACCACCGTGGACACCGCCGCACCGGACGCGGACGCCCGCCTGCGGGCGCTGGAGCCCGCGCTGCACGCGGGGCTGCTGCGGCTGCGCGACCGGGTCCGGGCCGACCCGGCGTCGGTGCGCACGATCGAGCAGCAGTTCTCGATGAAGAACACCATGGGCTACGGCCTCAACTCGTTCCTGGACCACGACGAGCCGGTCCGGATCCTGGAGCACCTGCTGATCGGCAGCGAGGGCACGCTGGGGTTCGTGGCACGGGCGGTCTTCCGCACGGTGCCGATCCTCCCGTTCGCCTCGACCGGGCTGCTGGTGTTCCCGGACCTGGCCTCGGCCACCCGCACGGTCCCCGCCCTCGTGGGAACGCACTCGGCCACCGTGGAGCTGCTGGACGCCACGTCCCTGAAGGTCTCCCAGCGCACGGGTCTGGCGCCCGCGCAGATCATGGACGTGGCCGTGGACGAGCACGCGGCGCTGCTCGTGGAGTACCAGGGCGCCACGCCGGAGGAGGAGCGGGAGCTCTCCGCCGCGGCCTCCGGGCTCTTCCGCTCCCTGGACCTGGCCGCGCCGGCCGCCCTGACCGACGACCCCGCCGCCCGGGCCGCCCTGTGGACGGTGCGCAAGGGCCTCTACACCACGGTGGCGGGCAACCGGCCGAGCGGGTCCAACGCGCTGCTGGAGGACGTCGTGGTCCCCGTGCCCGAGCTGGGCGAGACGTGCGAGCAGCTCACCGCGCTCTTCGACGCCCACGGCTACCGGGACTCGGTGATCTTCGGCCACGCCAAGGACGGCAACGTCCACTTCATGCTCAACGAGCAGTTCGACCGCCCGGACCTGCTGGCCCGCTACGAGCGCTTCACCCAGGACATGGTCGCCCTCGTCCTGGACCACCGGGGGTCCCTCAAGGCCGAGCACGGGACCGGGCGCAACATGGCCCCGTTCGTGCGCCGCCAGTACGGCGACGAGCTCTACGACGTGATGGTCCAGCTCAAGCGGCTGGTGGACCCGGCGGGGCTGCTCAACCCCGGGGTGCTGCTCAACGAGGACCCCGCGGTGTACGTGCGCGACCTCAAGACCGCGCCCACGGTGGAGCAGGAGGTGGACCGGTGCGTGGAGTGCGGCTACTGCGAGCCGGTGTGCCCGTCCAAGGACATCACCCTCACCCCGCGCCAGCGGATCGTGGGCCGGCGGGAGATCGCCGCCGCCGAGGAGCGCGGGGACGCGGCGCTCGCCGCGCGGCTGCGCGCCGAGTACGACTACGAGGGCCTGCAGACGTGCGCGGTGGACGGGATGTGCGTGACCGCCTGCCCGGTGCTGATCAACACGGGCGACCTCGTGCGCCGGCTGCGGGCGGAGAACCACAGCCGGGTGGCGGACGCCGGCTGGGGCGCCGCCGCGAGGGCCTGGGGCGCGACGACGACGGGGGCGGGGCTCGGCCTGACCGCCGCGAAGGCCCTGCCCACCGCGCTGCCGGCCGCCGCGACCGCCGCGGCCCGGGCGGTGCTCGGCGCCGAGCACGTCCCGCAGTACAAGGACGAGCTGCCCGCGGGCGGCCCCGCCCGGCCGCGCCGGCAGGACGCGGGCGCGGAGGCGGTGTTCTTCCCCGCGTGCATCAACACCATGTTCGGGCCCCCGGACGGCGAGGGCCCGACGGCGTCCGAGGCCTTCCTGGCGCTGTGCGACCGCGCGGGAGTGCGCGTCACCGTCCCGGAGGGCATCGGCAGCCTGTGCTGCGGCACGCCGTGGAAGTCGAAGGGCCTGCCCAGCGGCTGGGCCACGATGTCGCAGCGCACCCTCGCCGCGCTGTGGGAGGCCTCCGGGCAGGGCGCGCTGCCGGTGGTCTGCGACGCCGCGTCCTGCACCGAGGGCCTGGAGACCATGGCGGAGCTCGCGGCGGCCTCGAGCGAGTACCACGCCCTGCGGTTCGTGGACGCGGTGGAGTTCGTCGCCGACCGGGTGCTGGGAAGGCTGCGGGTGACCCGGCCCGTGGGCTCCATGGCGCTGCACCCCACCTGCTCCAGCGTGCACCTGGGCGTCACCGGGGCCTTCGAGACGATCGCGCGGGCGATCAGCGAGGACGTGGTCGTGCCGAAGGCCTGGGGCTGCTGCGCCTACGCCGGGGACCGCGGCATGCTGCACCCGGAGTTCACCGCCTCGGCCACGGCGGCCGAGGCGCGGGAGGTCAACCAGCGCCGCTTCGACGCCTACGCCTCCCTGAACCGCACGTGCGAGCAGGGAATGACGGAGGCCACCGGGCACGCCTACCGGCACGTCCTGGAGCACCTGGAGGCGGCGACCCACTGAACCGGCCCGCCCACACTAGGTTGTGCGCAATTGAGTTGTGTGCAACCATGAGCGCATGGATGCAGACCTCCGGCTCGACGCGCAGCTGTGCTTCGCGCTCTACGCGGCCTCCCGGGCCACGACCGCGGCCTACCGCGAGCCGCTGGCGGAGCTCGGGCTGACCTATCCGCAGTACCTGGCGCTGCTGGCGCTGTGGGAGCAGGACGGGCAGACCGTCACCGAACTGGGCTCCCGCCTGCGCCTGGACAGCGGCACGCTCTCCCCGCTGCTGAAGCGGATGGAGACCGGCGGGCTGCTGGAGCGCCGGCGGGGCCGTGCGGACGAGCGCCGCGTCACCGTGCACCTCACCGCGGCCGGCGACCGGCTGCGCGAGCGCGCCCCGGACGTGCAGCGCCGCGTCCTGGAGGTCTCCGGGCTCACCCCGGAGGAGATGGCCACCCTGCACCGGCTGGCCCGGCGGATCGGCGCGGCCGGCCCCGGAGCCGCCGCGTCAGGGGCCGCCGAGCCAGGAGCCGAAGGCCCCCGGGCCACCGCCCCGGACTCCCCTGTGCCCGGGATCGTCCCGGCCCCGTCCACTCCGCTCGCCACCCAGCACACCAGCGAGCGGACCGCCCGGCACCCCACCCAGTACCCCGATCAGCACCCCACCGAGGAGTAAACCCATGCAGACCGTCTACACCGCCGAAGCCCTCGCCACCGGCGCCGGCCGCAACGGCCGCACCCGCACCAGCGACGGCCGGATCGACCTGGGCCTGGCCGTCCCGCAGGAGATGGGCGGCTCCGGCGACGGCACGAACCCCGAGCAGCTCTTCGCCGCCGGGTACGCCGCGTGCTTCCACTCCGCGCTCCAGCTCGTCGCCCGGCAGCAGAAGGTCGACCTGGGCGACTCCAGCGTCGGGGCCCGGGTGGGCATCGGCGCCGACGGCCAGGGCGGCTTCGCCCTGCAGGTCGCCCTCGAGGTCGTCCTGCCGGACCTCGACGAGGAGACGGCCCGGGCGCTGGCCGAGAAGGCGCACCAGGTCTGCCCGTACTCCAACGCCACGCGCGGCAACATCGACGTCGTCGTCGACGTCGCCCAGGACTGACCCGCACCGCCTCTGACGCGGCCCCGCACCCCACCGACCGATCGACGATGGAGCACCGAATGACGCAGCCCACCCGCACCCGCCGGATCACCCTGGCCTCCCGCCCGCAGGGCGCCCCCGTGCCGGAGAACTTCCGGCTCGAGGAGATCGAGCTGCCCGAGCCCGGCCCCGGCCAGGTCCTGGTCGCCAACCGCTGGATGTCCGTGGACCCGTACATGCGCGGACGGATGAACGACGTGAAGTCCTACGTCCCGCCGTTCCAGGTGGACCAGCCCCTCGACGGCGGGGCCGTGGGCGAGGTCATCGCCTCGGACGCCCCGGAGCTGTCGGTGGGGGCCACCGTGCTGCACGGCGCCGGCTGGCGCGAGCACGCCCTGCTGGACGCCGGGGCCGTCACCGTGGTGGACCCGGAGCTGGCCCCGGAGTCCGCCTACCTGGGCGTCCTCGGGATGCCCGGCCTCACCGCGTACGCGGGCCTCATGGGCGCCGCGCGGTTCCAGCCCGGGGACACGGTGTTCGTCTCCGGCGCCGCCGGGGCCGTGGGCTCGCTGGTCGGGCAGATCGCCCGGCTCAGCGGCGCCGCCCGCGTGATCGGCAGCGCCGGCTCCCCGGAGAAGGTGCAGCGGCTGCTGGAGCTCGGCTTCGACGCCGCGTTCGACTACCACGACGGCCCCGTGCTCGACCGGCTGCGCGAGGCGGCGCCCGAGGGCATCGACGTCTACTTCGACAACGTGGGCGGCGAGCACCTCGAGGCGGCGATCTCCGTGCTGAACACCCGGGGCCGGGTGTGCCTGTGCGGGGCGATCTCGCAGTACAACGCCACCGAGCCGCCGGCGGCGCCGCGCAACCTGGCGCTGGCGATCGGCAAGATGCTGAGCCTGCAGGGCTTCCTGGTCGGCGGCTGGCAGGACATGGCCCCGGAGTTCCGCGAGCGGATGGCCGGCTGGCTGGCCTCCGGGGAGATCGTCTGGGACCAGACCGTGCGGGAGGGCCTCGAGGACGCCCCGCAGGCGTTCATCGACCTGCTCGCCGGTGCGAACACCGGCAAGATGGTGGTCAGGCTCTGAGACCCACGGCGTCGCCGCACAGCCGTGCGGCGAGCTCGCGCACCCCGGACACCCTGAGGTCCGGGGTGCGCGCGTATCCCGGCCACGGCGCGCCGTGCCGGTCCGTCCACACGGTGCGCATCCCGGCCCGGGCCGCGCCGTGCAGGTCCCAGGGGCTCGCCGCGATCATCAGGGCACGCTCCAGCGGCAGGCCCCAGACGCCGCTCGCCCAGGCGTAGGCCTCCGGGGCGGGCTTCCAGCACGGGGCGTCGTCGGCGGAGAGGACGTGCTCGAAGTGCTGGCGCACTCCTCCGCGCTCGAGCAGGCCCTCCGCGGTGGCCTCGGAGCCGTTGGTGAGGGCCACGATCCGGAAGCCCGCCTCGGCCAGGGTCGCGATGCCGGGGGCGACGTCCGGGTGCACGGGCAGGCGCTGCATCCCCTCCCGGACGTGGCGCACGGCCTCCTCCACCTCCCGGTCCGGGGCGTGGACGGCGAACAGGGAGCGGGCGACGGCCTCGCCCAGGACCGCGAAGGGCTGCGACTCGCCGTGCACGGCCAGCGCGAAGCCCTCCCGCAGCACCCCGCTCAGCCAGGTCTGCGCGAGCGGGCCGGGCAGTCCGAGCTCCTCGAAGACACCGTGCAGCGGGCCGGTGTCGGAGAGCGTCTCGTTGATGTCGAACACGAGGACCGGTCTCTGGTCGGCGGTCATGCCTGCCCCCCTCGCCCTGCGGCACTCCCCGGTGGCGCTCCCCTGCGGAGCCCGTGCTGCCCGTGATGGCCGTGGTGCCCACAGGATACGGGCGTCCCCGTGGTCCCGCCGTGGAGTGCGCGTCATGAACCGGTTGACAGAGTGGTGGTCATCACAACAAACTAGGGCAACATTTGTTGCCCCCTGGGCATCAAATCCGAGAACCCCCGGGGACCCCGCCGCCAGGCCGGGGTCCCCGGTTCCACCACGACACGCCGGCAGGATCTCCCGCCACGAAATCCGCCGGGATGTCCCAGCACGACGATGCGGAGCGCGGACCATGCCAGCTGCCCTGACCGAGGACGACGTCGTCCGAGCCGCCGGCGCGCTCGTCGCGGCGTTCGCCGCCACCGACACGGAGGCGTACTTCGCGGCCTTCGCCGAGGACGCCACGTTCGTCTTCCACACGGAGCCCCACCGGCTGGAGGACCGCGCGGCCTACGAGGCGCTGTGGCGCTCGTGGCTGGACGCCGGGTGGCGGGTGCTCGAGTGCCGCAGCACCGCCGCCCGGGTCCAGGTGCTGGGCTCCGTGGGGGTCTTCACCCACGACGTCCGCGCCACGGTCCGCACCCCGGACGGCCCGGAGACCACGCACGAGCGGGAGACCGTCGTCTTCGCCCGCCGGGACTCCGGGGCGCTCCTCGCCGTCCACGAGCACCTCTCCCCCGCCGCCCTGCCCACCACCAGCGCCCAGGAGGGCCGATGAGCTCCCACCCCGCACCCACCGACCGCGCCCCCGGCACCCGGTCCTCCGCCTCCCCCTGGGCCCGTCTGTCGAACCACCTCGACGAGAACACCGACGGCTACGGGCCCCTGCGCGGCACGCTGCCCACCGGGCGGATCACCATGATCTGGCTCGCGGCGAACCTCGTGGTCACCACCCTGCTCACCGGCACCCTCTTCGTGCCCGGTGTCCCCTGGGCCACCGCCCTGGGCCTGATCCTGCTGGGCACCCTGCTGGGCGGGGCCGTGCTGGTGCTGGTGGGCAACATGGGCACCCGCACCGGCCTGCCCACCATGGCGCTGACCAAGGGCGCGTTCGGGCTGCGCGGCTCGTTCCTGCCGGTCGCGGCCAACGTGGTGGTGCTGATGGGCTGGAGCTGGGTGCAGGCGATGCTCGCCGGTGTCACGGTCAACCACGTGGTGGCCCAGGCCACCGGCTTCTCCAGCCCCGTACTGTTCTCCGTGCTGGCCCAGCTCGTGGTGGTGGGCCTGGCCATCTTCGGCCACTCCGGCATCGCCCGGGTCGAGCCGTGGCTGGCCCTGGTGATCCTGGCGATCATGGCGTGGATCTTCGTCGTCGCGTTCACGACCCACCCGGTCGGGGACTTCCTGGCACTGTCCGCGGACCCGGCCGCCGGCTGGACCGCCGTGTCGGTGCTGGACGTCGTGATCGCCACCGCGATCTCCTGGACCGTGCTCTCCGCCGAGTTCAACCGCCTGGCCCGGACCCAGACCGCCGGCGTGGTCGGCTCGGCGGTCGGCTACACGCTGTCCACCACCCTCGCCATGACCCTGGGCGCCACCGCGATCGCCTGGGTGGTCCTCGAGGGCGGCGAGGCCGTCCCGTTCGACCCCACCGTGATCGTCGAGGCGTTCGGCGCCCCGCTGGCCGTGGTCGTGTTCCTGTCCGTGATGGCCACCAACACGATGGTCGTCTACGGCATGGTCTCCTCGGTGGTGAACATGGTCCCGTCCTCGCGGATCCGGTTCCTGCCCACCGCGCTGGTGCTCGGCGCGATCTCCGTGGTGGGCGCCACCTGGCTGGGCCTGCTGGACCAGTTCACCGCGTTTCTCACCGTCATCGGGGCGCTCTTCGTGCCCGTCTTCGCGGTGATGCTGGCGGACTACTACGTGGTCCACAAGGGCTCCTACGACGCCGACATCCTGCGCGGTCGCGGCGGGAAGTACTGGTACCGCGGCGGGGTGAACCCGGCCGCCGTGCTGACCTGGGCCCTGGGCGCGGTCTTCTCGCTGCTGCTCACCTACGTGCTGGCCAGCCCCGTGGGGGCGACCATCCCCACGTTCGTGATCTCCTTCGTGCTCTACCTCGCGTGGGCCGCGGCGGCCCGCCGGATCCGCACGGACCGGCCCGTCTCGCAGCACCTGGCCGACAGCGCCCCCGGGGGCGACGCCGAGCCGGAGGCCACCGGTGCGCGTCGTTGACCTGAGCCACCCGGTGCGCACCGGGATGCAGGTCTTCCCGGGCGATCCGCACGTGCGCACGCGCACCGCGGCGACCGTGGCCCAGGACGGCTTCCGCGTCGCGGAGCTGCACCTCGGCACCCACTCCGGCACGCACGTGGACGCCCCCTCGCACACGGTGGAGGGCGGCGCCGACGTCGACGCCCTGGAGCTGTCCTCGCTCGTGGGCCCGGCCCGCGTCGTCGACGTCCCGGGCTGCGCCCCCGGCCGGATGGTCCGCTGGGCGGACGTGGCCGGACAGCTCGAGCGGCTCGCGCCGGGGACGATCGTGCTCTTCCGCACCGGCTGGTCGGCGCACTTCGGCACCGAGCGCTACCTCGAGCACCCGGTCCTGGACCCGGAGATCGCCCGCCGCCTGGTCGCGGCCGGGGTGCGCACCCTCGGGGTGGACACCCTCAACCCGGACCCCACGCCCACCGCGGACGCCACCGACCCGGTGGCGCTGCCCGTGCACGAGGTGGTGCTCGGGGCGGGCGGGGCGATCGTGGAGAACCTCACCGGGCTGGCGGCCGTGCACCGCCCCGGGGCCGTGTTCGCGGCCCTGCCGCTGCGCCTGGCCGGGCTGGACGGCTCCCCGGTGCGGGCGGTGGCGATGTGGCCGGACGCGGCCGAGGACGGGGACCCGGCGGGCCGCTGAAGCGACCCGTTGAACCGTGCCGTTGAACCGTGCCGTTGAACCGCGCCGTTGAACTGAGCCGCCGAGCCGGGCCGCCGCGCGGGAGCCCCGAGGGCGGTCGCGCCCCCGGCCGCGCTCAGCCGGCGGCGAGGCGGCCCAGCGGGCTGGTCTCGAAGTCCTCGAGCAGGGCCTGCGGATCCGCGTAGACGGCCACGGCCCCCGCCTCCCGCAGCTCGGTCTCGCTGATCCCGCCGCTGGTCACGCACACGGCGTCGAGCCCGAGCTTCCACGCCGACTCGACGTCCCAGCGGGCGTCCCCCACCACGATCGCGTGCTCCGGGCGCAGGTCCCCGGCCTCCAGGGCCGCGGCGAAGATGTCCGGGGCGGGCTTGCTCTGCTCGGCGTCGGTGGCAGTGGTCACGGCGGTGAGCACGTCGTCGGAGCCCAGGGCCTCGCGCATGGCGGCGACCTCGGTGACGTTCGACGACGACGCCAGCACCACCACGAGGCCGGCATCGGTGCAGCGGCGCAGCAGCTCCGTGGCCCCGCGGGTGGGCTTGAGGCCCGGCCAGTGCACGGAGAACAGGGCGCCGTGGGCGGCACCGATGGCGTCGTCCTGGTCGGTGTCCCGGTCGGCGGGGAGCAGCTCGTCGATCAGCTGCTCCGAGCCCATCCCGATGAGCCGGTGGATGCGGTGCATGGGCACGTCGTGCCCGGCCTGGTTGAAGGCGTGCCACCAGGCGACGGTGTGCAGGTAGCTGGAGTCGATGAGGGTGCCGTCGACGTCGAACAGGACGCCGCGCCGGGCCGGTGCGGCGGAGTCGGCGGAGGATGCAGCGGAGGAGTCGGGGGTCCGGGGAGCAGTCATGGCCTCACCCTTCCACCCGGGGGCCGGGCGGGCAACGGGCGGCGGCGCGCGGGCGGGGCTCCGCGCGTCCCGGACCGCCCGAACGGACGGGAGACCGCGCCGACGCCCCCGCGGACAGCACGGCCGTGCGGACCGGCCACCGGGCGGCCGCAGCCCGGCCCTGTCCGGTCACAGCGCCGGCAGCTCCTCGACGGCGCTGCGCGGGCCCTGGCCCTGGTCCGCGGTGGCCGGGCCGAGCGGGAGCTCGCGGGCTCCCTGCCGGCCGCCGGCGCCGTCGACCTCCTCGGTCGAGGCCGCGAAGCGCGAGACCACGGCGGCCGCCGCGTCCGTCATCTCGCCCAGGCCCCGGCGGTCGACGTTGGCGAGGTCGTCGCACGCTGCGTGGTAGCAGAAGTCGTAGGCGACTCCTGCCCGGCCGCCGAACAGCGCGGCCTGTTCGACCGTCTTGATCCCCTCGGCGCCCGTGAAGAGGCCGCCGGAGGGGATGCCCTCGGCGACGAACGGCCCGTAGTCGCTGCGGCCGCTGAACTCCGTCTCGCCGGAGGCCAGGCCCGCGGAGCCGAAGTGCTCGTGGAAGGCCGCCTCGATCGCGGCGGAGCCCTCCGGGGCCGTCACCGGGCCTTCGGGACCCGGCACGGGCGGGAACGCGGAGTGGTCGCCGTCGTAGACGAAGCGTCCGTAGTTCGGGGAGCCGATCATGTCGAAGTTCAGGTACAGCGCGATGTCCTCGAGCGCCCCCGGATCGTTCGCCCTGAGGTCCGCGACGTAGTGCTGGGACCCGCGCAGACCGAACTCCTCCGCGCCCCACCAGGCGAAGCGCACGGAGTTGGCGGTCTCCGTGCCCGCGAGGGCCTCGGCGATCGCCAGGATCCCCGCGGAGCCCGAGCCGTTGTCGTTGATCCCCGCCCCCTCGGGGACGCTGTCCAGGTGGGCGCCGACCATCACGGTGTTCCCGGGATCGCCCGCGCCCGTCTCGGCGAGGACGTTGAAGCTCTGCCTCGTCTCGGAGACGGTGTGCGCCGACACGATCACCTCGCCCCCGCCCAGCAGCGCGGTCCCGGCCGCGTAGCTGAGGCCGACGACGGGCACGGTGGCAGCCCCGGGCTCGCCGAGGGTGCCGGCGACCACGCCCTCCTCACCGGGCAGGCCGGTGTTGAAGATCAGCACGGCCGAGGCGCCGGCGGCCTGCGCGTTGGCCGCCTTCACCCCGAAGGGGCACGTGCCGCGCTGGAGCAGCGCCACGTTCCCTGCCGTGAAACCGGCGAAGTCCTCCGCCTCGCACCCGCTGCTGCCCGCCCCCGGGGCGCCGGTGGTGTCCACGGGCTGGACGGGAGCGGTCACCGTGCCGGAACCGGAGTAGACCATGACGGCCGTCTCCGTCGCGGGCAGCAGCACCGGCGCGCCGTCGGGGCCCTGACGTGCGACCGTCGTGGGGACGACCTCCTGGAAGAACGGGAAGGAGAAGGCCTGGACCCGCGGGGAGTAGCCGGCGGCCCGCAGCCGGCCGACCACGTAGTCCACGCTCCCCCGGTAGCCGGGCGTGCCCGAGGCGCGGGTGCCGCCGTTGGCGTGCGCGACGGCCTGGAGGACCTCGAGGTGCTCCAGGACCTGGTCCGTGGAGACCTCGATGCCCGCCCCGTTCTCCGGCGGCGCGGCGACGGCGCTCGGCGCGGTGAGCGACACGGCGCCGGCCAGCGCGGCGGCCACGGCCCGGTGACGGTGTGTGCGGTGCGGCATGGGTCCTCCCGGGGCCAGTGGCCGATCGGGGGCTCGACCGTGTCCTGCGTCGGCTCCACCGAACGGAGGAGACCTGCGCACAGCATCTCAGCCCCAGGTCAGAGGCACAATAGCCCGCCTGGTTGTGGCGCGGGAGGCAGCCCCGGCCTCAGCGGGACCGCTTCTCCTCCGCGGCGTTGCTCGGGCCGTGGCCCTGGTCCACGGTGACGGGCAGCGCGGGCGCGACGGCCGTCCGCAACTGGCGGCCCACCTCCTCGACGTCCCCGGTGGAGGTCGCGAAGCGCAGGATCACGGCGGCGGCCGCGTCGGTCATCTCCTCGAGGCCCTGGACGTCGATGTTGCTCAGGTCGTCGCACTGCGCGTGGTAGCAGAAGTCGTAGCCGACGCCGGCGCGGCCGCCGAACAGCGCGGCCTGCTCCGCCGTCTTGATGCCCTCGGCGCCGGTGAACAGGCCGCCGGCGGGCACGCCCTCCGCGATGAAGGGCCCGTAGTCGCTGCGGCCGCTGAACTCGGTCTCGCCCGAGGCCAGGCCCACGGAGCCGAAGTGCGCGTGGAAGGCCGCCTCGATCGCGGCGGAGCCTTCCGGCGCCTCGGCGGAGACCTCCGGGCCGAACGCGGAGCCGTCGCCGTCGTAGACGAAGCGCCCGTAGTTCGGGGAGCCGATCATGTCGAAGTTCAGGTACAGCGCGACGGCCGCCAGCGCGGCGGGGTCGTTGGCCTTGAGATCGGCCACGTAGTGCCGGGAGCCGAGCAGGCCGAACTCCTCCGCGCCCCACCAGGCGAAGCGCAGCCGGTTCTCGGTCACCGTCCCGGCGAGCGCCTCGGCCACGGCCAGGATCGCCGCGGAGCCGGAGCCGTTGTCGTTGATCCCCGCGCCCTCGGGCACGCTGTCCAGGTGGGCGCCGACCATGACCGTGCGCCCGGGGTCGCCCGTGCCGGTCTCGACCAGGACGTTGGAGGTCTCCCGCTGCTCCGAGACGGCCTCGACGGTGACGGTGACCTCGTCCACCCCGAGCAGGGCCCGGCCGGCCGCGTGGCTGAGGCCGACCACGGGGACGGTCACCGCGCCCGGCGCGCCGAGGGTGCCGGCGACCACGCCCTCCTCCCCGGGCAGGCCCGTGTTGAAGATCAGCACGGCCGAGGCCCCGGCGGCCTGCGCCGCGGCGGCCTTGTCCGCGAAGGAGCAGCCGCCCCGCTGCAGCAGGGCCACGCTGCCCTCGGGGAAGCCGGCGAAGTCCTCGGCGGCGCACCCGCTGGTGCCGGCGCCCGGCTCGCCGGTGGTGTCCACCGCCTGCACCGGTGCCGTCACGGTGCCGGAGCCGGAGTAGGTCATGACGGCGACGTCCTCCGCGGCGAGCTGGGTGCCGCCCGCGCCGACCGTGGCGGGCCGGACCTCCCGGAAGAACGGGAACGAGAAGTCCTGCACCCGCGGGGCGTAGCCGGCAGCCCGCAGCCGGCCCAGCACGTAGTCCATGCTGCCCCGGTAGCCGGGGGTGCCCGAGGCGCGGTTGCCGTCGTTGGCGTGGGCGACGGCCTGGAACACCTCGAGGTGGCGCATGACCTGCCCCGGCGGGACGGAGACCGGGCTCATCGTGACCGCCCCGGTGCGGGCGGCCGCACGGCGGCGGCCTCGGTCCGGTGCTGGGTGCGCTGGTGCATGGTGCCTCCCGGGGCAGAGGCCGATCGGGGGCTCGACCGTGGCGGCGGCTCCACCGTGCGGCTGGAGCGTGATGCGGATGGAACGATGTGCACAGAGTCCCAGGTCGACGTGCCCGGGACAAGGATTCCGGCCATGTTGAGGAACGGGACGGCGTGGAGAAGCGGGACGGCCCCGCCGGGACGCGCTGTGCGTCCCGGCGGGGCCGGTCGTCGGGTCCGGTGCCGGTCAGGCGGCCGCCTTGTCATGGCCGTGACCGTGACCGTGACCGCGACCGTGCTCGGAGTGCGGGCCGTGGCCCCGATCGTTGCCCTTCGGGTGGCCGACGGCGCCCTTGCCCTTCTGCTTGTAGGGCTCACCCTCGCCGTTGACGTCGTGGGTGGACATCGCGTAGCGCAGGACCACGGCCGCCGCGGCGTCGGACATCTCCTCCATGCCCTGAAGGTTGACGTTGGTGATGTCGTCGCACACGGAGTGGTAGCAGGAGTCGTAGGCGACACCGGCCTGCCCACCGAACAGCTCGGCCTGCTCCTCGGTCTTCACGCCCTCGGCGCCCGTGAACAGACCGCCGGACGGGACGCCGGCCTCGATGAAGGGGCCGTAGTCGCTGCGGCCGCTGAACTCGGTGTCGCCGGAGGCCAGCCCCACCGAGGCGAAGTACTCGTGGAACGCCGCCTCGATCGCGCCGGAGCCCTCGGGGACGTTGGTGTCACCGGGGTCGAACGTGGAGGCGTTGCCGTCGTAGACGAAGCGCCCGTAGTTCGGGGAGCCGATCATGTCGAAGTTGAGGTACAGCGCGATGTCCTCGAACGCCTCGGGGTCGTTCTCCCGCAGATCGGTCACATAGTGCTCGGCGCCCAGCAGGCCGAGCTCCTCCGCGCCCCACCAGGCGAAGCGCACGTTGTTCTCGGTCTTCGTCTTGGCGATCGCCTCGGCGATGGCGAGGATGCCCGCCGAGCCTGTGCCGTTGTCGCTGATCCCCGCGCCCTCGAGCACGCTGTCCAGGTGGGCGCCGACCATGACCGTGTTCTCGGGGTCGCCCGTGCCGGTCTCGGCGAGGACGTTGTAGGTGGTGCGGGTCGCCGAGACGGTGTCCGTGCTGACCGTGACCTCCTGGGCGTCCAGCAGGTCCACGCCGGCCTGGTAGCTGAGTCCGACGGTCGGCAGGGTGGTGGCCTCCGGGGAGCCCAGAGTGCCGGCCACGGTGCCCTCGGCGTTCGGCAGGCCCGTGTTGAAGATCAGCACGGCGGAGGCGCCCGCCGCCTCCGCGTTGGCGGCCTTCGTCCCGAAGGCGCAGCTGCCGCGCTGCAGGAGGGCCACGCTGCCGACCCGGAAGTCGGCGAAGTCCTCGGCCTCGCACCCGCTGGTGCTGCCCACGCGCTCCCCGGTGGTGTCCACGGCCTGCACCGGGGCGGTGACGGTGCCCGTGCCGGAGTAGGTCATCACCGCGACGTCCTCCGCGGCGAGCTGCGTGCCGTCCGCGCTGACCGTGGCGGGGCTGACCTCCTGGAAGTACGGGAAGGTGAACTCCTGGACCTCCGGGGTGTAGCCGGCGGCCTGCAGCCGCTCGACCACGTAGTCGACGCTGGCCCGGTAGCCGGAGGTGCCCGAGGCGCGGTTGCCGTCGTTGGCCTCCGCGATGGACTGGAAGGCGGTCAGGTGCTCCGTGAGCTTCTGCTGGGAGACCGCCTGGGTGATCTTGTGGGTGGTGTTGTTGTTGCTGTTGTCGCGGGAGGGGGCCGCGACGGCGCTGGTGGCCGTGAGCGTCAGGGCGCCGGCCAGGGCGGCCGACGTGATCCAGGAGCTGGGCGTGCGAGCGGGCATGGAACCTCCAGGTGAGCGGCGACCGGGAGGTGACCCGGCCGTGACGCGGTTCACAGTCATCGGGGGATGACACGGATTTGCACATGTTCACAGCCGGGTTACCGGTGCGTCAAGAACTTTTGTCCACTGTTCGGCCCACAGCCTTGATCAGTCGGGCTCACCGGTGCGCCCGGGCGCGGCGCCGCACGGCGACGGCCACCCCGGCCACCACCGCGACGACCGCGCCCCAGACCATGAGACCCGTGAGCACGGGACTGAGCTCCTCGAGCGCGCTGCGGCGGGGCCAACCGTCCGGGGGACGGAGGGTCGCTGCGTCGTCGATCTCGGACGACGCGAAGCCCAGGACGACCGCGGCCGTGGCGTCGCTCATCTCCTCGAGGACCTGGAGGTCGACGTTGCCCAGGTCGTCACAGGCGTCGTGGTAGCAGGGGTCGTAGTCCGTGCCGGCCCGGCCGCCGTACAGATCCACCTGTTGCCGCGTCTTCTCGCCCGAGTCGCCGGTGAAGAGCCCGCCCACTGGGATGCCGGCCCCGGCGAACACGAGGTGGTCGCTGCCGTCGTCGATCGGCACCTCCTCCGCGGCCAACCCCACGGACTCGAAGTAGCTCTCGAACGCCACCTCGATGGCGTCCGATCCGGCCGGGGCCTCGGGCGAGCCGTCGTGCCATCCACCCCAGGACGAGTCGCCGTCGTAGAGGAAGCGCCCGTAGTTCGGGGAGCCGATCATGTCGAGGTTCAGGTACAGCGCGATGTCGTCGAACGCCGCGGGGTCGTTGGCCCGGAGGTCGGAGACGTAGTGCCCGGAGCCGTTGAGGTTGATCTCCTCCGCGCCCCACCAGGCGAAGCGCACCCTGTTCCGCGTCTCGGTGCCGGCCAGGGCCTCGGCGATGGCGAGGACGCCGGCGGCACCGGAGCCGTTGTCGTTGAGACCCGGGCTCTCCGGCACGCTGTCCAGGTGCGCGCCGACCACCACGGTGCTGTCCGGGTCCCCCGTGGCGGTGTCCGCGAGGACGTTGTAGGTGACACGGGGGCCCGCGGCCATGCCCTCGCCGTCGTCATGGCCGTGGTCGTGGTCGTGCTCGTGGTCCTCGTCGTACGGGACCGTGAACACCTGCACCCGGGGGTCGTAGCCGGCGGCGCGCAGTCGTTCGACGACGTGGTCGACGCTCGCCCGGTAGCCGGCGGTGCCGGTGGCGCGGTCTCCGCCGTGGGCGTCCGCGGCGTCCTGGAAGGCCCGCAGGTGGCTCTCCAACTGCTCGGCGGTGACGGCCCGGGTGATCTCCTCGGTCGAGGCGGCGCCGTCGGGCCCTGCCGGAAAGGCCCCGGCCGGGGCACCGGCGATGAGCGAGAGGAGCACCCCCAGCACGGCCGGGAGGAGTCCTCTGCTGGACGCTCGTCGACGCACGGCCCCTCCCCCGAGACATGGCGCCGTGCCTGCCCGGATCGGCCGTCCCCCTGACGTCCTCCCGTGAACCGACGGTGCTGTGCGCTCAGGCAAGCACGTGCGGGACCTCCGGTCAATGCTTTCGGAAAGGCGATGTTCCCCAGTGCAACACGGCCGCACGGACTCGATTTCCCACGCGCGGGACGGGATGGCTATGATGGAGCAGTTGTTTCCGGCCGAGGCCGGACGCTTCACGGGATGTGGCGCAGCTTGGTAGCGCGCGTCGTTCGGGACGACGAGGTCGCAGGTTCAAATCCTGTCATCCCGACCAGGTGATGTCCCAGGACATCGGCAAGGCCCGAACCCACGGATATGGGTTCGGGCCTTTGTCATGCCGGCGGAATGGCTCCGGACATCGCCCGATCCGTGACCGTCTCGGGCGGGGTCGTCCGCACCCCTGGCATCCGCGCCGACCGGACCCGGCGGTGCCCTCAGCTCAGCCGGCCGCCGGAGCGCTCGAGGTAGCAGGCCGCGCACAGCGACTCGTAGGACACGGCCGCGCCGTCGATGGCCACCTGGTCGCCCTCGAAGATGAACTCCCCGCCCACGCGCCGGGCGTTGAACATCGCCTTGGACCCGCAGCGGCAGATCGTGCGCAGCTCCTCCACCGTGTGCGCCACCGCCAGCAACCGGGCCGCACCCGGAAAGGCCTCGGTGCGGAAGTCCGTGCGCAGGCCGTAGGCGAGCACCGGGACGCCGTCGAGCACGGCGATGCGCAGCAGGTCGTCCACCTGCGCCGGCGTCAGGAACTGTGCCTCGTCCACCAGCAGGCAGTGCACGGCCCCGTGCTCCTCCACGGCGGCGTGGAACTGCTCGCGCACCGGGTCCTCCGGGGCCAGCAGGAGGTCGACGGTGCGCGACTCCCCCAGCCGCGAGACCACGGTCCCGGCGCCCTTGGAGTCGACCGCGGACTTGGCCACCAGGACGGTCTGGTCACGCTCCTCGTAGTTGTGGGCGGCCTGGATCAGCACCGTGGACTTGCCGGAGTTCATCGCGCCGTGGCGGAAGTAGAGCTTGGCCATCAGGCGGTGCGGCCGTGCGGGAGCGAGGACATGGGGGCGTTCACGAGGGGTGTCTCCTGGAAGCGTGCTGCGGGTCCGAGGCGGGGGCGCTCGAACGGTTCCAGGACACTGTACGTCCACGGAACCCCGGCCCGGGCTCGGGAGCACTGCTCCTGATCGCTCAGCGGGTCGGCGTGCACGCCGGCGGCACGAGCGGTGCCGGGGCGCCGGGCAACGGACACGCCTGCGGGCGGACAGTGGCACCCAGCTGTCCCCGGAAGAAGCGACGTTCCACACCGACAATGTCGCAAATGCATCAATTAGGCTCCGAATCGAAGAGCGTGCCCACCGGCGGCGCGGGGACCGGCTGATCCTCGCTCCCCGTTGCCGGTGGGGCACCGTCTTCGTCACGGGCGCCTCCGGGGCGCCCGGTCACGTCCGCTTGCTCCGGGGGGAGTCACCATGAATCTCGAGATCGACCGCGTCCTCGACGACGCGGGCTTCGGCGTGCTCGGCGCCGTCCTGCACCTGTTCACGGAGTGGTCCCTGTGGCTGGGCATCGGCCTGGCCGTCGCGGCCGTCATCACGTCCGCCATGACCAAGAAGGTGCCGTGGACGCGGGAGGCCGCCGTGTGGCTGTGCTCCATGGCGGCCACGGCGTGCTTCGCCGTGCACTGGTCGGTCGGTGCCGCCTGATCGGGGAGCACGACAGAAGGGCCCCTCCGCAAATGCGGAGGGGCCCTTCGCCTTCTCGACCGTTCGCTGGGCCCCTGCTACTCGGCGCCCGCCCGGGCGAAGACCAGGGTCTCGTTGCCGTCCCCGAGCTTTCGGTCCGCCAGGGTCCAGCCGGAGCGGGTGAGCTGCTCGGCGAGGCCTTCGGTGAGCGCCGTGTCCGCGCCGGTCCGCCGCAGCTCCTCCTCGAGGGCACGGGCGAGAATCTTCTCGGACAGGGGCCCGTCCGGGCCGGTCAGCTCCGGGGCGGCGAGGTCCTCCAGCAGGCACAGGCCCTCGCAGGTGACCTCGACCAGGAAACCGGCCTCGAGCCGGGTGGAGGTGGTCGTGGTGGTCGATGTCGTGGTCCGCTCCGTCCTCTGTTCCGAGAACTCCCCCACGGCCGGTGCCGCAGGCACCTGAATCGGGACCTGGGCAGGCACCTGGGCCGGGGCCTGCACCGGCGCCATCACAGGGGCGGGGGCCGCGGCGGCCGTAGCTTCCTGCGCCGAGCCGCCGCTGCCGCCCGCCATCGGGGTCCCCGTGGAGCTTCCGGCCACGGCGGCCTGGCCACCGGTCTCCTCGGCCGGAGCGGAGGACGGGGTTTCCGAGGCCGGGGCGGGTCGCGAGGTCGGCTGCGGCTCCGGGGCCGCGGACGGGGTCGCCGTGGTCAGCGGCGGGAGCGGCTCGTAGGTGTGCGCGGACCGGGCCTCGGCCGCGGCGCCGCCGCAGCCGGTGAGCGCCGCGAGCGCGAGCGCGGCCAGGGCGAGGATGCGGGTCTGCTGGGTCATCGGGTCTCCAGGAGCGAGAAGGGCGGAACGACGGTCAGGAGGTCTGATCGGATGCGGTGGACCGGCGGCGGCGCAGTGCCCACGAGCCGAGGCCGGCACCGACGGCGACCGCACCGAGGAGCACCGTGGTGAGGTTCTGCGGAGAGCCGGTGGACTGCGCCGCTCCGATGCCGGTGTTCGCCGTGACGGCGTCGGCGTACAGGGAGCCGTAGCCGTAGTCCGAGCCGAAGCCGGCACCGTAGTCGGAGCCGAACCCGGCAGATCCGGAGACGGTCGTGGTGGTCTCCGTGACGGTCTCGGTGTGCGTGCTCGTGGACTCCTCGAACAGCACGAAGGCGTCCAGGGTCGCGTTCACGCGCTGCACGGTCTCCGGGACGACGACCACGACGGGCACGTCCCGCTCCGGGGTCGATCCGTCCTCAGCGGCGGGACCCTGCCACCCTGCGCCGCCCTCGGACGGCTCCGGCCGGGGCTCATCGGCACTGTCGACGGCGTCCGGGTTCCCGGGGGTCCCGCCGTTGTCGGCGGCCGGGTCGGCGCCAGGAGTCTGCACCGCTCCGCCGTCGTCGGGCTCGTCTCCGTCCCCGACGGGGTCGCTGATGCCCGGTGAGGAGGCCTCCTCGATCGTGAAGGCAGCGCTGGCGGACCAACTGAGCTCGTGGTCCTGGCCGGCGATGAGCAGATCGCGGTAGCGGTCGTCGGCGAGGACGGTGAGCTCGGTGGCGGGCGTCGTGGCGGTCACGGTCGCGGTGAGCTCGCCCTCGGTGGTGCCGGCCGGGACGGCCAGGTCCATCACCTGCTCCCGCTCCTCGCCGGTGACGGTCCGCTCGCGGCTTCCGTCGGCGAAGGTCACCGGCCCGGAGAGGGCCACGGTGGCGGCGTCGTAGACCTCTGGCAGATGGACGAGCAGTCGCTCGGGGGTGCCGTCGGGGGCCTTGGCCAGTGAGATGGCGTAGCTCGTCTGCGCCATGAGCACCGGCACGCGGGTACGGGCGTCCTCGATCATGGCAGCCGCGCGGTCGAGGTGGGACCGCTCGATGCCGGACAGGTCCGGGGCAGGAACTTCGGCCGTGGCCAGGGAACGCACGGCCCAGTGCACGGCCAGCGTCTCGTGCACGTCCGCGGTGGTTCCGTAGACGGAGAGGATGTACCCGGCCAGGGCGGCGTCGTCCGGCTCCCAGTAGACGGGGTCGTCGCCGACCTTCTCGCCGACGACCTGCGTCCATCCGCCGGCGGGGTCGTCGAGCGGCTGGGCCACGGCGTAGTGCTCGTCGTCGAGGACGTCCTCCCCGATCGGGGCCAGGGGCTGGCCCTCGTGGATGCCGTAGGCGGTGTCCCCGTTGCTCAGTGCGACAGAAGTGAAGTAGTGCTCCGGCCCGGTGGCGGGCGCGCCTTCGGGGACCTGCACCGCGGTGCCGTTGATCCCCACGGGTGCGGCGGCAGCCGGCAGCGCGGTCAGCAGCGGACCGGCGAGCGCGGTGGCGCCGGCGAGCACCGCGGCGGCGAGCAGCCGGGGGCGGCGGGCGGACAGGGTGGAGGGCATGGAGTTCTCCTGGGGGGATCATGACGGATTCGGTGAGGGGTCCACCGTCGTTTACAAATGTAATTGCATGGAGTGCTGGCGTCCCACTGGAAGACGCCGTGCGACGGGCGGTGTACCCGCAAGAGCGGACAGTCTCGCGTCGTGGACCGTCACGGGACCGGCGCTGTCTCGGGGTCGAGGGCGAGATCCACCACGAGGTTGTTGGTGTAGGACCACGTGGGCGAGCCGTCGGGTCGGACGTAGTCGCCCGAGCAGGTGATCAGGGACAGTCCGGGCTCGCCGGTGAGCTCGAAGACGTCCTGCGGCAGCGCGGTCCGCGGAGTCGGCTCCCGCACGGCGACCACCGTGTAGGAGTGCACGGCCCCCGCGCCGTCGGAGATCCACAGCTTCTGCCCCGGCTGCGCGGTGTACAGGGTGCCCAGGGCGGGGGCCTCGGCGGGATGGTCCACGTGGCCGGCCAGCACGGCGTTGCCCTGCGCGGCGCCGATCGGGGCCGATTCCTCGTACCAGCCGATCGCCGCCCGGTCCGCGTGGGTCGGGACGGTCATGGCCCCGGCGCCGTCCGTGCCGACGGTCTCGAGAGCCGCGTCCACGCCGATCGACGGGGAGCACACTCGCGCTCGGGCCAGCAGATCGCCGCAGGTCTCCGGCCCGGTGACACCGTCGGCCGGACCCGGGTCACCGACCTCCCGGGCCTGTTCCGCCGAGAGTGCGGCGGCGGCCAGCGGACCCGGCGCGCTGACCGAGGCCGGGTCCGCGTGCTGGACGTCCCCGCCGACGACGACGGACCCGCCGAGCTGCTGCTGCACGAACAGGCCGGCCGCGGCGAGGGAGACGAGGGCGAGAAGAACCGAGGAGAGGGGACGGTTCTTCGTCCTCGTGGTGTCTGCGGTCTTCAGCATCCCGGTCACATCTTCAGGACGTTGAGCACGGTGGGCCCCAGCACGGTCAGGAAGAGCACCGGCAGGATGAACAGCATCAGGGGAATGAGGATCTTGGTCGGGATCTTCTGCGCGGCCTCCTCGGCCCGCTGGCGCCGCTTCACCCGCATTTCGTTGGCCTGGGTGCGCAGCACCGTGGAGATGGAGATGCCGTAGGCGTCAGCCTGGATCACGGCGCGGGTGAACTGCCGCAGGTCGGGCACGTCGGTGCGCTGCTCGAGCGCCAGGTAGGCGTCACGGCGCGGAATGCCCACGCGCATTTCCTGGAGCGTGCGCACGAGCTCTTCCGCGAGCGGACCCTTGCCGTTGTGCCCGGCCCGCGCCATCGCGGATTCGAAGCCGAGGCCCGCCTCCACGGCGATCATCATCTGGTCGAGGGTGTCCGCGAGCTCGAGCCCGATCGCCTTCTGCCGCTCGATCCCGCGGGAGTAGAGCAGCAGCTCGGGGAGGAAATAGCCCACCGGGACCATGACCACGGTGATGAGCAGGATCATGCCGTTGCCGCTCGTGACCGCCAGGAGCAGCAGGCCCACGAGCAGGGCGGCGCCCAGGGCGTACACCTTGCAGGCCAGAAGCCGCGGGACCGGCCACTCCGCCGGACGGCCTGCCTTGGAGTAGAGGTTCTCGAGCCGCTCCTGCCCGTTGCCGGTCGTGAAGCGGCGCGCCCAGCCGAAGTCCGGGGCGTCGCGCTGTGTTCCGGCGTCGACGGTGTCGAAGCCGGCCCGCAGGTTCAGCCGGACCAGCCGGTCCCCGCCCCAGCGCACGCCGACCGCGAGCCAGATGGCCAAAGCCGCGGCCCCGGCGAGGAGCAGCAGGCCGAGATAGAGGGGAGTCATGGGGGCGTCCTTCGGGTAAAGGGGGTGCTCAGAAGGTGATCTTGACGATCCGCGACATCCAGAAGCCGCCGATGGAGAACATCAGCAGCGCGACTAAGATCATCGCGTAGCCGAAGAAGCCGCTGGTCAGGAACTGAGAGATGTAGTCCGGGGAGATCAGGGACAGGATCCCGGCGATCAGCACGGGCAGCGCCATGAGGATGTAGGCGGACATCTTCCCCTCCGCCGAGAGCGTCTTGACCTGGCGCCGGATCTGGTTGCGCTCGCGGATGGTGCCCGCCACGCGGTCCAGGACCTCGGCGAGGTCACCGCCGACCTCGCGGTGAATACCAATGGCTTGGGCGACCCAGGAGAAGTCCTCGGACCCCATGCGTTTGGCGGCCTGGGCCATGGAGTCGTCGAGGTCCATGCCGAGGCGGGTCTCGTTGACGATCCGCGTCAGCTCCTCAGAGGTGGGTGCCTCCGACTCCTTCGCCACCGCGTCGATGGCCCTCAGCAGCGAGTGGCCGGCCCGCAGGGAACCGGAGAACAGCTGGAGGGTGTTGTCGAGCTGATCGGCGAAGATCCGCTTGCGCCGGTTCGTGAGGAAGCCGACCGCCATCTTGGCCAGGAGCGGAGCCGCGAGAAGGAACAGCAGTCCGAGCAGCAGTCCCCCGGCCAGGGTGCCGACAGCGGCGGCGACCACCATCCCGACGACCACCAGGATGAGGAAGTCCGCCGGGGAGGACTTGATCCCGGCGTTCTCGAGCGCCGCGGCGACTCTGCGGGTCCAGCCCTTGCGCTCCAGGAACTCCGCGACCGCTTCGGTGGTCACGCCCGAGAGCCGGGACAGCTGCGAGGCTTCCAGCTCTCGAGGCCCTCGTGGGGGCCGACGCCGGTCCATCGGCAGCCGCGGGGTGCGGGAGCGGAAGACCACGAACAGTGCGAGCAGTCCGGCGAGGACGAGCAGCCCGACGCCGGCCAGCAGCGGCGCCATCAGCGTCGCCCGGGGTCGAAGACGGAGGGGTGCAGCTTGATGCCGTAGTCCTCGAACTTGTCCACGAACCGCGGACGCACGCCGGTGGAGCGGGTCGTGCCGCGGAAGCGGCCGGTGCGCGGGTCCACACCGGCATCCCAGTCGAAGAGGAAGGCGTCCTGCAGGGTCACGGTCTCGCCCTCCATGCCCTGGATCTCGGTGATGTGGGTGACTCGGCGGGTGCCGTCGCGCAGGCGTGAGAGCTGGACGACCACGTGGATGGCCGAGGTGATCTGCTCACGGATCGCCCGCTGGGGCAGGTCCATGCCTGCCATCATCACCAGGGTCTCCAGCCGCGAGATGGTGTCCCGCGGGGAGTTGGCGTGGATGGTCGAGATCGACCCGTCGTGGCCGGTGTTCATGGCCTGGAGCATGTCCAGCGCCTCGCCGCCGCGGCACTCCCCCACCACGATCCGGTCGGGACGCATGCGCAGGGAGTTCTTGAGCAGGTCGCGGATGGTGATCTCGCCGCGGCCCTCGATGTTGGCCGGCCGCGACTCGAGCTGGACCACGTGCTCCTGCTGCAGCTGCAGCTCCACGGCGTCCTCGATGGTCACGATGCGCTCGCCGTGCGGAATGAACGAGGACATCACGTTGAGCATCGTGGTCTTGCCGGTGCCGGTGCCGCCGGCCACGAGAATGTTGAGGTGCGCCTCGACGCAGGCCCGGAGCAGGTCGGCCATCTGCGGGGAGACCGACCCGAAGCGGATGAGGTCCTCGATGGTCAGCGGGTCCTTGGCGAACTTGCGGATCGTCAGGGACGAACCCTTCACCGCCAGCGGAGGGATGACCGCGTTGACGCGGGAACCGTCGGGCAGGCGCGCGTCGACCAGCGGTGAGGACTCGTCGATGCGCCGGCCCACCTGGGTGACGATCTTCTCGATGACGTGGCGCAGGTCCTGCTCGGAGGCGAAGGTCGACTCGGACAGGGTCACCTTGCCCTTCTGCTCGATGAAGATCTGGTCCGGCCCGTTGACCATGATCTCGGTGACGGAATCGTCGTCGAGCAGCTCCTGCAGCGGGCCGTAGCCGAGCACGTCGTCGCTCACGGAGCGGATCAGGCGGATCCGCTCCTCGGAGGACATCGGCACCTGCTCCTCGGCGACGATGCGCGTGAGCTCCTTGGTGGCGAAGTCCCTGAGCTGGACGTCGCTGAGGCTCGAGTCGGACTGCCGGGAGCCGATGCGGTCCAGCAGTTCCTGCTTGACCCGGTGCTTCAGCCCGGCCAGCGCGTCGAACTTCCCGGGCTGCATCCGCGGGGCCGGCTCGTCCGGCACCCCCAGCACCTCCGGATCCGAGGAGGGGAGCACGAGCGAGCTCAGGGCCGGCGCGTCGCCCACAGCCGGAGGGAAGTCCTCGGCCGTCGACGTGACGGCCTTCGCCTCGAGCCGATCAGCGGAACCATCCTGATTCCCTGCTGCCCCGGAAGGAGGAGCCGGAGCCGTAAAGGGCGGGGGGAGGGTCTCGCCGCGAGCGGCGGCCAGGCGTTCTGCGAGCCTCATGAGCGAACCAGAGCCTTCCGTGACAGGCCCCGGCGTGGAGCGGAACGATCGGGAGCGAAGGAGTCGACGAGAGCCTGCAGCTGCCGGGCGGCCTTGTCCTTGGGTGCGTGCAGCAGCAGGGGCTCGCCACGGTTGGTGGCGTAGGCGGCCATGCGGGAGCGCGGGACCACGTGGTCGACCGAGGCGCGGATCGTGGCCTCGATATCCTGCATCGACAGTCCGGTGTTGCGGTCGGCGGCATTGACCACGACCTGCGCGCGCGGCGGCACGAGGTCGATCTCCCCGAGCAGGTCCATCTGCTTGCGCAGCCCGCGCACCCCGGGAACGTCCATGCCGGTGAGGAAGACGACGTCGGTGGCCGCCTCCAGTGCGGCGAGGGCGTGCTCGCCCATGCCGGGGGCGGTGTCGATGACGACGTACTGGAACTGGCCGGAGAGCTGTTCGAGAAGGTGCGCCACCTGGGCGCCGCCCACGAGCTCACCCTCGGCGGGGTTGGCCGGGGTGCACAGCGCGTAGATCGAGGCGGGGTGGACGGTGAGGAAAGTCTTGAGCACCAGGGCGTCGTCGACGGACGGGCCGCTGACGGCCTCGGTGAGCGAGTGCTCGGGGGCCAGCCGCAGCGAGGCGGCGACGTCCCCGAACTGGACGTCCAGGTCCACGATGACCGTGCTCATGGGTGCGATCCGGCCCAGCCCCACGGCCAGGTTGGTGGCCACGGTGGTCTTGCCGACCCCGCCCTTGGGCGAGGTCACGACGATGGTGCGCGAGTCGTCGCGGCGGGCCGACGGCACGGGGGGCAGGCTCCCGGTGGCCGGCCCTCCGGAGGGGAGCACGCGGCGGCGGGACTCCGCGGCGTCCAGGACGCGGGACAGGGTGCCGAGGATGCCGTCGGGGTCGGCGTCGAGGTCGAGCACGTCGCGGAAGCCGGCGCGCATCGCAGCCACGGCCAGGGACATGTCTCCCGGCACCACCAGGACGAGGGCGACCTCGGGACGCTGGATGTCGAAGACGCCGCCCAGGCGCATGGCCTCGTAGAGGTCCACGCCGGGGCCGATGACGACCACCGAGGGGAGTTCGCCGACGGAGCGACCGAGCAGCTCGTCCGGGGTGGACGGCAGTGCGGTGCCGAGGACGGTCTGCACCTCGCCGGGCAGCCGGCCCTGGACGGCCTGGCGGAAACGGGCGTCGTAGGCGGGATCGCCGGTGAACAGCAACAGGCGGCTCATGAGAAGTCCTCCCGCGTGGCGCCGTTGGCGTTCTCCTCGGCGTCCTCCGGCTCGAGGGAGAGCCAGATCCGGCCGAACTCGGAGGCGTAGACGATCTTCTCGGCGGTGTCGGCGTTGACGGCGAAGGTGACGAGCATCGTGCCCTCCGGAACGGCCGGGGCTCCGGAACCGGTGGTCTCCGCGCCGCTCTCGCCCGCTGCGGGCGCCGCTGAGGAGGGCGCGCCCTGCACCGAGGTGACCAGGACCTTGTCAAGGTCCTTGGCGGTCCGGGACTGGCGGTTGTCGTCACCCTCGAAGGAGACGAAGAAACCGACGCGGTCACCGGCCGCGAGCTGGCCGCCGACCACGCGGGGAGCGTCCAGCTGGACGGTCACCTCCTGCAGCCCCTCCGGCACAGGAACGGTGCCGGGAGCCTCGAGAGCCTGCGGGTCGACCAGGCGGGAGTCGAGCAGCTGCTCTCCCGGCTGCAGGTCGACGCCGGCGACCTTGCCGCTCTGGCCGTCGAGGGAGGACAGCGCCCCGTCCGGCACGACGGCGGCGGGCACCGTGTGCACGGCGATGGACTCGCCGAACTCCTTGACGGGCGTGCCCTCGGGAATCGGTGCGGTGACGAGGTAGACCTCGCGCGGTTCCTGGTCGTTCAAGGCGCGGGCGTCAGCGGCGCCGACGTATGTGGTGACGAGGACCAGGCCGGCGACAGCCAGGACGGCCATCACGAAGCCGGCGAGAATTCGGGTCTTCACGGAAGTGTCATCCTCACGGGTGAGCGGTGCACGAGTGGCTGTGAGCTAGGAGGGCGGCTGAGCGAGGAGAGCCGGTGTGCTCCCTCTGGTCGGCAGTTCATGTCATTCCCGGAGGTCGACGACGGACACACCGAAGGAGGACGGCGGGCCGATGGTGAAGCCCTCGTCGAAGGAGGTGAACCGGACGAATCGTCCGTAGATGCCGTCGCAGCTGCCGTTGCAGAACTGCGTGACCTTCTGGGGTTCCCAGCTGACGTTGCCGGTGAAGGTGTAGCCCTCGATGTGGAAGGCGGCCCACCCGCTGATGTCGTAGTAGCCGTTCTTGCCCTGACCGACCTTGTCGTCGTAGACGGGGATGAGGATGGTTCGGTTCTCCAGCTGTTTCGCAAGAGTGGCATTGCAGTCCTGAGGCAGACTCGTACCTGTGGATTGGATCTGGCTGCCCACGCTCACCTGCTGCGAGCAGGACCCGTCCTTGTCGTCACCGATCCAGCCGAAGCCGCCGGGCGGGTTGAGGTCCCCGCTGGCGTTGTACTTGGAGCACAGAGTCCCGCCCTTTGCGCCGAGCGTCAGTGCCTGGGGCTGGCCCGACAGGTCGAACTCGCACTCCGCGAAGGCCACCGGCCAGATGGCGATGCCGCTGAGCGGAGCTCCCCACGCGGCGGAAGCGGTGGCGGAGACCGTGGCCCGGTCGTCGGCCCCGATGAGAGGAGCAAAGTTCAGAGCCAGCGACCCAGCACCGCTCTTGTCCCGGGTGGTGACCGTGGTCCGTACTGTATTGCCCTCGAACACGGGCGTTGAGGCTGCTGCCTTGCCGTCACCGGCGTTCGCATCGGCCATCTGTTGGGCAATGGGTGCGGCGAGTTCCGGCGTGCAGTTGACTCCCTGCCCGCAGTCGCGAGCGATGGCGAGGGCTGCGGCGTCCGCGCCGGACTGCAGCTCCGCGCGTTCGGCGTAGAGCAGCCCGACATCGACGGCCAGCGCCACGAAGCCGAGAAGTACCACCAGGGTCAGGGCCGTTAGCACGGCGACAGCTCCGCGTTCGCTGGCCTCGCGGTGCGCAGCCGTAGAGCGCTGGAGGTGGATGATCAGCCGCCGCACCGCTGAGTCGCCTTTCCGATGAGGTCCTTGTTCTTGACGATCCCGGTGTAGGAGTCGAACTTGTACGTCACTGTCACGCTGACGGTGGCGCCGGGACTGCACGAGAGCGGATTCCGGTTCAGGGTCACCAAAGATTGTTTAAGCGTGGGCGAGGCCTTGCGTCCGGCGTCCTCGGCCTTGGTCCAATTGCCGGTGATCGACATGGTCCGTGCCGCTTCACGCGCGGCGTGGGTGGCGGAGATCTGGACGTTGAAATAGTGCCCGAACTCGATGATGCCCAGTAGTAGCGCCAAAAGGAGCGGCACGACGAGCGCGAACTCCACAGCCGCAGCACCACGTTCGGAGCGCGTCAGGCTCATGGTCGCACCTTTCCAACTAGGAGCTTTATTCTTTGAATGAGCCGAATGCAATGTCTGGCTCACTTAGCCCTACGCCAAGCACCGCGACGCCCGGTTTTGGGACGCCGCGGTGCAAGCGCGCAACTAGCAATGGTTAAGTGTCGCCACCGGCCTCAGCCGGCCTTGCCCAGTTCGGTGTTCACGTTGCCGAACATTTCGGCAAGTGAATCACCAAGCGTGATGACGGCGGCAATGATGCCGACAGCGATCAGGCCGACGATCAGGCCGTACTCGACGGCGGTGGCGCCCTTCTCCTCGCGGGTCAGGCGGTCCACGATGGAGTTCTTGGCGTCGGCGACGTACTGCAGGGTGACGAGAATGGGCAGCATGATGAGTCCTCAGGGTAAGAGAGAAAAAGGGGGGTGATCGGAGGACGAGCCCTTGGCATTCGCGTCTTGCGGGATCTGTCTGCCGCTTGCCTACCGACCTGTAGAAAAGATAGCGGTAGCGATCGCAAAGACACAAGCATTCGAACGCATGCAGTTTGGGGGACGTCAAACAGCGACGTAATGCCTAGTGGGGAACTACATGCACATGCATGGAGGTGCGCGGCGGACCGCTTGTCCCCCGAACGGCGTCAGTACAGCCCCGGCAGCAGGTATTCCCGGGCCATCCGCTCCCCCACCACCACGGCCAACAGAGCACCGGCCAACATCGAGGGGCCGAACGGGACGTCGCTGCGCAGGCCACCGCGGCGGGACGCCAGCACGGCGAGCCCCACCACCGCGCCGATCACGGACGCCAGGACGGCGCCGACGAACAGCGCGCCCCACCCCTGGTAGCCGAGGAACAGGCCGAGCACGGCGGCGACCTTGACGTCGCCCATGCCGAGGCCGGCCGGCGAGATCAGCGCTAGCACGAGATACAGCACGAACAGCACCAGGGCACCGAGCACGGCCCGAAGCAGGCCGCCCCAGTCGCCCTGACCTGCCGCAGCACAGGCCAGGAGCACGAACCCGACGCCCAGCGCGGGCAGGACCACGGCGTTGGGCAGGAGGTGGTGGCGCAGGTCGATCACGGTGAGCACCACGGCGACGGCGGCGAAGAACAGGTACGCCGGCAGCTCCCACGAAACGCCCAGGACTGCGGCCACCAGAACGAACAGGACCGCCGTGCCTGCGGCGAGCACCAGCCGGGACGGAGCCGGCCGCGGCTCGTCCTCGACGGGGCTGCAGCGGACGACCACCCGGGGCAGGAGCGCTCCGAGCGCCGCGCCGGCCAGACCGGAGCCGAGCAGGAGCCACAGGGGTGCTGCGTTCACGGCGGTCTGCACGGATCGGCCCCTCGGCGTCGTGGGCGCTTCGGCGGTCGCCCGATGGACTGCTGTCCCCACATGCGGGGTGCTGTACGGCTCAGACCCTAACCGAGCACCGGTCTTTTCCGGTGTCGACGCAGGTCACCCGGCATTTCCAGGAAAGCGAATGTCGATATGCAGGAAATGACGCAGCACGCATTCCGCGAAACCGCGCGCCCCGGAAAGGTCGGTGACAAAGGTCGCCGATGACAATCAGTGTTCTGCGCATTTCCCGGTTCAGCACGAGAGCACGATGTCGAGCGCCGTTTGCAGCCCGTGCTCCCGCCGGATCTCCTCCCCCACCCGCTCGGCGGTGGCGGCGCAGGTGAGTGCCTCGACGATCGCCGCCGTGAGCCGCTCCGTGGTGAGCCGCTTCCGGGGAACGGGCGCCGGCGCGAGCCCGAGCCGGTGCAGCTGCCGGCCCCAGAACGGCTGGTCGGCGAGGAAGGGAACGACCACGTGCGGCACGCCGGACCGGGCCACGGTGTGCACGGTCCCGGCTCCGCCGTGGTGCACGGCGAGCGCCGCGCCGGGCAGCCCCGCGTCCAGCGGCACGGACCGGGTGACGTGCACGTCGTCGCCGCGCAGCGCGCCGGGCAGGGCGAGGCCGCCCCAGCCCGTGAGCAGCAGCGTGCGCAGACCGTGGGCGCGGGCGGCCTCCACCACGGCCCTCCCCCGGGCCAGCGGGTCGCCGGCGGCCATGGACCCGAAGCCGGCCACCAGGTAGGCACCGCCCCGCAGGAACCGGGCCACATCAGGATCAAGCTGCGGAGTGTCGGCGTCGTCGTGCCACGCGCCCGTGAGGTGGGTCGTGGCGGGCCAGTCGGCGGGACGCGGCAGCAGCTGCGGGCTGATCGGCACCAGCGACGCCGCCGGCGCCGAGACAGCAGCGTCCGGGGTGAAGCCGGGCAGCTGCGCGCACGCCCGCTCGATGTCACGGCGGAACATCCGCCCGGCGCCGCGGGTGGCCGCGTAGGTGAACCGGTTGAACGGCCCGAGGTCGCGGTTGACCACCCCGGGGGCCGGGAACTCCCGGGTGGGGGTGAGGGCGGGCACGGTCTCCACCACCACGTGCGGGACGCCGAGCGCGTCGGCGACGGCCGGTGCGGTGAGGACCTTGGGGTGGTGCACCACCACGTCGGGCCGGAAGGCCAGGGTCTCGCGGACGGCGGCGGCGAGCATCCGGCGCATGCCGGGGCCGACCTCGGTGCGGTAGTGGCGCACGGCCGTCCACGGCGAGGCGCCCTGCGTGCCGATCAGCCGTTGGAATTCGACCTCCAGGCCCACCGTGTCGAGCCCGGACAGATCGGCCCCCGGGTTCTCGGGTGCGGCCAGCCGGACCTCGTGCCCCTGCGCGGCCGCACGGCGGGCCAGCGCGGCGAACGGCTCCACGTCCCCGCGGGAGCCCGCGGTCAGCAGCATCATCCTCATGGTGCCCCCTCTCCTCGTGCGCACAGCCTAGTTCCGCGTTCTCCCGGGCACGACGACGCCGGGGCGGTGCCGCTCGAGCGCCGGTCGAGCGGCCCGTTAGCGCGTCCGGGGCGGTTCCTAGCATGGGGAGTGTCGGAGGTCACACCGGTCGGTGCGGGTCTCCGGCGCATCCATCCATCGGTTCTGCGAAGGACGATCGTCATGAGCACGCACACGAATCCCTGGCCCGCCGGCACGCCCTGCTGGGTGGACCTCATGGCCTCCGACCTGGAGCGCACCCAGGCCTTCTACCGCGACGTCCTCGGCTGGACGTACTCCAAGTCCCAGCCCGAGTACGGCGGCTACTGCAACGCCCTGCTCGACGGCAGCGGCGGCACCAGCGGCGACGGCGACCCCGTGGCCGGGCTCTCCCCCACCATGGAGGGCATGGAGGACGCCCCGCACGTGTGGTCGGTGTACCTCGCCACCGACGACATCGCCGCCCACGCCGCGAAGGCCACGGACGCCGGGGCCACCCAGGTCTACGAGCCCATGGAGGTCGGCCCCTTCGGATTCATGGGGATGTGGGTCGATCCCACGGGCTCCACCTTCGGGATGTGGCAGGCCAAGGAGCACACCGGCTTCCGCCGGGTCGACGAGCCCGGCACCGCGGCCTGGTGCGACCTCATGACCGGCGACCCCGCCGCCGCCCGGGACTTCTACGGGGGCCTGTTCGGCTACGAGTACCAGGACATCGGCGACGACTCCATGCCATACGCCATGTTCAGCGTCCCGGGCGGAGAGCGGCCCGCCGGCGGGATCGGCGGCCCGGACCCCACCACGGACGGCGCCCAGCAGGGGTGGGGCGTGGCGTTCCAGGTCGAGGACGTCGACGCGGCCGCGGAGCGCGTCCGCAGCGCCGGGGGCTCGATCACCGCGGAGCCGTCCGACTTCGAGTACGGGCGGATGGCCGCGGCGACCGGCCCGGACGGTGAGACCTTCGTGATCATGACGCCGTCCGAGTCGATGTAGCGGACGGGACTGCACCGCGCCCGGTTCCTGAGCCCGGAACAGGACCAGCGCCCGGTTCAGGAACCGGGTGCGGTGCAGCTCTCCTCGGGTCCCCAGCGCAGCCAGTCGGGCAGGTCGGCGGTGAAGGCCTCTCGCACGGCGGCGGTGTTGGTGGTCGTCCAGTCCACGGGCCCGTCGATCTCCACCTCGTGCTTGTTCCACTCGAACCAGCTGATCAGCTTCAGCTGCGGGAAGTCCTGCGGGATCGACGGGTCGAAGACCTGCCCCCACCACGCCTGCTTGATCGCCAGCTCGTCGGCGCCGCCCTCGGCAGGGTTGTACAGCGCGGCGGTCTCCGGGATGGCCACGGGCTTGCCGCGCCGCTCCCCGTACTCGGCGTAGAAGTCGGGCACGGCGCGGTCGTCGCCGCCGGCGCCGTCGTAGGTGCCGGTGAGCTGGGCCGCGAACTTGCCGGGCTCGGGGAGCTCGTTCTCACCCCAGGGGTGGGCGTCGCCCCAGTGGTACAGGGACATCCCCACCCAGTCCACGGCGTCGTCGCCGGGATAGTACGGGGCGTACGGGTCGTCGGCCATGGTGAGCTCGCCGTTGCCGTCGGTGTCCAGGGCGGCGAAATCGGCGGTGCCGGGCTCGGCCTCGTACTGCCCACCGGCGAACGGGTACCCGCCCCCGTAGTTGGGAGCCCACATCATCGCCGAACCGGGGGCCTGTTCGTGCACCGCCTCGGCCACCCGCCGGTAGGCCTCCACGTAGGCGGCCGGCTGCTGACCCCAGGCGTACCAGGAGCCGTTCATCTCGTGGGCGAAGCGCACGATGACCGGCACCCCGGAGTCATTGATCGCGGCGAGGTCGGCCGTCAGCTCCTGCACGGCGTCGTCGGTCACCTCCTCGAGCCCGCCCTCGGGCTCGAGGGTCAGCAGGAGCATCTGGCCGTCGGCGCGGACCTGGTCGGCCGCCATCCGCAGGTAGTCGTGCCCGCGCTCGTCGTAGGGGAAGCCCGTGAAGGACACGGAGACCGCGGGCCGGTGGCCCAGCCGGTCGGCGTAGTCGGCCAGCGGCTTGTCCTCCCAGTCCAGGTTCACGCCGTAGAGGGCCCCGGACCCGGGGGCCAGCTCGGAGCGGTCCAGGACCGTGCAGACCGGCGGGGCCGCCTGGGCCTCCTGCTCGGCGCGGGCGGAGAGCTGAGTGGCGATGGTGCCGCCGCCGAGCGCCAGGGCACCGACGACGACCACGGCGACGAGCGTTGATTCCTTCACGCCGCCAGCTTAGGCATTTCTCCATCGCAAATCATGGAACTGGCCCGAGAACGACACACCGAGCGGGAGGACCGGTCGAGCCCTGTTCCGGTCAGCCGAGCAGCACCACGTCCAGCCGCCGGGGCCCGTGCACACCCTCGACCCGCTCGAGCTCGATGTCCGAGGTCGCCGACGGCCCGGAGATCATCGTGACCGGGGCGGTCGGCTCGACCCGGGCGAGCGCCTCCGGGACCAGCTCGACCACCGTGTCCAGGGCCACCACGCAGATGTGGTGGTCCGGGACCAGGCTGATCGCCCGCCGGCCCTCGTCGGCGCGGCCGGTGAGGAAGATCGTGCCGGTCTCGGCGCAGGAGACCGTGGAGGCGGTGATCACGGCGTCCACCGCGTTGAGCTCGCGCACCCCCAGGGCCGAGGCGGCCCGGGCGTCGTTGGGGTCCACGATCGCCCGCCGCATGCCGGTCTCCTCCGGCAGCCACGACCGGTCCAGGCCCTCGGGCACCACGTAGCGGGAGGACGCGCCCAGCAGCGCGGCGATCCGGTCCGGCAGGGACCCGGCCGTCTCCCGGTGCACGGCGGCCTTGTAGTCGACGAGCCGGTCCTCGAGCATGTCGACGACCTCCGCGCGCGCCCGGCCGGAGGCCCGCCGGTAGGTGCGCTCGACTCCCGGGACCGCCGGGGCGTCGCCCAGCGCGCCGCGGATGCGGGCCAGGATCTCGGTCTTCGCGTCGGTGCTCATGCGGTCCCCTCCTCGTCGGCGGCGGCGCCCGGGATTCCGTCCTGCCGCAGCCGCTGCTCGGTCTCGTCGCCGTGCTTGGCCCACCAGTTGCGGAAGGACTCCTTCGGCGGGGCGGGAATGTCCCGCTGCTCGGTCCAGCCGCTCACCACGCCGGGCAGCCAGGAGATGGCCCGGTCCCGCCCGGCCACGGCCCGCCCCAGCGGCAGGCCCTTCTCGGCCAGCGCCATCCGCGTGCCGGAGGACATCACGAAGGACGCCCCCTTCATCATCAGGTCCATCTGGGACGGGACCTGCGGCCCGCGCCGGGACGGCGCCCCGGCATCGGCGGCGCCGTCGTCGGGCCGTTCGCCGTGGCGGGTGCGCACATCCTCGTCGCGCAGGTGCACGAGGATCTCGGGGATGTTGATCTTCACCGGGCAGACGTCGTAGCAGGCCCCGCACAGCGAGGACGCGTAGGGCAGCGAGGCGTTCTCCGCGGAGGTGATGCCCGTGAGCTGCGGGGAGAGGATCGCGCCGATGGGCCCCGGGTAGGTGGAGCCGTAGGCGTGGCCGCCGGTCTGCTCGTAGACGGGGCAGACGTTCAGGCACGCCGAGCAACGGATGCAGTGCAGCGCCGAGCGTCCCTGGGGGTCGGAGAGCACCGCGGAGCGGCCGTTGTCGAGCAGCACCACGTGCACGTCCTGCGGCCCGTCCCCGGGCGTGACGCCGGTCCACAGGGAGGTGTAGGGGTTCATCCGCTCGCCGGTGGAGGAGCGCGGGAGCAGCTGCAGGAAGACCTCGAAGTCCTGGAAGGTGGGCACGATCTTCTCGATGCCCATCACGGTGATCAGGGTCTCGGGCAGGGTCAGGCACATCCGCCCGTTGCCCTCGGACTCCACCACGGTCAGCGTCCCGGTCTCGGCCACGCCGAAGTTCGCCCCGGAGATCGCCACCGAGGTGGTGAGGAACTTCTCCCGCAGGTGGGACCGGGCCGCCTCGGCCAGATCCCGCGGCTCGGCGGTGAGGCTCTCGTCGGTCTCGGGCATCTCGGCCAGGAAGATGTCGCGGATCTCGTGCCGGTTCTTGTGGATGGCCGGGACAAGGATGTGGGAGGGCTTGTCATGGCCCAGCTGGACGATCAGCTCGGCGAGATCGGTCTCCGTGGCCTCGATCCCGGCCGCGGAGAGATGCTGGTCGAGGCCGATCTCCTGCGTGGCCATGGATTTGATCTTGATGACGTCGGTGGAGCCGGTGGCCTGCACGAGCTCGGTGACGATCCGGTTGGCCTCCTCCGCGTCCCGCGCCCAGTGCACGGTGCCGCCGCGGGCGGTGACGTTGGCCTCGAACTCCTCGAGCAGCTCCGGCAGGTGCGCCATGACGCGCTCCTTGATCGCGGAGCCGGCGGCCCGCAGCTCCTGCCAGTCCGGCAGCTCACCGGCCACCCGGGCACGCTTGCCGCGGATGGTGTGGGTGGCGTGCCGGATGTTGGCGCGCATCTGCGCGTTGCCCAGCTCGTGCTTGGCGGCGGCGGGGAACGCCGTCTCGGCGTGCAGGTTCCCCTGCCCGTGCACGGGACGGACGGCGGGCATTCCCAGGGCGGTGCGGCTCACTGGGCACCTCCTCGGGCGGTGGACGTGGCGGAGTTGACGGACGGGCGCGACGACGGCGCCGCGCGGCGCGCCTTCGGGGACGGGATGGACAGCTCCACCGGCCCGGAGACCTCCAGGGGGTTGCCCCGGGTGGAGGCGAGGATCTCGGCGAAGTGCACCGTGGTCACGCCGGTGTCCCGGCGGGCCATGGCCCCGCCCAGGTGCAGCAGGCAGGAGGCATCGCCCCCGGTGCACAGCTGCGCGCCGGTGGCGACGATGTTGTCGATCTTCTCCTCGGCCATCGCCGCGGAGACCTCGGGGACCTTGAAGGAGAAGGTGCCGCCGAACCCGCAGCACTCCTCGGCGTCGGGCAGGTCCACGAGTTCCAGGTCGGCGACCGAGGCGATCAGGTCCCGCTGCCGGTCGCCCAGGCGCAGCAGGCGCATCCCGTGGCAGGACGGGTGGTAGGTCACCGTGTGCGGGAACCAGGAGCCCAGCTGGGCGGCCGCGTCGGTCACCCCCAGCACATCGGTGAGCAGCTGGGAGAGCTCGTAGGTGTTCGCGGCGACGGCCTCGGCCTGCCGGGCCAGCTCCTCGTCGCCGCCGGCGCGGGCGACCATGGGCTGCTGGTGCCCCAGGGAGGCCACGCAGGAGCCCGAGGGGGCCACGGCCACGTCGTAGTCGGCGGCGGAGAAGGCGTGGACGTGGTTGCGGACCACCGGCAGGGCGTCGTCCATGTAGCCGCTGTTGACGTGCATCTGCGAGCAGCAGCCCTGCCCGGCCGGGAACACCACCTCGTGGCCGAGCCGCTCGAGCACCCGCACGGTGGCCAGCGCGACCCTCGGGTACATCGCGTCCACGATGCACGTGGCGAACAGGGCGATTCTCATGCGGCCTCCGGACGGTGCGGGGAACGGGGGCGACGACGCGCCGCCGCCTGTGGTCTGACCATGCTAGACCGGTGAGGGCGGTCACACAATCGAGCTCGCCCGGCCCGGAGTCGAGCCCGTGTCCGGCTTGGGCGTGTGACCTGGGACATGTACTGTTCGTGCTCGTGCCCCTGTGGTCCGACCATAGGCGGTCCTGCCCACGGGTGCCCCCGGCCCCGCCCACCCTTCGTCCCCCGGAGATCGCGTGACCACCTTCACCTCGATGACCGATGCCGTCGGCGGGAGCGTTGCGCTCTCCGCCCTCGTCGGCACCGTCCCGCTGCTCACCTTCTTCGTCATGCTCCTGGGCGTGAAGGCGCGAGCCCACGTCTCGGGGGCCACGGCCCTGCTGGCGGCGATCGTCGTCGCCGTCCTGGCCTTCGGGATGCCCCTGGGACTGGCCCTGCTCTCGGCGACGCAGGGGGCGGTCTACGGCCTGTTCCCGATCGTGTGGATCGTGGTCATGGCGCTGTGGTTCTACCAGGTGACGGTGCTCAGCGGGCGCTTCGAGGACCTGCGGACGATCTTCGACACCATCGGCGGCGGGGACCTGCGCATCCAGGCGGTGCTCATCGCCTTCTGCTTCGGCGGCCTGCTGGAGGCCCTCGCCGGCTTCGGCGCCCCCGTGGCCATCACGGCCACGATGATCCTGGCGCTGGGACTCAAACCGCTGAAGACGGCCACCGTGGTACTGATCGCCAACACCGCCCCCGTGGCCTTCGGCGCGATCGCCATCCCGATCACCACGGCCGGTGTGCTCACCGGACTGGACCCCGCCCGGATCGGCGCGGTCGTCGGCCATCAGGCGCCGTTCTTCGCGGTGCTCGTCCCCTTCATCCTGCTGTTCATCATCGACGGAGTCCGCGGGCTCCGGGAGGCCTGGCTCGCCGCCCTCGTGATCGGTGTCTCCTTCGCCGTCGCCCAGTGGTGGACCGCCACGTACTTCTCCTACGAGCTCACCGACGTGGTCGCGTCCCTCGTGGGCCTGGCCGCGGCCGTGCTCCTCCTGCGCGTCTGGCGGCCGAAGGGCGCCGACGGCGTCCGGGCCCGCCTCGGCGTGGACAAGCCCCCGGCGCCCGAGGGCCTGACCCCGGCCCGCGTGTGGATGGCCGTGCTGCCCTACGTCCTGGTGGTGGCCGTGTTCGGGGTCGCCAAGCTGTGGACCCTCGGCGCGGACGTGCCGGCCGCACTGGCCGGCACCGACGTGTCGATCCCCTGGCCCGGCCTGGACGGGCGCCTGCTCGACGCCGAGGGCGAGCCGCTCAGCAGCACGGTCTACAAGCTGCAGTGGCTCTCCAGCCCCGGCACGCTGCTGCTGCTCACCGGTCTGCTCGTGGCCGTCGTCTACTCGGTGTTCACCGCCGGCGGCCGCTTCCGGCTGTCGGTCGGCGACGCGGTGGCCGAGATCGGCCGCTCGTTCTGGAAGATGCGCTTCTCCGCCCTGACCATCATGAGCGTGCTCTCACTGGCCTACGTGATGAACACCTCCGGGCAGACCATCTCCATCGGCACCTGGGTGGCCGGCATCGGCGCGGCCTTCGCCTTCTTCTCCCCCGTGCTCGGCTGGCTCGGCACCGCCGTCACCGGCTCGGACACCTCCGCCAACGCACTGTTCTCCAACCTGCAGAAGACCGCCGCCGAGGGCACGGGGCTGGACCCGCACCTGATGACCGCCGCGAACACCTCCGGCGGCGTGGTGGGCAAGATGATCTCCCCGCAGTCCCTCGCCATCGCCGCGACCGCCGTGGGCATGGAGGGCAAGGAGTCCGCGATCTTCCGCTCCGTCATCTGGTG
The DNA here is from genome assembly GCF_029524215.1 of Kocuria oceani. Classification (NCBI taxonomy): domain Bacteria; kingdom Bacillati; phylum Actinomycetota; class Actinomycetes; order Micrococcales; family Micrococcaceae; genus Kocuria; species Kocuria oceani. Next base: position 152,893 of record NZ_JARAMH010000004.1, on the reverse strand, counting down.
GTCGCTGGGCCTGCTACTCCTGCTGTGCACCCTGGTGTTCCTGCAGTCCAACGTGCTGGCCTGGATGGTCCCCACCTCCTGAGCGCCCACGAGGCCCCGCCGGATCCCGGATCCGGCGGGGCCTCGCCCGTTCCCTAGACTGGGGCGCATCCCGTCCAACGTCAGGAGCAGCCCGTGCCCACGGCCTCGCGCATGTACACCGTCGTCCTCGACTGGCTCGAGGAACGCCTGCGCTCCGGGGAGATCTCGGTGGGCGACAAGCTGCCCGGGGAGCGCCAGCTCGCCGAGGAGTTCGGCATCTCGCGCGCCTCGGTGCGGGAGGCGATCCGCATCCTCGACGCCATGGGCCTCGTGCGGTCCTCGACCGGCTCCGGCCCGGCCGCCGGCGCGGTGGTCATCTCGGAGCCCTCGGCCGCCCTGGGCTGGGCCCTGCGCCTGCACGTGGCCACCCGGTCACTGCCGGTGCGGGACCTGGTGCAGACCCGGCTGCTGCTCGAGACGCAGTCGGCGCTGGATGCGGCCGCCGCCCCGGAGACCCAGGAGCGGGCGGCGGCGCTCGAGCACGCGGCCGAGCTGGTGGCGGCCATGGACGACCCGCATCTGCCCGACGAGCGGTTCCACGCCCACGACGCCGCGTACCACGTCCTGCTCTCCTCGCTGGCGGGCAACGTGGTGGTGGAGACCGTCATGTCCTCGCTGCGCCAGGCCACGATCGGCTACGTCCAGGAGACGGTGGCGGGACTCGAGGACTGGCCGCAGGTGCGCCGCACGCTCCAGCGGCAGCACCACGAGATCCTGCAGGCCTTCCAGGAGCGGCGGGGTCAGGACGCCGCCGCCGCGCTGCGGGAGCACATCACCTGGTTCTTCGGCCACAGCCGCGCCGGCGAGCGCGGACGGGACTGACCACCTCCCCGGACGGGGGCACGAGAACGGCCCCACCGGAACCGGTGGGGCCGTTGCGCTCATCAGCGATGTTGCACGGTAGGGGGCCATCGGCCGCTGGGGATGCAAGGTGATCCAAGCCTTGCGCGGCCGCATCCCGGTCCAGGGGGGACTATCCCGGGGCGGCCCCCTACCGTGAGCAGGTCGGTGGACCGTCCGGTCGGGTGCAGGGCCTCATGGGGGGACGGGCCGGGCACCGTGGGGACGTCTCTCGCTCGTCCACCGACTTCTTTTCTCTGCTCGCACTGACGATTCTGCCGTGTTTGCACATGCAGATGAATGCACTTTCGTCTACATTGCGGCTGGACTTACGGCCCGACCTGAGCTCCGAGCAGCGGCTCAGAGGTCGCGCAGCTGGGGATCCACGAGACCGCTCTGGTACGCCTTGATGAGCGCCTGCACACGGTCGCGCACGCCGAACTTCTCGCACACCCGGCCGAGGTAGGCTTTCACGCTGCCCTCGGAGACGTGCATCTGCTCGGCGATCTCCCGGTTGCTGAGCCCCTGGGCCAGCAGGGTCACGGTCTCCATCTCCCGGTCCGTGAGCAGGGAGCGCAGGGTGTCGTCCGCCGAGCGCGCCTGCTGCTGGTCCGGGACGGAGATCACGTTGTCCGCCAGGGCCCGGGCGATGGCCGGGGAAAGTGCGATCTCGTTGTCGAGGACCTGGTGCACCGCCGTGATGATCTCGTCCGGGCGGGCGTCCTTGACCAGATAGCCGGCGGCGCCCGCACGCAGGGCCGGCACCACGAATTCCAAGGTGGAGAACGTGGTGAGGGCCAGCACCTTGGAGCGGGGGCTGCGGTAGGTGATCTCCCGGGTGGCCTCGATGCCGTCCATCACGGGCATCTTCATGTCCATGAGCACCACGTCCGGATCGGACACCAGACAGCGGTCGACGGCCTCACGCCCGTTGGACGCCGTCCCGATGACGTCGAACCCCGGTTCGGCGGAGAAGAAGGACTTCAGGGCCTCCAGCATCAGCGGCTGGTCGTCCACGACGAGAACTCTGGTATCAGTCACCTGCACAGTCTATTTTTCCCTGTCCCCCAAAGTGCAAAGCGTCATCTTCGACTTAAGTCACAAACACTCTGGACAAAGGTAGATGGACCGCTCCTGTTAACGTTGGCAAAGTTGTTGTTACCAGAGCAGCACACCCCCCTCGCAGCCGGGACATCTCTCCCCCCATCCCGGCCGCATCCCCCCCGATCCGGTGCTGCTCTCGTGATCCAAGGAGCCCCCCATGAAGAAGAAGATCACCAGCGCCCTCGCCGCTACCCTCGTCGCCACGACCCTCGTCGTCGCCCCCGTGGCCCCCGCCAACGCCGCACCGCGCTACGTGGTGTGCAGCTGGTTCCCCGCCATCTGCTGATGCGGTATCACTGTCCTTGTGGCTAATGTAACTGCATCCTTAGAACGAGCACCGCGCACAGCCCGGAAGAGCGATTTCTTCCACGCCGAGCCCATGGCTTGGTGGCTGTCGGCGGTGCTCGTTCTATATGCGTTCGTGTCCCTTCTGGACGACATGGGACACCTGGTCACCGGCTTCACGGGCTCGGTCCCGAGCGAGATTCTGCGGGCATTGGACGGCGTTCTGGCCTACGCCGTCATCGGTCTCGCCGCCTGGCGCGCCACGTGGGCCAGCGTCGTGTCGGTCGGTTGCTTGATCACATCCGTCCTGATCGACAATTTCGGTGCAGTCTTCATGGCGGCAGCCGTGGTGACGGCAGCCGTAGTCGCCAACGCGACGTACCGCTTCATCGCCGCCCATCTACTGGTCTATTTCGTCTGGATATGCATGGCTGCGTTCTTGCGCGAAGGCGGCGTCAGCGGCGAAGTCTTCTGGACCCTTTTCATCCCCGTTCTCGCAGCCGCCCTCATCGGCGCCGGCATCCGCCACTTCCGCTTGCAGCGTCAACGCAGTGAGCAACAGGTGCGGGACCTCGAGATCCTCAACGAACGGCTCCGGGAGGACGAGCGGCAGGCCCTGGCCCGGGACCTGCACGACGTGGTGGCCCACGAGCTCACGCTCATCACGATGCAGACCATGAGCCGGCGCCGCTCCGAGGACGTCGGGGAGCTGCACCAGGTCCTGGAGACCGTGGAGGGCGCGGCACGCTCGGCCCTGCACGAGCTGCGGGTGCTGCTGCGGCTGCTGCGGGACGAGAACGACGGCGACCACCCGCGCGATGTGACGGGCGCGGGCCTGGCCATCGGCAGCCTGGACCAGGTGGTCGCCTCCCTGGCGGCGAGCCTACGGGACCTGCGCTTCGACCCCCAGGTGCAGCTCTCCGGGGACCTCGAGGCCACGCCCACGACCGTGCGCGGCACGGCGGCCCGCATCCTGCAGGAGGCCATCACCAACATCATCAAGTACGCCCCGCGGGGGTCTTTCTGCGTGATCTCCGTGGCGGCCGACGACCACGAGCTGAAGCTGCGGGTCACCAACCCGCTCCCCCGCTCGTCCCCGCACACGACAGACCGGCCCTCCGAGCTGTCCTCGGGGCTGGGCCTGCGCGGGATCGCCGAGCGCGTCTCACTGCTCGGCGGTCACGCCGAGAGCGGCCCCGAAGGCGGGCAGTGGGTGCTCGACGTCTGCCTGCCCGTGGACGGCCGGGAGGCCCTGTGACGGACGGTGTCGCGGTGATCCACGGTGCCCCTGTGCCGGAGGCCCGGTGACCGGGTCCGCCCCCGCCCCGCACCGGCTGGCGCAGCGGGTGGCCGAGGTCGTCGCCGCCATTCCCCCGGGGCGGGTGCTGTCCTACAAGGACGTGGCGGAGCTGGCCGAGTGCCGCTCCCCGCGCGTGATCGGCACGCTCATGGCGCGCAACCCCACCGGAGCGCAGCTGCCGTGGTGGCGGGTGGTGACCGTGCAGGGCACCCTGGCGGACCACCTCCAGACCGAGGCCCGTGAACGGTACCGGGAGGAGGGCACACCCCTGCTCGAGGACGACCGGCATCTCGTGCGCGTGGACATGGCCCGCGCGCTGTGGACCCCGGAGACCCCGGGCGCCTGAGCCCTGGGTGGCTGAGCCCTGGGTGGCTGAGCCCTGGGCGGTTGAGCCGGCTCAGTACTCCGGCGGCCCGGCCACCTCGAAGAAGCCGCCCTCCGGGTCGAAGGACCGGCCGGTGAGCCGCTCGAACGCCTCGACGTAGCGCGCCCGGGTCTTCTCCACGACGTCGTCCGGCAGCTGCGGCACCGGGCCCGCCCCCGTCCACCCGGACTCGTCCGAGCGCAGCCAGTCCCGCACGTACTGCTTGTCGAAGGACGGCTGCGCCTGCCCCGGCGCGTAGGTCTCCGCGTCCCAGAAGCGGGAGGAGTCGGGGGTGAGCACCTCGTCGCCCAGGGTGATGGCGCCGCGGTAGGAGTCCAGGCCGAACTCGACCTTGGTGTCCGCCACGATGATCCCGCGCTCCCGGGCGATCTTCTCGGCGGCGCCGTAGATGGTCAGGGTGAGCTCGCGCAGCCGGTCGGCCACGGCACGGCCCACCACGTCGGCCATCTCCTGGAACGTGACGGGCAGGTCGTGCTCGCCCACCTCCGCCTTACCGGTCGGGGTGAAGATCGGCTCGGTCAGCCGGGAGCCGTCCACGAGACCCTCGGGCAGCCGGATCCCGCAGACCTCCCCGGTCTCCCGGTAGTCCTTGAGCCCCGAGCCGGTCAGGTAGCCGCGGGCGATGCACTCGACCGGGAACATCGAGAGGTTCTTGCAGACCACCGCGCGCCCCCGCACGGGCTCGGGGACATCGGTGGTGAGCACGTGGTTGGGCACCCCCTCGAGCTGCTCGAACCACCACAGGGACAGCTGCGTGAGGATCTTGCCCTTGTCCGGGATCAGTGTGGGGACGACCTCGTCGAACGCGCTGATCCGGTCGGTGGCCACCACCAGGACGGAGCCGGCCCGGTACTCGGCGTTGTCGTGGATGGCCACCCCCGTGGCCCGCAGCCGCGACTCCTCGGGGACGTACAGCTCCCGGACCTTGCCCGAGTAGAGGTGGGTCCACCCGGGGATCTGCGGTGGGGTGGTGACGGTGCTCTGCTCGCTCATGCCTGCTCCTGCCGGGGACGGGGGTCGGGAACGCCGGGGACCGTGATCAGCCCCCGGGCGGCCTTCAGGGCGATGTCGGTGCGGTGCTGGGAGCCCTCCAGCTCGACCAGCCCCACCCCGCGGTAGGCGCGCTCGCGGGCGGCCTCCAGGTCCGCGCCGAGGGCGACGACGGCGAGCACGCGCCCGCCGGCGGAGACGATCCGCCCGGCGTGCGGGCCCTCGGCGGCCACCGCGGTGCCGGCGTGGACCACGTGGACGCCCTCCAGCGCCTCGGCCTGCTCCAGGCCGCCGATCGGGTCGCCCGTGCGGGGGGTGTCCGGGTAGTCCTGCGCGGCGACGACGACCGCGACGGCCGGCTCCGGGCGCCAGCGCAGCCGCTCGGCCTCGTCGAGCCGGCCGGCCGCGGCGTCGAGCAGCAGCCGGCCGAGCGGGGTGGTGAGCCGGGCCAGCACGGCCTGGGTCTCCGGATCGCCGAAGCGGGCGTTGAACTCGATCACGCGCAGCCCGCGGCTGGTCATGGCCAGCCCGCAGTACAGCACGCCCACGAAGGGCGTGCCACGGCGGCGCATCTCGTCGACCGTGGGGCGCGCCACCCGCTCCACGACCTCGTCCACGAAGCCCTCCGGCAGCCACGGCAGCGGCGTGTAGGCGCCCATCCCGCCGGTGTTGGGGCCCTCGTCGTCGTCGCGGATCCGCTTGAAGTCCTGGGCCGGGCTGAGCGGGATCACCCGGGAGCCGTCGGTGAGCACGAACAGGGAGACCTCGGGCCCGTCGAGGAACTCCTCGACCACCACGGACCCTCCCGCCGCGAAGCAGGCGGCGGCGTGCTCGAGGGCCGCCGCGCGGTCGGAGGTGACGACCACGCCCTTGCCGGCGGCGAGCCCGTCGTCCTTGACGACGTAGGGGGCGCCGAAGGTGTCGAGGGCGTCGGCGGCCTCCTCCTCGGTGGTGGCCACCCGGGCCATCGCGGTGGGCACGCCGGCCGCGGCCATGACCTCCTTGGCGAAGGCTTTCGAGCCCTCGAGGCGCGCCGCGGCCTGCGAGGGGCCGAAGACGGGGAAGCCCGCCGCGCGCAGGGCGTCGGCCACACCGGCGACCAGGGGCGCCTCGGGGCCGACCACCACGAGGTCGGCGGAGAGCTCGCGGGCGAGGGCCGTGGCCGCCGCGGGGTCGTTCGCGTCCACGGCGTGGACCGGGACGAGCTGCGCGATGCCGGCGTTGCCCGGTGCGCAGTGCACCTGCGCGACCTCGGGATCTGCCAGCAGTGCGCGGATGATTGCGTGTTCGCGGCCTCCGGGGCCCAGTACCAGAACCTTCACGCCCTCAGGCTAGTGGTCGGCAGCGGCTTCTGACACATCGTCGCCGTCGACGCAAGCCAACCCTCCAGTATAGATAAGTGGCCTGATGTTCGTGTCACGGTTTCCGCATGTCGACGACTTCCTCGGACATCTTCCCTGGTGAGCCAGGTCACAGTTCTACCGTGGAGGCATGAGCACGCAGAGACGACTCACAGCAGCATCCGCCGCCGCGGCCCTCGGTCTCTTCCTGGCCGGCTGCGACAACACCGAGCCGGAGGCACCGGGCGAGTCCGTGCCCGAGAACTCGATGGCGGAGTCCGAGATGGGCGCCGACCCCACCGCCGAGGAGACCGGGGCGGGCACCGAGCCCACGGCCGGGCAGACCGGCATGGGCGACGACGCCACCACCGACACGGGCGCCGAGGGCACCTCGCCCGAGGGCGGCGCGGGCGGCGACGCCGGCGGCGCGGGCACCGGGGCGGACACCGACGCCGAGGCCGGCACCGACAACTGAGCCCGGCGCGCCGGGGCCCTCCCGGGGGCGGCCCGGGCGCGCCCGTCCCGGCTGACATACTGGGCGGATGCAGACCTTCACCTCGGACCGTGCCGTGGACCTCGCGGTGATCGAGCGCAGCGGCTTCGTCGAGTCCCGCCACCGCGGCTCCGCCGCGGTCCTGGACCCGGACGGGAACGTGGCCGTGGAGCTGGGCGACATCGGCACTCCGATCTTCCCCCGCTCCACGCTCAAGCCGTTCCAGACGATCGCCTCGATGAAGGCCGGGGTCCCGCTGCGCGGCGCCCAGGTGGCCATCGCCTCGGCCTCCCACATCGGCTCCTTCGAGCAGCTGGGCGCCGTCAGCTCCATCCTCGAGGCCTCCGGGCTGACCGAGGAGGCGCTGCAGTGCCCGCCGGACTGGCCCGAGGACGAGGAGGTCCGTGCCGAGCTCCTGCGGGCCGGGCGGGGGAAGAGCCGGATCTGCATGAACTGCTCCGGCAAGCACGCCGCGTTCCTGTGGGCGTGCACGGAGAACGACTGGCCCACGGACAGCTACCTGGACCCGGAGCACCCGCTGCAGCGGACCGTGCTCGAGACCGTCGAGGAGTTCTCCGGCGAGCCGGTCGCCCACGTCGGCGTGGACGGTTGCGGCGCGCCCCTGGCGGCGATCTCGCTCACCGGCCTCGCCCGCGCCTACTCGACCCTCGGCCGCGCCGCGGGCAACCTCGACGCCGACGCCCGGGCCGCCACGGTGGCCCAGTGCATGCTCGACTACCCCGAGTTCGTGCACGGGCCCGGTCGGTACAACACCGTGGTCATGGAGGAGCTCGACGTCGTGGCCAAGCTGGGAGCCGAGGGCGTGCTGGCGATCGGCACCCGGGCCGGCTGGTCGGTGGCCCTCAAGGTGCTCGACGGCAGCTCCCGCGCCAACGCGCTCATCGGGCTGAGCCTGCTGGCCCACGCCGGGGCCGTGCCCGTCCCGGCCGCCGCCGCGGTGATCGGCCGGGTGGTGCGCCCGATCATGGGCGCCGCCCGCCCGGTGGGCCGGATCCGGGCGGCCGACCCGCTCCTGGAGCTCCTGGGCCCGGACCTGGCCCGGGCGCTCGGGCAGGAGTAGCGCCGTGGCCCGCCGGCGCATCGAGCCCGCGGACGGGGTCCTCGCCCTGGACGCCTGGCGCGCGGACCCGACCGCCGCCGCCCGGCCCACCGTGGCCACGGCCGTGCGCTACAGCCTCGAGGAGCTGGCCGAGCGCCGCCCCGGCAACAGCGTGGAGGTGCGCGTGCCGCCCTTCGGCGTGACCCAGTGCGTGGCCGGACCCCGGCACACCCGCGGCACCCCGCCCAACGTCGTCGAGACCGACGCCGGGACCTGGCTGGGCCTGGTCACGGGCTCCCTGACCTGGTCCGAGGCCGTGGCCGCGGGAACGGTTGTGGCCTCGGGCACACGGACCGATCTGGCGGACGCCCTCCCCCTCTTTCCCCGGTAGCCTTGAGGGCATGACCTCCGCACCGTCTCCCTCGTCGCGCCCGCCCGCGCGGAAGTGGCCGCGCCGGCGCCGCCGGCAGACGGCCGTGCCGCTCGCCGCGGCCGGCAACCAGCAGATGACGCTGCGCCGCGCACCCAACATCTGGGCGTTCGTGGTGCTCGGCGGTGTCGCCGGCATCGTCGTGGGCGTGCTCGTCGGCCTGGCCGGAGGGGCGAGCGCCCAGTTCACCCAGGGCGCCGTGGTCATGTTCATGGTCTCGGTCTTCGCCGTGGTCGGCCTGGCCGCCGGCGCGGTCGTGGCCCTCGTGCTGGACCGCCTCTCGGTGGCCCGCGCGCGGGCCGTGACGACCGAGGTCGTGGGCGAGGACGACCCCGCGGCCCCGCAGCAGGCGGCCCCGGAAGCTGCGGACCCGGAGGCCGAGGACCCGCGGCCCACCGACCCCCGAGCGTGAGAGAAGCTGATCGACGTGGTTCACCCTGACGGACAACTCAGCCACGACCTGCTCCCCGGAGAGAAGGGCCCCCAGGACGCGTGCGGCGTGTTCGGCGTGTGGGCCCCCGGCGAGGAGGTCGCGAAGCTGGCCTACTACGGCCTCTACGCCCTGCAGCACCGCGGCCAGGAGTCGGCCGGCATCGCCGCCAGCGACGGGCAGCGCATCGCCGTCTACAAGGACATGGGCCTGGTCTCCCAGGTCTTCGACGAGACCACCCTCAACACCCTCACCGGGCACCTGGCCGTGGGCCACTGCCGGTACTCCACCACGGGCGGCTCCCACTGGGCCAACGCGCAGCCCACCCTGGGTGCGACCCCGCACGGGACCGTGGCGCTGGCGCACAACGGCAACCTCACCAACTCGGCAGAGCTCTACGACAAGCTCATCGACAAGTCCGGCTTCCCCTCGCGCGGCGAGATGGCGCAGGGCAACACCACGGACACCGCTCTGGTGACCGCGCTGCTGGCCGAGCACCCGCACGGCTCCCTCGAGGACGCCGCGATGCAGCTGCTCCCCCAGCTCGTGGGCTCCTTCTGCCTGGCGTTCATGGACGAGCACACCCTCTACGCGGCCCGCGACCCGCAGGGCATCCGCCCGCTGGTCCTCGGCCGGCTGGACCGGGGCTGGGTGGTCGCCTCGGAGACCGCCGCCCTGGACATCGTGGGCGCCTCGCTGGTCCGGGAGATCGAGCCCGGCGAGTTCGTGGCCGTCGACGAGCACGGCCTGCGCTCGCAGCGCTTCGCCGAGACCCGCCGCGCGGCGTGCGTGTTCGAGTACGTGTACCTGGCCCGCCCGGACACCACCATCAACGGCCGCTCCGTGTACGAGTCCCGCGTGGAGATGGGCCGCCGGCTGGCCCGGGAGCACCGGGTCGAGGCCGATCTGGTCATGCCGACCCCCGAGTCCGGGACCCCCGCCGCCATCGGCTACGCCGAGGAGTCCGGGATCCCGTTCGGCAACGGCCTGGTCAAGAACGCCTACGTGGGCCGGACCTTCATCCAGCCCTCGGACACCATCCGGCAGCTGGGGATCCGGCTCAAGCTCAACCCGCTGAAGTCGGTGGTCGCGGGCAAGCGCCTGGTCGTCATCGACGACTCGATCGTGCGCGGCAACACCCAGCGCGCGCTCATCCGGATGCTGCGCGAGGCCGGGGCCGCGGAGATCCACGTGCGGATCTCCTCCCCGCCCATCAAGTGGCCGTGCTTCTACGGCATCGACTTCGCCTCGCGCGCGGAGCTGATCGCCAACGGACTGGGGGTCGAGGAGATCCGGGCGTCCCTGGGCGCGGACTCCCTCGGCTACATCTCCGAGGACGGCATGGTCTCGGCCACCCGGCAGGACCGTGCCGAGCTGTGCACGGCCTGCTTCTCCGGGACGTACCCGACCCGCCTGCCGGACGCGGACAAGCTGGGCAAGAACGTCTTCGAGGCCCGCACACCGGTGGACTCCTCGCCCCGGCGGGAGCCGGGCGGGCCGTCCGTGGCCCGGCGGCCCGAGCACGCCTCCGCCGTCTCCATCGACACCCGGCCCTCCTCCGACGACGGCCTGTCCCGGCGGACGGCCGGGCGCACGCGCATCTCCGATCAGGACCCGGGGGTGCAGGACGGGTCCACGGGCTGCGACCCGGGGCCGGACTCCGACCTCGAGGACCTGCTGCTGCCCGAGGACCGGGTGCCGGCCGGGCCCGGGACCCCCTCTGCCGCCCAGCCCGCCACCCAGCCCGAGACCGCGAAGGACGCCTGACCATGGCCCAGCACCCCTCCTCCACGAACCGCACCGTCACCTACGCCAGCGCGGGCGTGGACGTCGAGGCCGGCGACCGCGCCGTCGAGCTCATGAAGAGCGCGGTCCGTGCTACGCACACCCCGAACGTGATCGGCGGGGTCGGGGGATTCGCGGGCCTGTTCGACGTCTCGGAGCTCACGGGCTACCGCAAGCCCTACCTGGCGACCTCCACCGACGGCGTCGGCACGAAGGTCGCGATCGCCCAGACCCTCGACGTGCACGACACCATCGGCTTCGACCTGGTGGGCATGGTCGTCGACGACATCGTGGTGGTGGGCGCCAAGCCGCTGTTCATGACCGACTACATCGCCACGGGCCGGGTGGTGCCCGAGCGGATCGCCGACATCGTGCGCGGCATCGCCGCCGCCTGCGAGCAGGCGGGCACCGCGCTGGTGGGCGGGGAGACCGCCGAGCACCCGGGCCTGCTGCGCCCGGACGAGTACGACGTGGCGGGGGCGGCCACCGGGGTCGTGGAGGCCGACGAGCTGCTGGGCCCGGACCGGGTGCGCGCCGGGGACGTGGTCATCGGCATGGCCTCCTCCGGGCTGCACTCCAACGGTTACTCGCTGGTGCGCAAGGTCATCAACGTGGCCGGCTGGTCCCTGGACCGGCAGGTCACCGAGCTCGGCCGGACCCTGGGCGAGGAGCTGCTCGAGCCCACCCGCGTGTACGCCGCCGACGTCCTGGACCTCGCGGCTGCCTTCCCCGTCAACGGCCCGGACCGCACCACCGGCCACGGCGTGCGCGGCTTCAGCCACGTCACCGGCGGCGGGCTCGCCGCGAACCTCGCCCGGGTGCTGCCCGCGGGCCTGGAGGCGACCGTCGACCGCTCCACCTGGGAGCTGCCCGCCGTCTTCCAGCTGATCGGCCAGCTCGGCAACGTCCCGCTGCCCGATCTCGAGCGGACCCTCAACCTCGGTGTGGGGATGGTCGCGATCGTCGACCCGGCCGTGGCCGAGGACGCCGTCGCCCACCTCACCGCCCGCGGGCTGAGCTCGTGGGTCATGGGCACCGTGGCCGAGATCGACCCGGCAGCCGAGCACGGCGGGCCCGACTGGGTGCAGGGCGCCAAGGGCGTGGACGGCGGCGCGGTGCGCATGGTCAGCGCCTACGCCGGCTGAGCGGTCCCCGCAGCACGCGGCAGGGCCGCCCGGGCGGGTGCTCGGGCGGCCCTGCCGCTCGGATCGTGGTCCCGGGGAATTCTCCCGGGGTGGTCCGGGACGTCCCGGGAACGCAAAGAAGGTGCTCGTCCTGGACGGGCACCTGTTGCGTCATTCGGTTGAGACGAGCGGAGCTCCCGGCACTTACCGGCGGTAGTCCTCGTCGTAGTCGTCGGCGTACTTGTCGACGTAGGCCGAGTAGTCGTCCTCGTCCTCTTCGACCTTCTCCTCGACCGGCTCCCGCAGCGGCGGCATCCGCTCGCTGCCGCGCAGCTCCCGCTGGAGTGCCGTGAGGTCGGTCTGCGGGCTGAAGTACTTCATCTCCCGCGCCTGCCGTGTCGCCTTCGCCTTTTGACGGCCGCGCCCCATGGCGTGACCCCCTCTGTCTCTTGGTCCGGACGGCGGCACTCAGGCACAGAGTACGGCCCCGGAAATGTCGTATGAATGGTTCGTGAGACCAGGGTACATGGTTTGCCGGTCCGTTGCGCCCGCCCCGGCTCGCGCACGGTGGACTGTCGGGAACCTCACGGGAGGGGGGCGGCGCCCGCTCCGGGACCGCGCGGGGCGGGCCGGGACCGGGTCTCCCCCCGGTCCCGGCCCGTGGCCGGAACGGCCGCCCCTCGGGCTCAGCCCGCGGCGTGGGCCTGCTCGCGCACCGCGCTCACGGTCAGCCCGTCCGCCACGACGTCCGCGTTGACGTCCACCCGCACGGTGTCGCCGTCCACGACCGTCCCGGAGAGGATCGCCTTGGCGAGCTTGTCCCCGATCTCGCGCTGCACCAGCCGGCGCAGGGGCCGGGCGCCGTAGGCGGGGTCGTAGCCGGTGATGCCCAGCCACTCGGTCGCCGCCGGGGTGACCTCCAGGCTCAGGCGCCGCTGGCCCAGCCGGTCGGCCAGCTGGGCGACCTGGATGTCCACGATCCTCGACAGGTCGGCCGTGGACAGCGGGTCGAACAGGATGACGTCGTCGAGCCGGTTGAGGAACTCGGGCTTGAACGAGGCGTTGACCACGCTCATCACCGCCTCCCGCTTGGCGTCCTGGTCGATCGTCTGGTCCACCAGGAACTGGCTGCCCAGGTTCGAGGTGAGGATCAGGATGACGTTGCGGAAGTCCACGGTCCGCCCCTGGCCGTCGGTGAGCCGCCCGTCGTCGAGCACCTGCAGGAGGATGTCGAAGACGTCCGGGTGGGCCTTCTCGATCTCGTCGAGCAGGACCACCGAGTACGGCCGGCGCCGCACCGACTCGGTCAGCTGGCCGCCCTCCTCGTAGCCGACGTAGCCCGGAGGGGCCCCGACCAGCCGGGAGACGGTGTGCTTCTCGCCGTACTCGGACATGTCGATCCGCACCAGGGCGCGCTCGTCGTCGAACTGGAACTCCGCCAGCGACTTCGCCAGCTCGGTCTTGCCCACGCCGGTGGGGCCCAGGAACAGGAAGGAGCCGATCGGCCGGTTCGGGTCGGAGATGCCCGCGCGCGAGCGGCGCACGGCGTCCGCGACCGCCTGCACGGCGCGGTGCTGGCCGATGAGCCGCTTGCCGAGCAGCTCCTCCATGTGCATGAGCTTCTCGGTCTCGCCCTGCAGCATGCGCCCGGCGGGGATGCCGGTCCAGGCCGAGATCACCTCGGCCACGTCGTCGGCCGTGACCTCCTCGGAGACCATGGTGTCGTGCGGGGCGGAGGTGTCCTCCTGCTCCTGGGCGACGTCGAGCTCCTTCTGCAGGGCGGGGATCTCCCCGTAGAGCAGCCGGGAGGCCTCGGCGAGGTCGCCCTGGCGCTGGGCCATCTCGGCCTGCGAGCGCAGGTTGTCGATCCGCTCCTTGAGGTCGCCCACGCGGTTCAGGCCGGCCTTCTCGGCCTCCCAGCGGGCGTTGAGGGCGTCCAGCTCGGCCCGCCTGTCGGCCAGCTCCTGGCGCAGCGCGGCCAGCCGCTCGACCGACGCCGGGTCGGTCTCCCGCTCCAGGGCGAGCTCCTCCATGGTCAGCCGGTCGACGGCGCGGCGCAGCTGGTCGATCTCCTCCGGGGCGGAGTCGATCTCCATGCGCAGCCGGGACGCGGCCTCGTCGACCAGGTCGATGGCCTTGTCCGGCAGCTGGCGGCCGGGGATGTACCGGTTGGACAGCGTCGCGGCCGCGACGAGGGCGGAGTCCGCGATCTGGACCTTGTGGTGGGCCTCGTAGCGCTCCTTGAGCCCGCGCAGGATGGCCACGGTGTCCTCCACGGAGGGCTCCCCGACGTAGACCTGCTGGAAGCGGCGCTCCAGGGCGGCGTCCTTCTCGATGTTCTCCCGGTACTCGTCCAGGGTGGTCGCCCCGATCAGGCGCAGCTCGCCGCGGGCGAGCATGGGCTTGAGCATGTTGCCCGCGTCCATCGAGCCCTCGGCGGCGCCCGCGCCGACGACGGTGTGCAGCTCGTCGATGAAGGTGACGACCCGCCCCTCGGACTGCTTGATCTCCTCCAGGACGGCCTTGAGCCGCTCCTCGAACTCGCCGCGGTACTTCGCGCCGGCGACCATGGACCCGAGGTCCAGGGAGATCAGCGTCTTGTCCCGCAGGGACTCGGGGACGTCACCGGCGACCATGCGCTGGGCGAGGCCTTCGACCACGGCGGTCTTGCCGACGCCGGGCTCGCCGATGAGCACGGGATTGTTCTTGGTGCGGCGGGACAGGACCTGGACCACGCGGCGGATCTCGGAGTCCCGCCCGATCACGGGGTCGAGCTTGCCCTCGCGGGCCATGGCGGTCAGGTCGGTGCCGAACTTCTCGAGCGCCTGGAAGGTGCCCTCGGGGTCGGGGGTGGTCACCCGGCGGTCTCCTCTCACGGACGGAATGGTGGTCTTGAGCTGATCGGGGCCGGCGCCGGCGGTGCGCAGGATCTCACCGACCCTTCCCTCCTGCTGGGCGAGGCCGTACAGGAGGTGCTCCGTGGAGATGTACTCGTCCCCCAGGGACGTGGCGAACTGCTCCGCGGCCTGGATGACCTGCAGCGCGCCGCGGTTGAACTGGGCTTGGGCGGTCGAGGCCCCGGACGCCGAGGGCAGGGCCTTGATGGCGGCGCTGGCCTGCGCGGACACGGCGTCGACGTCGGCGCCGGTGGCCTTCAGGACGGCGACGGCCACGCCCTCGCGCTGGTCCATCAGGGCCTTGAGGATGTGGGCGGGCTCGACCTGCGGATTGCCCGCGGTCGAGGCGTTGGTGGAGGCGGCGGCGAGTGCCTCCTGCGACTTGGTGGTGAACTTGGTCTCCACAGCGGCTCCTTGTGCACGATCGGAACGAACCGACCCGGGCGCCTCTCGCCTCGGAGTGCGGTCGGGCAGTTCAGCTAACCTGAGTCTACTTCACTCAACCTGGAGGGGCCAGCACGAATTCCCGCCAGGCGGTCCGGTCCGCCGCAGGACGTCCCGTGGTGGCGCTCACCGACGTGCGCGATGCCTATCACACCCCCGTCGATTTGTCCAAGATCACACGCCGAAACCCTTGGGCGCCGCCGACTTCCTCCGTAGTGTCGGTGCTTCATCCAGTCCGGCTCGACGACGCGCCTTCCTCCCTGTTCCTGTTCCACCCGGAAGGACCCGCCATGTCCGCACCTCGCACTGCGGTGCTCCAGGTCATCAACGCCCCTGGACCCACCGGCACCCGCTTCGCCATCCTCGCCCTCGCCCTCGGAGGCTTCGGCGTGGGCACCACCGAGTTCGCCTCGATGGGCCTGCTGCCCTTCATCGCCGAGGACTTCGGCGCCTCGATCCCCGCCCTGGCCCACTCCATCTCGCTCTACGCCCTGGGCGTGGTGGTCGGCGCGCCGCTGATCACCACTCTGACCTCCCGGGTGGAGCGCAAGACGCTGCTCCTCGGGCTGATGGCGGCCTTCACCGTCGGCAACGCCCTCTCGGCGGCGGCCCCCACCCTCGACTGGCTCTACGTCGCCCGCTTCCTCTCCGGCCTGCCCCACGGGGCCTACTTCGGGGTGGCCGCGGTGGTGGCCTCCTCCCTCGTGCCGCGCGAGCGGCGGGGCACCGCGGTGGCCCGCGTCGCCCTGGGCCTGACGGTGGCCAACATCGCGGGGGTCCCCCTGGCGGCCGCCCTCGGCGGGGCCCTGGGCTGGCGCTCCGGCTACGGCCTCGTGGTGCTGATCGGCCTGCTGACCGTCGCGGCCCTGGCCGTGTTCGTGCCCAGGACCCGGCAGGGCGGCGGCGTCTCCGTCGCCCAGGAGATCCGCGCGCTGGGCCGCCCCCAGGTCACGCTGACACTCATCGCGGGGACCGTGGGCTTCGGCGGCATGTTCGCGGTCTACACCTTCATCTCCCCCACCCTCACCGAGCTCACCGGCCTGAGCATCTCGGCGGTGCCGTGGGTGCTGGCCGTGTTCGGCGTGGGCATGACCCTGGGCTCGCTCCTGGTGGGCCCGCTGGTGGACCGCTCGATCGAGAAGACCGTCCTGGGCGCCGGCGCCGTCTCGGCCGTGGCGCTCGTGTTCTTCGGCCTCTTCGCCCACTCGGCCGTCGCGGCCGTGCTCGGCGTGCTGTGGATCGGCGTCATGGGCTCCGTGTTCACCACGTCCCTGCAGATGCGCCTGCTGCGCGAGGCCAAGGACGCCCCCTCCCTCACCGCCGCCATGAACCACGCGGCCTTCAACCTGGCCAACGCCATGGGCGCCTTCCTCGGCGGGGCCGTGATCTCCGCCGGATGGGGCTACCGCGCCCCGGCCTGGGTGGGTGTGGGCCTGGCCCTGGTCGGCCTCCTCATCCTGGCCTACGCCGTGCGGATCCAGCGCTCCGGCGCCGCTCCGGCGAGGATCCCGGCACGGACCGTCTCCGCCTGGCCCGCCCGGACCTTCGGGACGCTCGTGGTGCTCCTGCCCGAGACCGCGCAGCCGGGCCCGGTCCCGGCGAGCAGCTCCCGCACCGCCTCCTGGAGCGAGCTCGTCCCCCAGTGATCCCCGGGCGACGGTCCCGGGGGCGGCCGACGCCGCCCCCGGGACCGCCCCGCACCCGCCGCACGGTGGCACACTCGGTGCCATGCGTGAGCTCGTCGTCCTCGGCACCGCCTCCCAGGTGCCCACCCGCACCCGCAACCACAACGGCTATCTGCTGCGCTGGGACGGGGCGGGCCTGCTCTTCGACCCCGGGGAGGGGACGCAGCGGCAGATGACCCACGCGGGCGTCTCCGCCGCGCAGGTGACGAGGATCTGCCTCACCCACGTCCACGGTGACCACTGCTACGGACTGCCCGGCGTGCTCTCGCGCATGGTCCTCGACGGCGTGGAGCACCCCGTGGACCTGCACTACCCGGCCTCCGGCGAGGAGGTGGTCCGGGCCCTCGTCTCCCTCGCGACCCCCGGCCTCGACCTGCGGCTGCACCCCCACGGAGGCCCGGGGGCCGTGGCCGCGGACCTGGAGGTGCGCCCCCTGCACCACCGCGTGGAGACCTACGGGTACCGGCTCACCGAACCGGACGGCCGCACGATGGTCCCGGAGCGGCTCGCGGCGGCCGGGATCGCCGGCCCGGACGTCGGCCGGCTGCAGCGCGAGGGCCGGCTGCGCGGCGTGGACCTCGAGGACGTGAGCGTCCCCCGGCCCGGCCGGCGCGTCGCCGTGGTCATGGACACGGCGCCGTGCCCGGGCGCGGAGGAGCTCGCCGAGCGCGCCGACCTGCTCCTGGCCGAGTCCACGTTCGCCGACGACGACGCCGCTCTCGCCGCGCGCTACCTCCACCTCACCGCCGGGCAGGCCGGGTCGCTTGCGGCCGCCGGGGGCGCAGGGACGCTGGTCCTCACCCACTTCTCGTCGCGCTATCCCGACGTCGCCCCGCTCGTGGAGCAGGCACGCCGGCGCGCCGGGGCCGCCACCGTGCTGGCGGCCCAGGACCTCGAGCGGTTCCCCCTGCCGCCGCGACGCCCCGGCCGCCCCGGCGGCGGCACTCCGGGGCACCCCTGACAGATTGCTAGACTCGGGGGTCCCGCACTTCCTGGAGGTCACCCCATGCCGCACCGTGTCCGCGGAGGCACCATGCAGATCGGCGAGCTCGCCGAGCGCACCGGCCTGTCCCTGCGCACGATCCGTCACTACGACGACGTGGGCCTGCTGCCGGCCTCCCGCACGGAGGGCGGCTTCCGCGTGTACACCGAGCAGGACGTGGAGCGGCTGCTGGTCGTCCGGCAGATGAAGCCGCTGGGGTTCACCCTGGAGGAGATGGCCGAGCTCCTGGAGCTGCTCGGGGCCGAGCCGGCCTC
Source organism: Kocuria oceani (assembly GCF_029524215.1). Lineage (NCBI taxonomy): Bacteria > Bacillati > Actinomycetota > Actinomycetes > Micrococcales > Micrococcaceae > Kocuria > Kocuria oceani. The sequence goes on along the minus strand of NZ_JARAMH010000004.1, from coordinate 134,963 downwards.
CCCGGAACGGCTCGCGGACTACCTGGAGCGCGCGCGGCCGGAGCGGGACAAGCTGGCCCGCAAGCTGGCCCAGGCCGACGAGTTCATCACCATGCTGGAGCACCGCCTCGGCCGGTGACGGCCTCCGCCGTCGGGCCGCTCCGCCCCCCACCGGATATGCGATCGGTCACGTCGGGCGGCCCGGGGCTCACCCTACCCTTACGCTAGGTTAGGGTTGCACGGGCACGGGCACGGGCACGGGCACGGGCACGGGCGCGGACACGGGCGACGGGCGCCGGACCGCGCCGTGCCCGGCTGCCGCCGCTGCGCACCCCCCTCCCCGTGGCCGCACGCCACCCGGGGACCCGCGCGCCCTCGCCCGCTCCGCCCCCGCGCCCTTCCGCTCTGCCGCCCTCACGAACCGCCCTCCTGCCCTCACGAACGGAGCCTTCCCATGGCCACGACGACCGCCGACCCCGCCCCGGCGCTGACCCCCGAGCAGCGCCAGTCCGTCCGTCGCACCCTCCGCTCCCCCCGCCACCTCAAGACCGAGGTCCTGGCCGGACTCGTGGTCGCCCTGGCCCTGATCCCGGAGGCGATCGCGTTCTCGATCATCGCCGGGGTCGATCCGCGGGTGGGCCTGTTCGCCTCCTTCACCATGGCCGTCACCACCGCGGTCCTCGGCGGCCGCCCGGCGATGATCTCCGCCGCCACCGGCGCGGTGGCCCTGGTCATCGCCCCGCTGATGGCCTCCCACGGCATCGACCACTTCATCGCCGCCGTGATCCTGGCCGGCCTCTTCCAGGTGGTCCTGGCCCTGATCGGCGCGGCGCGGCTCATGCGCTTCATCCCCCGCTCGGTCATGGTCGGCTTCGTCAACGCCCTGGCCATCCTGATCTTCAGCTCGCAGATCCCGGAGCTGATCGGCGTGCCCTGGGCGGTGTATCCCCTCACGCTGCTCGGCCTGGCGATCGTGTTCCTCTTCCCCCGGATCACCCGGGCGGTGCCGGCGCCGCTGGTGGCCATCGTGGTGATCACCGTCCTCGTCGTCTCCTTCGGCACCGAGGTCCCCACGGTGGGCGACAAGGGCGCGCTCCCCGAGTCCCTGCCCTCGCTGTTCTTCCCCGACGTCCCGCTGAACCTCGAGACCCTGCGGATCATCGCCCCGTACGCGCTGACCATGGCCGTGGTGGGGCTGCTGGAGTCGCTGATGACGGCCAAGCTCGTCGACGACATCACCGACACGCCCTCGCCCAAGACCCGCGAGTCCTGGGCCCAGGGCGTGGCCAACGTGGTCTCGGGCCTCTTCGGCGGGATGGGCGGCTGCGCGATGATCGGCCAGACCATGATCAACGTCAAGGCCTCCGGCGCCCGCACCCGGATCTCCACGTTCCTCGCCGGGGTGTTCCTGCTGATCCTCGTCGTCACCCTCGGTCAGGTCGTCGCGGTGATCCCGATGGCCGCACTGGTGGCGATCATGATCTTCGTGTCGTGGGCCACCTTCGACTGGCACTCCGTCCGCCCGGCGACCCTGTCCCGGATGCCGCTGCCGGAGACCCTCGTGATGGTCTCGACCGTGGTCGTGACCGTGTGGACCCACAATCTCGCCCTGGGCGTGGTCGTGGGGGTGCTCGTCGCCATGGTCGCCTTCGCCCGCCGGGTCGCCCACTTCGTGAGCGTGGACCGGGAGCTCGAGCAGCGCAGCGGCCGGGAGACGGCCGTCTACACGGTGCACGGGGAGCTGTTCTTCGCGTCCTCCAACGACCTGTACACGATGTTCGACTACGCGGGGGACCCCGGGCACGTGGTCATCGATCTGTCGGACTCCCACCTGTGGGACGCGTCCACCGTCGCGGCCCTGGACTCGGTGACCGACAAGTACGCCCACTACGGCAAGCAGGTCCGGGTCGTGGGCCTGAACCAGGCCAGCCGCCGGATGCGCGTGCGCCTGGGCGGGATGCTCAACGGCGGCGGGCACTGAGCACCGCCTGAGGGGCAGCTATTTGCAATGACAACCCTTTGTGTCTGCATGTGAACCAGCTCACATCGAGGCTCTTGCCGAGTGACCGGGAAGCGAGCATCCTTGCTTCTCACGAGGGGATTCTGTGGTCGGTACAGGACCATCCCCCGGCTCCCACAGCGTCGACCGGTGGGGCGCCCCGGATCCGGAAGGTCCGTGGCGTCGTCAAGACCCGGTCCGCGGAGGGGAGCAGCAGGGAGCGGGGCAGGCTGGGGGGCCGCCCCGCTCCCCCTGTTGCGGGGCCGTTGCCGGGCCCGGACGCACGGCCCGGGACGGCGCCCGCCCCGGGCCGGCTGTCACCGCGGGGTTCCGGTGACGGCCTCCCCGTGTCCGCGGGTCCGGGCGCTCCCCGTGCTGCAAGTGGTGCGCGTGATCCCAGGAGAGCACCCCCGGTCCGGAAAACGCACCGCTGCCGGGAGGATGGTGGCGACCCCGTGGAACGCCGGTGACGATGGATCGCGGCGGTGCCGATGCACCGCCGCCGAGACGGCCCGGGCCGCTGCGCAGCGTGGCGCCCGGCCCGGGGCCGTCTCCGAGACGACCACGCCAAGGGGGTTCCATGCACGACGACACCGCCGCAGCCGTGCAGGCGCGCCTGGCCCACCGGGCCGCCGAGCAGGCCGGCCTGACCACGGACCAGGTGTGGTGGCAGTACTTCGAGCTCGGCGGTGAGGTCGGGGCCCTGGAGATCGAGGCGTATCTGCACGAGTGCCTGGAGCTGCCGCCCGGACACCGGGACCTGATCACCTGCGCGGTCAACGAGCTGGCCGGCGGCACGGCCGCCGCCCGGGCGCCCTTCTCCTGGGAGCTCGAGAGCTCACGAGGCGACGCCGGGTCACCCGGGACCGGCCGGAGGCCGGGCCCCGGACCCCTTTCCTGAGAGCCCCCAGGCCGAAAATCCCGGGTCTGCGGATCCCGGGACTGCCGATCCAGGGGCGGCGAATGCCGAGGCTGCGGAGCCCGGAGTCCTGGACCCGGCGGCCCGCGACCGGGACGGGGTCGCCCGGGTGCCGTGCGGAGGCAGTGGCAGAATGGGCCGGGTGCCGCCACGTCGGCGGCCCGCCCCCGGCGGAGCGCGTCGAACCGCTCGGCACGGTCCGTCGCCGCCGTGTGCTCCCACCTCGACCCTAGGATGTCGGATGGCCCGTTCCTCGCCCCGTTCCGCCCTCAGGCCCGCTTCGACCGGCTGGTCGACCCTGCACCGCCACCACATCGGCGTGGACGTCGGCGGCACCCGGATCAAGTACTCCGCCGTGGACATGGCCGACGGCTCGCTGACCACCCCGGTGCTCCAGCGCCCCACTCCGGGGCCCGCCACCCCGGAGGCCGTCGCCGCGCAGCTCGAGCTCGTCGTGGCGGAGCTGTCCGGGACGGCGAGCGCACCGGATCCCGAGGCCAGCGTGGGGGTGGCGCTGCCCACGATCCTCCGCCAGGGGGTGGCGTGCTCGGCCGCGAACATCGACGACGCCTGGATCGGGCTCGACGTCCGCCGCTTCCTCACGGGAGCCCTGGGCCGCACCGTGCAGGTCATCAACGACGCCGACGCCGCGGGGCTCGCCGAGGTCCGCTACGGCGCCGGCCGCGGGAGCGCCGGCACGGTCCTGCTCATCACCCTGGGCACCGGGATCGGCTCCGCACTGATCGTGGACGGGAAGCTGGTGCCCAACCTGGAGCTGGGCCACCTGGAGCTGCGGGGCGTGGACGCCGAGGTGCGCGCCTCCGCCCTGGCCCGCGAGCGCGAGGGACTGGACTGGCCCGTCTACGCCGAGCGTCTCCAGGAGTACCTGGCCCACCTCGAGTTCCTCTTCTCGCCCGACCTGATCATCGTCGGCGGCGCCATCTCCGCCCAGCACGAGCTGTTCCTCCCGCTGCTGCGCCTGGACGCGCGCGTGGTGCCGGCCGAGCTGCGGGACGCGGCCGGCATCATCGGCGCCGCCCGCCACGCCTACCTGGCCCTGCCGCCCGCGGAGGCCTAGCCCCGGAGGGCCTGGCGGAAGTACTGGATCCCCGCCAGGGCGTGCAGGACCGCGGCGATCTGGACCAGCACCCGGCCCACGTCGGTGACCTCGGGGCTGGACCACGCCGGTCCCGCCAGCACGAGCACGGTCCCGACCATGAGCAGGGCGGTCTTGGCCTTCCCGGCCGTGGTGACCCGCAGCGCGCCGAGGGATCCGCGCGCCAGCGTGGCGATGCCCACCACGACGTCCACCACCGCGATGACCACCAGCACCCACCAGGGAAAGAGCCCGACGACGCCGGCGGCCACCGCGATCGCCACGGTCCCCAGCCGGTCCGCGAGGGGGTCCATCACCTCTCCGACCCGGCTGCGCTGCCGCAGCGCCCGGGCCAGGGTGCCGTCGACCCAGTCGGTCAGGGAGAATACGGCGACCAGGACCAGCGCCAGGACCGGTCGCTCGTCGATGTCCAGCACGGCCAGCACGGCCGGGACGATGAGTGCGAAGCGGACCACCGAGACCACGTTGGGCACCGTGACGACGCGGTCGTAGTACGGCGACTCCGCGGGCTCCACCTCGTCCTGGTGCTGTGCCATCCGGCCTCCCGTCCGTCCGTCGCCCGGCACGGGCGGGCCGGGCCCGCCCGTGCTGCTTCCGAGGGTAGCCCGTCCCGGTCCCGGCACGGCACCGCGGCGACACCGCCCCGTCTCCTCCCGGGCCCTCGGAGCGATCGGCGACGTCGAGGTCCGCCGGGGCCCGGACCGCCTGAGGTCCACCTGCGGGGCCGCCCTAGGGACCGACGCGGCGCGACGGCTGCGGGCTACGCTGGGCGGGTGAGGCGGAGCCCGCCCCGGACTGCGCCCCGGACCCCGAGGAGACTCCCGTGGACCCGCGCGTGCACTTCGTAACCCTGGCCACCCCGGACCTCGACGCCGCGCGGCGGTTCTACGTGCACGGTCTCGGCTGGGAGCCGCTGCTCGACGTCCCGGGGGAGATCCTCTTCTTCCAGACGGCCCCCGGCACGGTGCTGGGCCTTTTCGACGCCGCGTCCTTCGCGCAGGACCTCGGCCGCACGGGCACGCCGTCCGCACAGGGCGTGACGCTCTCGCACAACGTGGACGGCGAGGACGAGGTGCGCGCGGCCGTCGCGGCGATGACGGCCGCCGGCGGGACCGTGCTGACGAGCCCGCGCCAGGGGCCCTTCGGGGGCGTCTTCCACGCGCACGTGTCGGACCCGAACGGCGTGGTGTGGGAGATCGCGCACAACCCCGGATGGCGGATCGAGGACGACGGGACCGTGCGCCTGGGCTGAGCCCGGCGCCCGGCCGGGGCGGTCAGCCGCGGACGTCGGCGCGCAGGTGGTGCTCGACGTCGTGCCGGAAGTACACCGCGAGGCGTGCCACGGTGAACTCCGTGCCGTCCCCGCGGCGGCCGGTCCGGGCCCACTGCTCCCCCGCCACCGCGTCGAAGGCGTCCGCCGTGGCGCGCAGCTCCTGGGCGATCTCCCCGGAGGCCTCGTACGGGTCCTGCTCGTTGTAGCGCTCCTGGACCGCGACGGCGTCCTGGTCCCAGTCGGGGAAGACCGGGTGCTCCTCGTCGAGCATGAGCCGCAGGCGCTCGCGGAAGACCCGGCAGAGGTCCCGGACGTGGCACGCGTACTCGAGCGGGGACCAGGTGCCCGGACGCGGCCGCTCGGTGATCCGGGGGCGCTCGAGGACGGCGACCCACCGCTCGACCGTGTCCCGCACCAGTTCGCCGGTGGCGGAGACTTCCAGGTGCGGGTCGAAGCCGCACTCGCCACATCCCTGGTCGATCACCACGGTCCAGTCCTTGGTCTCGGGCGGGACCGGGGAGATGTCGGGGGCCTCGGGGCGCTCGGCGGTCATGCGGCCAATCTACCCGGGGCTCCGGTGCGGGGCGAGGACCCAGCGCGGACGGGGCATCCCGGAGACCGCGGCCAGCACGGAGGCGACGGCCATCAGGGCCGCGCTGAGCAGGAAGGACTGCCGGCCGTCCAGGTAGCCGGAGCCCGCCGCCCCCACCGCCGCCCCGATCTGCCCGGCGGTCGCCATCCACGAGTACACCTCGGTCCGCCGGCTCTCCGGTGCCCGGGCGGCCGCGAGGCCGTACTGCGCGGTGATGACGACCGCCAGGCCCAGCCCCGCCACGGTCAGGGCCACCGCGGACCACACGAGCCCGCCGCGCCACGCCCCCAGCAGGCAGCCCAGCACCCACGCGGCCGCCGCCGCGTGGATGTGGGCGATCCGGGAGCCGGGCGGGTCGGTGCGCCCGTAGACGAGCCCGCCGAGGATCGAGCCCGCCGAGAGCAGGGCCACGAGGAGCCCGGCCTGGGCCTCCCGTCCGGCCTCGTCGGCGACGCCCACCGCAGCCATCTCCGCGGTGGTGATGGCCCCCACGCTCCCGCCCGCGAGGGCGACGACGGGCAGCAGCCGCAGCGGCAGGGGGTGCGGCGCCGTCGGACGCACCGGGATCCGCCAGTGGGCCCCCGCGGCGCGGGCCAGCAGCACGGACGTGGCCGCCCCGAGCACCGCGACCACGAGCAGCGCGTGCCGGGGCGCAGTCCATCCCGCCACGGCGGCTACGGCGGCGGGGCCGAGGATGAAGACCACGTCCAGGGTCACGGACTCCCAGGCCTGGGCCGCGTGCCCGAACGACGACGACGGGGCGCGCATGCTCCACAGGCTGCGCAGCACCGAGGTGCCCGGGGCGGTGAGGGCGCCGGTCAGGGCGGCGCAGAGCAGGACCACCGCCGTGGGGGCCTCGGCCAGGGAGGCCCAGAGCCCCAGCAGGGCGGCGGCCTGCGCCAGGCCCAGGACGCTCATCGCCGTGCGCGGCCCCGAGCGGTCCACCCACCGGCCCCGGGCGGGACCCGTCACCGCGAGGGCCAGGGCGAGCACCGCCGCGGACCAGCCGGCCAGCTCACGCCCGTGCACGGCGTTGACGCTGAGCACGAGGGCCAGCGAGACCATCGCCATGGGCAGCTTGGCCACCAGGCCGAGCAGCATCAGGGACCGGGACCAAGGGTGGCGGAGCATCTGCGCGTAGGACCCGGCCAGGCGGTCGGCCCGGCTCACGAGTCCCGCCGCCCCGGGATCCCGCCCGGGGTCCTGCCCGTGACCCCGGCCGGGGCTGGCGCTCCGCCGAGCAGGAGAGCGCCCGGAGACGGCGGAGCGGGGTCGAGGGCGTGCGGCACGCGCGCCAGTCTATGCACGCGGCCGGCTCCGCCCGCACCGCCGCCCGCCCCGGGAGCGCCGGCGGCATCCCGGTAGGCTGGTGCGCATGTCCTCCCCCGGTTTCCCGCACGCCGTCCTCTTCGACCACGACGGGACGCTCGTCGACACCGAGCCCCTGTGGGACCGGGCCAAGCAGGACCTCGCCGCCGAGCACGGCCGGATCTGGACCCCGCAGGACACCGACGACACCCTGGGCCGCCCGGTGGCCGCCACGATCGACCGCATGCGGCGGATCGGGGTGCCGCTCGACGACGACCAGATGTTCCGGGCGATCTTCGAGCACAGCGTGCGGGTGCTGGAGGGGACGGAGCTGACCTTCATCGACGGGATCGGGGAGTTGCTCACGGAGCTGGCGGACGCGGGGGTCCCCGCGGCGATCGTCACCAACGCGAGCTCCGCGCTGGCCCGGCACACCGCCGCCGCGGCCCCGCCGGGCCTCGTCAGGACCACCGTGGGCACGGACGACTACGCCCGCGGCGTGCGCCCCAAGCCGGACCCGGACGCCTACCTCACGGCGGCGCGCCGGCTCGGGGTGGACCCGGCGCGGTGCGTGGTGGTGGAGGACTCCCCCGCGGGAGCGGCCGCCGGGGTCGCCGCGGGCATGCCCACGGTGGTCGTGCCCGGGGAGAAGGCGGTGGAGCCCGGTCCGGGGCTGCTGCACCTGCGCTCCCACCGGGAGCTGACCCTGGCGCTGCTGCGCTCGCTGGACCCGCAGTCCCCGTCGTCGCCCTTCCACCCCGCCCAGGAGGCCCGCCCGTGAGCTCCCCCGCCTTTCCCGCCGCCGTGCTCTTCGACCACGACGGCACCCTCGTGAACTCGGAGCCCCAGTGGGCCGTGGCCAAGCGGGCGGTGGCCGCCCGGTACGGCGTGGGGTGGAGCACCGAGGACGACCACGCCACGCTGGGCCGGACCGTGCCCGCCTCGGCGCGGCTGATGGTCGAGCGCGGGGCCGCCGGCACCGTGGAGGACATCACCGCGGAGCTCGGCCAGGAGGTGGCCGACTCCCTCACGGGCGAGGTCCCGTTCCTGCCCGGCATGCGTGCGCTGCTGGACGAGCTGGAGCGGGCCGGCATTCCCGGGGCCGTCGTGACCAACGCGCTGACCGTGGTGGCGCAGGGCACCGCGTCCGGGGCCCCGGACGTGCTGCGGGTGGTCGTGTCCCAGGAGGACGTGGAGCACGCGAAGCCGCACCCGGAGCCCTATCTGCTCGCGGCCCGGCGGCTGGGCGTGGACCCCGCGCAGTGCGTGGCGGTCGAGGACTCGCAGACCGGGGCCGCCAGCGCGGCGGCCGCCGGGATGCCGGTGGTCGTGGTGCCCGGGGAGCTGCCCGTGGAGGCCGCGCCAGGCTTCGTCCCCGTGGACGCCCACACCGACGTCACCCTGGCGTTCCTGCGCGGGCTCGCCCCGTCCGTCTGACGTTCCGCCGGAACGTCAGACGGACGTTCCGACGGACGACGACGAGGGCCCGTTCCCTGCTGCTCCGCGGATTGCGGTACAGCGGGGAACGGGCCCTCGTGGACGGTGCCGGGGCTGAGCGGGCTGCGGCTCAGCGGGTCGCGGTGCCCTGCGGGGAGGACGCGCGGCGGGGGCTGCGGCTGCGGCGGCGCGCGGCGGCCTGCGTCGCCCGGTCCGGTGCGGACTCGGTGGAGTACGCGGGCGCGGCGGAGCGCGTGGGCGCGGCCGAGCGAGCCGGTGCCGCCGAGCGGGAGGCCGAGCCGTTGCCCGGCCGGGACCCGGCGCGCCCGCCGGTCTCGGGGCGCTGGTCGCGGGAGCCGCCGCGCGGCTGCTCGGAGCGGTTCTGCCCGCCGCGGCCGCGGTTGCCGCCGGAGCGGCCGCCGGACCGGCCGGCGCCGGAGCGCTGACCGCCCGCCGGACGGCCCTGGGCCTGGACGGGCTGCGGCACGTAGGCGACCTTCTCGGCGCGCTCGCCCACGAGCTCGGTCACGGCCGGGGAGCCGACGGTCACGGTGTCGAAGTTCGCGGTGACGCCCGCGGCCTTCATCAGCTGGGTGACCTCGCGGCGCTCCTCCTTGGTGGCCACCGTGACCACGGAGCCGGAGGCGCCGGCGCGGGCGGTGCGCCCGGAGCGGTGCAGGTAGGACTTGTGCTCGGTGGGCGGGTCGATGTGCACGACCAGCTCGACCTCGTCCACGTGCACGCCGCGGGCGGCGACGTCGGTGGCCACGAGCACCCGCACGTCACCGGCGGAGAACTGCGCCAGGTTCCGGTCGCGGGCGTTCTGCGAGAGGTTGCCGTGCAGGTCCACCGCCGGGATGCCCATCTGGGTGAGCTTGCGGGCCATCTTCTTGGCGCGGTGCTTGGTGCGCGTGAACATCACGCGGCGCCCGGTGCCGGAGGCCAGGGCCTCGATGAGCTCCTGCTTCTCGTCGGCGTCGACCACGAGGACGTGGTGGTCCATGGTGGACACGGCCGCCTGCGGGGCGTCCACGGAGTGCTTGACCGGGTTGGACAGGAACTGCTTGACGAGCTTGTCCACGCCGCCGTCGAGGGTCGCCGAGAACAGCAGTCGCTGCCCGCCCTGCGGGGTGCGCTTGAGGATGCGGGTGACCACGGGCAGGAAGCCCATGTCGGCCATGTGGTCGGCCTCGTCGATGACCGTCACCCGGACGTCGTCCAGCGTGAGGATGTTCTGCTTGAGCAGGTCCTCGAGCCGGCCGGGGCAGGCGATGACGATGTCGGCGCCCTTGGCCAGCGCCTTCTCCTGGTTCTTCTGCGAGACGCCGCCGAAGATCACGGTGGTGGTCAGCCCGGCGGCCTCGGCGATCGGGGCCACGGTGCGGTCGATCTGCGTGGCCAGCTCGCGGGTCGGGGCCAGGACCAGGCCGGTGGGCCGGTTGGCGCGGCGGGCCGCACGGGCACCGTTGCCGCTCAGTCCGGCGAGCCGGGACACGAGCGGCAGCGCGAACGCCACGGTCTTGCCCGAGCCGGTCTTGCCGCGGCCGAGCACGTCGCGGCCGGCCAGCGAGTCGGGGAGGGTCTTCTCCTGGATGGGGAACGCCTGCTCGATGCCCTGCTGGGCGAGGACGGCGGAGAGGGCCTTGGGCACGCCAAGGTCGGTGAAAGTAGCCAAAACTGGGATACGTCTTTCGATCGGATGTCCCGGCAAGGGGGTAGCGCGCCGGGTTGCGCCGAATGACTCCTGGAGCCCCTGCGAGCGGGCTGAGACCGTCTGGAACGGTGCCACGCTGGAAGAAGAACGGGGTGCTCGACGCCTGCCTGCTCACCCGGGGACGGGGAGCAGTGCCATATGCAATACGACTCACCCTACAGCACGGGCGTTCCGCCACCACCCGGATGTGGCGGAGGGCACGTCCGCGGCCGCCCGTCGCTCCCGCCGCGGCGGCCACCACGGTCGGGTGCGGCGGTCGGGCGCGTCGGGCGGGAGCGGCGGGCGGGAGCGGCGGGCGGGAACAGCTCGCGGGAGCGGCGGGTGGTCCGGCTACAGCGCGGTGTAGCCGCCGTCGACCAGGTAGTAGCCGCCGGTCATGAACGAGGCGGCGTCCGAGAGCAGGAACGTGGTCAGGGCGGCGACCTCCTCGGGGCGGCCGAGCCGGCCCAGCGGGTGCTTGGCGGCGAGGCCCTGGAGCACCTCCGGAGGCGCGCTGTTCAGCAGCGGGGTCTCGATGTAGGCGGGACCGACCGCGTTGACGCGCACCCCGCGCTGCCCGTACTCCACCCCGGCCTGCTTGGTCAGGCCGACCACCCCGTGCTTGGCCGCGGTGTAGGCGCTGTTGCCCGCGGCCGTGGCCACGGTGCCGTGGATGGAGGCCATGTTGACGATCGCCCCGCCGCCCGCCTGCTCGATGGCCGGCAGTTGGTAGCGCATGCCGAACATCACCGCGTGCAGGTCGATCTGCACGGTGCGCACCCAGGCGTCGAGGTCCGATTCGCCGACGGCGTCCGTGGACCCGCCCACACCGGCGTTGTTCACCGCCAGGTGCAGGCCGCCGTAGGTCTGCTGGGCGAACTCGACCGCGGCCTCGCAGTCCTCGGGCTTCGCCACGTCCTGCCGGAAGCCGGTGGCGTTGCCGCCGGCGGCCATGATCGCCTGGACGACGTCGTCGATCCTCCGGGTGTCGATGTCCGTGACGACGACCTTGGCGCCCCGCGCCGCGAGGTCCTTGGCGCAGGCCTCGCCGATGCCGGAGGCGGCGCCGGTGACGAGCGCGACCTTGTTCCTGAGGTCAGTCATGTGCTTCTCCTGCCGTGTGTCCGCTGGGCCGGACCGGGTGGGCCGGCGTCCCCAGTCTCTCCGGGAACGGCGGGGTGCGCGAGGAGGACGGGGGCGCGTTCGCGCCGCCCGCCCGTCCCGGACGGCCGGGGCTCAGGCCTCGCCGTCGTCCTCGGCCTTCTCGGCGTCGCGCGCCTGGCGCAGCGCGGCGGAGTCCGCCTCCTGGGCGGCCTTCTGCTCGCGCACCACCTCGGTCAGGAGCTTGGTCATCTCCTTGGCCACACCGGCCGCGGACTGGGGGTTCTGCCCGGTGACGAGGCGGTCGTCCACCACGACGTGCTCGGTCCAGTTCGGCGCCGTGCGCACGTCCGCGCCCTGCTCGACGAGCTTGTCCTCGAGCAGGAAGGGAACCACGTCCGACTTGCCGACCTCGTCCTCCTCGGCGTTGGTGAACGCGGCCACCCGGCGTCCCTCGACGATGCGCAGTCCGGTGGAGAGCTCCACGTCGACGAGTCCGGCCGGTCCGTGACAGACGGCGCCGACGATCCCCCCGGCGTCGTGCACGGCGGCCACCAGCGACTGCAGGTCGGGATTGCCGGCGAAGTCCCACATGGTGCCGTGCCCGCCCACGAGGTAGACGGCGTCGTACTGGGCGGGGTCGACCACGCTGATCCGCGGCGTGTTGTACAGGGAGGCCCGCACGGTCTCGTCCTCGAGGTACTGCTGCTGGACCTCGTCGTCCTCGTCCTTGCCGTCCTGCGGAGGCTGTCCGCCGGCGATCGAGGCGAAGTCGACGACGTAACCGGCGTCGCGGAAGACCTTCCACGGGTGGGCCGCCTCGCCGACGTAGTAGCCGGTGGGCTCCCCGGTGTCACCGAGGGTGTCGTGGCTGGTGAGAACGAGCAGAACCTTCTTCATGGTCTCGATGTCCATGTCTGTCCTTCCGTCGGGTGGCAGGACGCGAAGGGCGTCCCGCGGGCGGATGGCCAGCCTAGGCGCCGCCGGGAATCCCGGGGCGGGGTGTACGCTGCGGGCCGATTCCGCCCGGAGGGCGCGGAGCCGCCCCTGATAGGGTCATTGACGACTCAATGACCCTGTTCCCCACCCCGAAAGGACCGACCATGAGCCTCTCCAACGCGATCCTGCGCGGCGTCTCCGGCGCCTACCTGCTGCAGTCCGGCTACGGCAAGAAGGACCTCCCCACGGAGGCCGCCGCAGGTCTCCAGCAGTTCGCCGCCACCGGCGTCCCCCAGTTCAAGGAGTGGGACGCCGACGCCTTCGGCAAGTTCGTGGCCTACTCCGAGATGGGCATCGGCGCCGCCCTGCTGACGCCGTTCGTCAACAAGCGCCTCGCGGGCCTGGCCCTCGGCGCCTTCTCCGCCGGCCTGCTCGCGATGTACTTCCGCAACCCGGACATGACCCAGGAGGACGGCATCCGCCCGACCGAGGCCGGCACCGGCCTTTCGAAGGACGCCTTCCTGGCCGCGATCGCCGCGGCCCTGGTGGTCTCCAAGTAGTCACGGCCCCTCAGGGACCCCGCGGGTGCCGCACGTCCGGACGGACGGGCGGCACCCGTTTCACATCTCCCTCCGGAGGCGGGGCGCCGCGTCTTCCCCGGACGGGGGCGCCGCGCAGTCCTTAGGCCGTCCGAGGCGGCCGGGACAATGACGTCATGACGACGACGTCGCACCGCCGGTCCCGTCCTGTTCCGGGCCCGCGCGGCACCGCTCCCGCCGGGGAGCGGGTGCTGGACACCGACGTCCGGGCCGAGGTGCGGGCGGTCGTCGGGCAGCTCGTGGACTCCGCGGCCGCCCAGGCACGGGAGGCGGGGCGCGAGCTGCGCTGCATCTACCGTCTGTGGCTGCTGGCCTGGGAGGACCGTGAGATCGACTGGGTCTCCTCCGCGGGGCTGATGCCGTCCGCGGCCGACGACCTCGTGTGCTCCCTCCTGGAGACCGAGGACCAGCTGGTGCGCGACGTCGCCGACGAGATCGGCCCGGCGCTCCACCTGCCGGCGGGCACGGCGCTCGACCGCGTTCGCGAGGCCCTCGTGCTGGGGCTGCACCTGCCCGGAGCCCTCGAGGCGCTGGAGGCGGGCCGCTTCAGCGCCCGCCATGCCTCGGTGATCGCCGACCAGTGGCGGGAGCTGGTCGAGGACGCTCCGCCGGGTCAGGAGGCACCCCCGGCCCTCGTGCGGCGGCTCGCCGACGACCTGGTGGAACGGGCTCCGCACTGCACGGTGGCGCAGCTGCGCGCGTGGTCGCGACGCCGCCGCGCGGCGCTGCTGGCGGAGACCCACGAGGCCAGGCACCGGGCGGCCCGTGCAGGACGCCGCGTGTGGATCGAGCACGGCGAGGACGGCATGGCCTTCCTCCACGCGCTGCTCGACGCGCCCACGGCACTCGCGGTGCAGGACCGGCTCGACGCCTTCGTGGCGCTCCTCGGCCCCCAGGAGGCGGCCGCGGCGGCATCCGGCCCGGCAGGCTCCGGGCCGGCACAGCCGGGCGGGCAGGGGCGGCCCGGCGAACACCTCTCGTTCGCGGACATCGCCGAGGCACCGGGCGCCGCGGACCACGCCGGCGGCACCGGGCGGCACGCGGCCGGCCGGACCGAGGCCCAGCTTCGCGCGGACGTCCTCGCCGATCTCCTGCTGGCCGGAGAGGTCTCCGACGACCCCTCGTTCCCGCGCGACGTGCGCGGCCAGGTGTGCGTGACGGTCCCGGTGCTCACCCTGCTGGGACCACGTCCCGGCGGCCCTGCCGAGGGGGTGCCCGACGACGCGCCGGTGCTCGCCGCCACGGCCCGATCAGCGCGGAGGCGGCCCGCGAGCTCGCCGCGGGCGCATCGTCGTGGCAGCGCGTGCTGACGCACCCCCTCACGGGCGCCGTCCTCGACCACGACCGCACCAGCTACGCCGTGCCCGCCGATCTGCGCCGCCTGCTGCGGCTGCGCGACGGGACCTGCCGCTTCCCCGGAGGCCGTCGGCGGGTCGAGCGGTGCGACCTCGACCACACGGTGGCGTGGCAGGACGGAGGGCGGACCGCCGCGGACAACCTCGCCCACCTGTGCCGCCACCACCATCTGGTCAAGCACCGCCACGGTGCGCTCGGCCGCTGGTCGGTGCGGCACCTGGGGCCGGCGCGCTCCGGTGGAGCGCTCGAGTGGACGTCGCCTGCCGGGCGGACGTACCGGACCGTCCCGGACCCGTCGGCCGGATGGTCGTGGACCGGGACCTCCGCCGCGGCGTGGGCGCCGGAGGCGGCAGACCCTCCCCCGTTCTGACCGTCGGGTGCCCGAGGTGCGCCTCAGTGCCGTGTGAGCACCGGCCCCCTCCCGACGGCGTCGTCGATCCCAGGGCTCCTGCTTCTCAGGCGGGGGACCGGCCCGGGTCCTGCTCGGTGGCCTCGACCGCCACCCGGTAGGCCATGGTGTGGGTCTCGTCCGGTTCCAGGTGCACGGCCTCGGCCTGGACGTTGGCCCCCTCGACGCACACGAAGTCGGTCCAGCCGTCCGCGCCGATGTCGGACATGGCGGCCGCCTGCTCCGCCCACGGGTTCCACACCACGGTGTTCCGCGAGTTCTCCTTGCGGATGCGCAGGACGCGCCCCAGGACGGGATCCACCACGGAGACCTCCGCGTCCGAGCGGTAGACGCGGTCCGTCTCGCCCTCGAGGTGGAGTGCGCCCTCCTGGACGCAGTCGTCGCGGTCCAGCACCTTGTCCCGGTAGCCGGCGCCGTCGAGGCCGTCCACCCGGATCTTCCGCACGTCCCCGACCACCAGGTAGGCGTGCAGGGCCTCCTCGACGTCGAAGGCCCGGTCGTCGGTGTTCGTGATGCTCAGCTCCAGGGACAGCTCGGTCCCGAAACGCACCACGTAGTACGCCTCGAAGCGGTAGGGGAACTGCTCGCGGTGGGCCGGATCGGTGACGTCCTCGTCGGTGAGCCGGTAGACGACCACGGCCTCGTGGTCGGAGGACTCCCGCGACTCGACGTGCCACGGGAGCGTGCGCGCGAAGCCGTGCTTCGGCGCACGGCCGCCCGCGGCCCCGTCGGCGAACCACGGGAAGCAGATCGGGACGCCGCCGCGCACCGGGGTGCCTGTCTCCAGTGCCGTGCTCGGGGACAGCCACAGCACCGGTGCCTGCCCACGGGGGATCCAGTCGGTCACGTGGGCGCCCTGGTCGTAGACCGCGCCGGTGGCGGCCGCGCAGGAGAACGGGCGAGGGTCGGGAAGTCGGCTCATGCCCTCAGGCTAGACCGAGGGCCCGACCCCCGTCAGGACGTCGGGCCCTCGGGCGCCGGCGTGCCGGGCGCCGGTGCGTCAGACGCCGGTGCGCTCGTAGGAGTCGATCGCGCCGGGACGGCCCTCCATGAACGCGTCGATCTGCTGCCGGTTCGCCCGCAGCTGCGGGTCGTGGTCCAGGTAGTGCTTGGTCTCCCGGGCGATCAGGCCGGACAGGATGAGCAGGCCCACCAGGTTGGGGATCGCCATCAGCCCGTTCATGACGTCGGCGAAGTTCCACACCACGGCCAGCGGCACCGTGCAGCCGACGAAGACCACCGCGGAGAACACCAGGCGGTAGGGCATCACCGCGGCGACGCCGAAGAGCCGCTCCATGCAGCGCTCGCCGTAGTACGCCCAGCCGAGGATCGTGGAGTAGGCGAACAGGACCAGGCCGACGGTGACCACGATGTGCCCCCACTGCCCGGGCAGGCCCTGGCTGAACGCGTCGCCGGTCATGGTGGCGGCGAAGTCCGCGCCCTGCTCCCACACCCCCGTGGTGATGAGCACGAGACCGGTGCAGGTGACCACGATGATGGTGTCGATGAAGGTCTGCGTCATGGACACCAGACCCTGCCGGACCGGGTGGGTGGTCCGGGCGGCCGCCGCGGCGATCGCGGCCGAGCCCATGCCGGACTCGTTCGAGAAGATGCCGCGGGCCACGCCCATCTGCACGGCCAGCATGATGGCCGACCCGGCGAAGCCGCCGACCGCCGCCGTGCCGGTGAAGGCGTCCGTGAAGATCAGGACGACGGCCTGCGGGATGGCGGCGACGTTCACGATCAGGATGAAGAGCGCGCCCAGCACGTAGAACAGGATCATGAACGGCACGAACCCCGCCGTCACCTTGCCGATGGACTTGATGCCGCCCACGAGCACGGCCAGGGTCAGGGCCGCGAGCACCACGCCGGTGATCCAGGTCGGCACGCCGAAGGAGCTCTCGACGTTGGAGGCGATCGAGTTGCCCTGCGTCATGTTGCCGATCCCGAACGCGGCCAGGGCGGCGGCGATCGCGAAGAAGATCGCCAGGAACTTGCCGAACCCGGAGCGGATGCCCCGCTCCAGGTAGTACTGGGGGCCGCCGGAGATCTCACCCTTGGCGTCCTTGGTGCGGAACCGCACGGCCAGGAAGGCCTCGGAGTACTTGGACGCCATGCCGAGCAGGCCGGTGACCCACATCCAGAACAGCGCGCCGGGGCCGCCGATCGAGATGGCGGTGGCCACGCCCACGATGTTGCCGGTGCCCACGGTCGCCGCGAGCGCCGTGGTCAGCGCCTGGAACTGGGAGACGTCGCCGCCGTGGGCGTCCTCGTCCTTGCGCTCGAACAGCGCCAGGCGCAGCGCGGATCCGAGCCGTTGGAACTGCAGCCCGCCCAGCCGGACCGTGAGGTACAGGCCGGTGAGGAGCAGCAGAGGGATGAGGACGTACGGCCCCCAGATGATGCCGCCCAGCGTGCCGAGGGCAGTCTCGATGGATTGGAGCATGTGTTCTCCCGTGGGTGTCGGGTGGGTGGTCGAGCGGAGACCGGTCGAGGGTGTGATCTCCGTCTCTGCAGGAGGCATCTAATCACAGGTCCGGCGGTCCGCAGGTCAAGGGCCGGAAGGCCGGCTGCCGGTCACGGATCCGGAGGCCCTCCGCC
The DNA here is from genome assembly GCF_029524215.1 of Kocuria oceani. Taxonomy (NCBI): domain Bacteria; kingdom Bacillati; phylum Actinomycetota; class Actinomycetes; order Micrococcales; family Micrococcaceae; genus Kocuria; species Kocuria oceani. The sequence goes on along the minus strand of NZ_JARAMH010000004.1, from coordinate 117,641 downwards.
ATGTGGTCCCGGCCCGCCTCTCCCCGGAAACGGGCCGGAGGAGGGGCTCGGTGCTCCCGGCGGCCGGCGGGAGCACCGAGCCGCGAGCAGCACGGCACCCACGGCCAGCAGGGAGCACACCGCCATGGACACGGCCATGGGCACCGCGCTGTGCTGCCCGGCCAGACCGGTCAGCGGGCTCACGAGACCGCCGATGAGGAACTGGACCAGCCCGAGCACCGCCGAGCCGGCGCCCGCCCGGCCGGGCACCCGCGACTGGGCCAGCGCCACGGCGTTGCCGAGGATGAACCCGATGCAGGTCTGGCTCACGAACAGGTGGGCCAGCGTGGTCCACCCGGTGATGCCCGCGAGGACCAGGACGAGCCCCACCACGTTGACCGTTCCCATGACCACGAGGGCGGTGCGCAGGACCGGCCCGGGCTCCGTCCTGCCGACGAGCCGGGTGTTGACGAGGGCCCCCAGGATCGAGCCGCAGGCGTTGACCGCGAAGATCACGGAGTAGCCCAGCGCCGAGTAGCCGAGCACGTTCTGCACCACGAAAGAGGAGGCGGAGATGTAGGAGAACAGCGCCCCGAACGCCGCTCCGAAGGCCAGCGCGTAGCCCATGAAGGACGGGGTGCGCAGCACGCGCCAGGAGCCGCCGACGACGGCCCCGACGCCGCCTCGGTGCCGCCGGTGCGGCGGCAGGGTCTCCGGGACCACGAGGACCGAGCACGCGAGCATCAGCAGCCCGAACGCGGCGAGCGCCCAGAACACGGTCTGCCACGGAGCCACGGTGGCGATCACCCCGCCCAGCAGAGGGGCCACGACCGGGGCCAGGGAGGTGATGGTGGCGAGCACCGAGAAGAGCTGGGCGGCCCGGCGTCCGGAGGCGATGTCCGAGACCACGGCCCGGGCAATCACCACGCCCGCCGCTCCGGCGGCGCCCTGCACCGCGCGCAGCGCGATCACCGTGCCGACGCCGGGTGCGAGGACCACGGCCACGGAGCTGAGCAGGAACAGCACGTTGCCGGCGACCATGAGCCGGTGCCTCCCGAGCACGTCGGAGACCGGGCCCAGCAGGAACTGCCCCAGGGCCATGCCGATCATGTAGCTGGTGAGGGTCAGCTGCACCGCGGAGGTCGAGGCGCCGAAGTGCGCGGCCATGGCCGGCATGGACGCGAGGTACATGTCCGTGGCCATGGGGCTGACCGCGCTGAGGATGCCCAGTGCCGCCACCAGCACGACCCGGTCCGCCCTGCCGCTGAGACGCAGACGGGAACGGACCGGCTGGCCGGGGGTGGGTGAGCTCATGGTGGGTCGGTCCTCGGGAAGGGGCGTGCAGGGGCGGGTGCGGGTGGTGATGGTGGGTGCGGGGGCGGAGCGGGGACGGGGCGGCGGGCGCCGCTGTGGATGCGTGGCAGGGCGCGGGTGCAGCCCGGTTCATGCTATCGGCGCCGGTGCGGCGAGAATGTCCTCATGAGACTCGCCGTGTACACCGGGGCATCCCTGGGCTCCGATCCCCTGTTCGCCGAGGCCGCCGCGGCCTTCGCCACCGAGCTCGCCCGCCGCGGGGTGGGCGTGGTCTACGGCGGCGGCCACGTGGGACTGATGGGCGTCGTCGCCGACGCCGCCCTGGCCGCCGGCGGCGAGGTGATCGGGGTGATGCCGCGCTCCCTCGTCGAGGACGAGACGGCCCACACCGGCCTGACCGAGCTGCGCGTCGTCGAGACGATGCACGAGCGCAAGGCGGAGATGGCCCGCCTCGCGGACGGGTTCGTGGCCCTGCCCGGAGGGCTCGGCACCCTGGAGGAGATCTTCGAGGCGTGGACCTGGCTGCAGGTGGGGGTGCACGCCAAGCCGGTCGGCTTCCTCGACGTCTCCGGGTTCTGGGGGCCCCTGCTGGACGCGGTCGCGGCGATGTCCGCCGCGGGGCTGGTGCGCCCGGACTACCGTGACGCCGCCGTGGTCGCCCAGGACGCGGACGAGCTGCTGGCCCGCTTCGCGGTGTGGGAGGCGCCTCGCCGGCGCTGGGCCGAACCGCTCCTGCCGGACAGCGCCACCGGACCGGTCCGGCCTGCGCCTAGGATGTAGGGCGATGACCGAGCACACTCCCTCCCCCGCCGACACCCCCGCCGAGCCGCCTGCCGACGAGGCCGCTGACGTGAGCGCCGAAGAGGGCGCCGCAGGAAGCGCCGAGACGACGTCCGAGGATCCTGCCGAGGAGGCCGCCGGAGAGCACGCCGGGGGCACCGGCCAGGGCCCCGTCCCGGCGGCCTTCCACCGCCGGCCGTACTCCTTCGTGCGCCGCGGTGACCGTCTGACCGCCCGCCGCCAGAAGGCGTGGGACGACTGGGCGCCCACGCGCGTCCTGGACGTCCCGCGCGTGCGCACCGACACCTCCGTGCACCCCGACCACGAGTTCGACGCGGCCGCGGCCTTCGGGCGCGAGGCTCCTCTGGTCGTGGAGGTCGGCTCCGGGCTGGGCGAGGCCGTCGTGCACGCCGCCGCCCAGGATCCCGCTCGCGACTACCTCGCCGTCGAGGTGTACAAGCCGGGGATCGCGGACCTGCTGCTCAAGGCGGGCCAGGCCGGCGTGGACAACGTCCGGGTGGTCCAGGCCAACGCCCCCGAGGTCCTGGAGCACATGCTGGCCCCCGCCTCGGTCGACGAGCTGTGGGTGTTCTTCCCGGACCCGTGGCACAAGACCCGCCACCACAAGCGGCGCCTCGTCTCCCCCGCCTTCGCCGATCTGGCCGCACGGGTGCTCGTCCCGGGCGGGCTGTGGCGTCTGGCCACGGACTGGCAGGAGTACGCGCTCGTGATGCGCGAGGTCCTGGACGCCGCCCCCCGGTTCGAGAACCTGCACCCGGGTCCGCTCGCCGACGACGAGCACCCGGACGTGGGCTGGGCCCCCCGCTGGGAGGGCCGGGTCCTGACGAGCTTCGAGCGCAAGGCACAGGAGGCGGGACGCGTGCCGCGCGACCTGACCTACCGCCGGCTTCCGTGAGCGTGGCAACCTCCCCGGACGGCTTCGTCGTCGTGCCCCCGGGAGATCCCCGCACGCGGCCGCTGCTGGAAGGCCTGCACCGGGAGTACGTGGCGCGCTACGGCCCGTCGATCGGCGCGGAGGAGATGGAGCACCACCCCGTCGACGAGTTCCGGCCCCCCACCGGAGGCCTCGTGCTGCTGCTCGAGGGCGGGCTGACGGTGGCCGGCGGCGCCTTCCGGCGGCACGACGACGCCACGGCCGAGCTCAAGCGCATCTGGACGGATCCCGCTCACCGCCGGCGGGGGTACTCCCGGCGGGTGCTGGCCGAGCTCGAGCGGCTCGCCGCCGCCGCCGGCTACCGGCGGATCTACCTCACCACCGGCAACCGCCAGCCCGAGGCCTCCGCCCTCTACCGGAGCACCGGGTACGTCCCGCTTCCCGGTGTCGCCCACAGCTACACGGACGGCGTGTACGACGTGGGCTTCGAGAAGCACCTGCGCTGAGCAGCTTCTGCGCGGCCCAGTACCTGCGCCGAGCAGCACCTGCGCCGAGCAGCACCTGCGCTGAGCGGCGCCGGGGCGCGGACGCACGGAGCGCCCGCCGTCCGCGCCGCCGGCGGGCGGCTCAGCGCTCCTGCTGCCGCGGCGGCCGGTAGAGCACCACGGCCTGGGAGATCTTGCGGGCCCGCGGGCGCGAGCCGCGGGCCATCCGCACCACGTCCCCGCCGATCCCGGCGGCGAAGATCCGTGAGGACTCCTCGGCCCGCTCCCGGGCCTCGTCGAGCTCCTGGGACAGCTCCGCCACCCTCGACTGCAGGGCCGCGACCTGGTTCTCCAGCTGCAGGATGCGCCGGATGCCCTCCAGGGACACGCCCTGCTGGGAGAGCACCTGGATCTGCTGCAGCTTCTCGATGTCCCGCTGGGAGTAGCGCCGCGCCCGGCCCGGAGCGCGGGAGGGCTTGACCAGCCCGAGCCGGTCGTACTGGCGCAGCGTCTGCGGATGCATCTCCGCGATCTCCGCGGCCACGGAGATCACGAAGAGCGGCTGGTCGGCGTCGAGAGCCATCTCAGACCCGTGCCTTCGTGGCCAGGCCCGCCCGAGGGTCGTCGTCGGCGGTCGCCTCCGCGAACGCGCGGACCGCGGCCTCGGCCGCCTCGTCCAGGTGGGCGGGCACGTGCACCTCCACGGTCACGATCAGGTTCCCCGTGCCCTTGGCCGTGCTGAACCCGCGGCCCTTGACGCGGAAGCGCCGGCCCGAGGAGGTCCCGGCGGGCACCTTCAGCCGCACCGTGCCGCCGTCCAGGGTGGGCACGTCCACGGTGGCGCCCAGGGCCGCCTCGGGGAAGCTGATCGGCACGGTGACCTCGACGTCGTCCGTGCCGTCCACGCGGGTGAAGAACGGGTGCGAGCCCACGTGCACGGTGACGTAGAGGTCGCCGGGTCCGCCGGGGCCGGAGTGGCCCTTGCCGGCGAGCTTCAGCTTCTGCCCGTCGCGCACCCCGGCCGGGACGCGCACCGTGGTCTCCTGGCCGTTGCCGCGGCGCAGCTTCACGGTGGTGCCCTGCACCGAGGAGCGGAACGGGATGGAGGTCTCCGTGCGGATGTCCTCCCCGCGGGCGGGCGGGGCCTGGTAGCCGGCCCCGGGGGCGCCGTAGCCGCCCGGGCCGCCGAACTGCGAGAACAGGTCCTCGAAGCCGCCGGCCCCGCCGAAGCCGGCACCGCCGGTGGAGTAGCTGGTCCGCCGGCGACGGCCACCGCCGCCGGCGCCGAAGATGTCCCCGAAAAGGTCCTCGAAGTTCGCCGAGCCGCCCGCGCCGGCCGGGCCGCCGGCCGTGAAGCGGGCACCGGAGCCCATGGCCCGGATCGCGTCGTACTGCTTGCGCTCCTCCGGGTCGGAGAGCACGGAGTTCGCCTCGGTGATGTCCTTGAATCGCTGCTCGGCCTCCGCGTCCCCGGGGTTCTGGTCGGGGTGGTACTGGCGGGCGAGCTTGCGGTAGGCCTTCTTGATGTCCGCCTCGGACGCGTCCTTGGAGACGCCGAGAATGCTGTAGAAGTCCTTGTCGATCCAGTCCTGGCTGGCCATGACGCCTCCTTTCTCTGGGGCCGGTGGGGGGTCCTGACGAGCAGCACCCGGTGGAAGTCCTGGGGTCGCCCCGGCGCGGTGCCGTGGCTGGGGGGACGGGAGGGGAGGCCCGTGGACGGGCCTCCCCTCCCGCGCCGGTCAGGCCGGGCCCGGCCTCACTCGGCGACGGCGACGGCCACCTGGGCCGGCCGCACGACGCGCTCGCCGATCCGGAAGCCGGAGCGCAGCACCATCGAGACCTGGTCGGGCTCGACCTCGCTGGTGGGCTGCTGGAGCACCGCCTCGTGGACGTTCGGGTCGAACGTCTCGCCGACCGCCCCGATGCGGGTCAGTCCCTGCCGGACGAGGATCTCCTCCAGCTTGTTCGCGATCGACGCGAACGGGCCGTCGGTGAGGTCCCCGGCCTGGCGGGCCGCGTCGATGTCGTCGAACACCGGCAGCAGGGTCTGCAGGAGGTCGCCGGTCACGAACGTGCGCAGCTGCTCCTTCTCACGGGCCGTGCGGTGCTTGAAGTTCACGAACTCGGCCTGCAGCCGGCGCAGCTCCTCGAGCCGCTCGGCGGCCAGCGCCGCGGACGGGTCCTCCTCCGCGGCCGCACCTGCGTCGGCGGAGCCGGCGTCGGTGGACTGCGGGGTCGAGAGGATGTCGTCCACGGTCAGGCCCTCCGGCCCGGCCTCCTCGGGGGAGCCGGGACCGGAGTCCTGCGCGGCCTGCTCGTCGGGGTTCCCGGCGGAGTTCTCGAAAGCGTTCTCCGCCGGGTTCTCGTCGGGTCCTGGCGTGGGATCGGGCATGCTCACTTCTTCTCGTTCTCGTCGTCGACGACCTCGGCGTCGACGATGTCCTCGTCGCCTGCCGCGCCGGTGGCGCCGGCGCCGGGGGCGCCCTCGGCGCCGTCGGCCTGCGCCTGCGCGTAGAGGGCCTCGCCGAGCTTGGTCTGGGACTGCTGGAGCTTGTCGTAGGCCGACTTCACGGCCGCCTCGTCCTCACCCTCGAGCGCCTGCTTCAGGGCGTCGACGTCGGCCTGAACCTCGGACTTCACGTCCTCGGGCAGCTTCTCGTCGTTGTCCTTCAGCAGCTTGTCCACGGAGTACGCCTGCTGCTCCGCGTTGTTGCGCAGGTCGGCGGCCTCCCGGCGCACCCGGTCCGCCTCGGCGTTGGCCTCGGCGTCCTTGACCATGCGGTCGATGTCCTCCTTGGAGAGGGAGGACCCACCCGTGATGGTCATCGACTGCTCGGTGCCCGTGCCCTTGTCCTTGGCGGAGACGTGGACGATGCCGTTGGCGTCGATGTCGAAGGTGACCTCGATCTGCGGCATCCCGCGCGGGGCGGGGGCGATGCCGGTCAGCTCGAAGGTGCCCAGGTTCTTGTTGTCCCGGGTGAACTGGCGCTCTCCCTGGAAGACCTGGATGGACACGGAGGGCTGGTTGTCCTCGGCGGTGGTGAAGGTCTCGGACCGCTTCGTGGGGATGGCCGTGTTGCGCTCGATGAGCTTGGTCATCACGCCGCCCTTGGTCTCGATGCCCAGCGACAGCGGGGTCACGTCGATCAGCAGCACGTCCTTGCGGTCGCCCTTGAGCACACCGGCCTGGATCGCGGCGCCGACGGCGACGACCTCGTCCGGGTTCACGCCCTTGTTCGGCTCCTGGCCGGCCAGGCGCTGCACGGTCTCGGCGACCGCGGGCATGCGGGTCGAGCCGCCCACGAGGACCACGTGGTCGATGTCGGACACGGAGATGCCGGCCTCGGCGATGACGTCCTTGAACGGCTTCTCGGTGCGCTCGAGCAGGTCCCGGGTCAGCTCCTCGAACTTGGCGCGGGTGAGGCGCTCGTCCAGGTGCACCGGGCCCTCGGGGGTCACGGAGAGGTACTGCAGGGAGATGTTGGTGCTGGTCGCGGAGGACAGCTCCTTCTTGGCCTGCTCCGCGGTCTCCTTCAGCCGCTGGAGGGCGATCTTGTCCTTGGACAGGTCGGCGCCGGTCTTGGACTTCACCTGCGACAGCAGCCAGTCGACGATGCGCTGGTCCCAGTCGTCGCCGCCCAGCCGGTTGTCACCGGCGGTGGCGCGGACCTGGATGGTGGAGAAGTCGTCCTCGTCCTTGCCGACCTCGAGCAGGGAGACGTCGAAGGTGCCGCCACCGAGGTCGAAGACGAGGATGAGCTCGTCCTCCTTGCCCTTCTCCAGGCCGTAGGCCAGGGCCGCGGCGGTCGGCTCGTTGACGATGCGCAGCACGTTCATGCCCGCGATCTCGCCGGCCTCCTTCGTGGCCTGGCGCTCGGCGTCGTTGAAGTACGCCGGGACCGTGATCACGGCGTCGGTGACCTTGTCGCCCAGGTAGGACTCGGCGTCGGTCTTCAGCTTCATGAGGATGCGCGCCGAGATCTCCTGCGCGGTGTAGTTCTTGCCGTCGATCTCCTTCGACCAGCCGGTGCCCATGTGGCGCTTGACCGAGGCGATGGTGCGGTCGACGTTGGTGACGGCCTGGCGCTTGGCGATGTCGCCGACCAGGGTCTCGCCGTCCTTGGAGAAGGCGACGACGGACGGGGTGGTCCGGTTGCCCTCGGCGTTCGCGATGACGGTGGGCTCGCCGCCCTCCAGCACGGACACCACGGAGTTGGTGGTGCCGAGGTCGATTCCTACTGCACGAGACATGGAGTGTTCTCCTTCGGGTCGAGCTGAACCGGGCGGGCCGTGGTGGCCCCGTTGAGGTCCCGGAGGTCTCAGGTCTTGAGTTTTCCTGGCTCAAGTCTGCCATGCGACCGGCCGGTGTCAAGTCGACTTGAGTCGACTCGACTCAATTTCTCTGCGGTGCTTGGCGTGAGAGCTGGCCCGCCCCCTGCTGCCGGGAGAGCTCTCCGGTAGACTGGGCTGCTGCGCCCGGGCCTCCGGGCCCTCCTCGACATCCCCGGGCCCGCCCCCGGGTCCGCCCCGCACGCCCACGCTCGCATCCCGACACGACACCGCACGCACCCGACACCGCAGGAGCCTCCGTGAGCACCACACCACCCCATACGCCGCAGTCAGAGAGCCCGAACGGCTCACCCCACCGGCCGAAGCCGCGCGAGGTGCTGCGGGAGATCAACTACCCGCACGGCATCCACCCCGCGCTGGTCCCCGGCATCGCCGTGGAGGACCAGAAGCTGCGATACGGCACGGACAAGGTGGTCTTCCTCGTCACCGCCGCGCTGATCGTGGCGTTCATCGCGTGGGGCGTGCTCTCCACCGAGTCCCTGACCGCCGCCTCCACCGCGGCTCTGGGCTGGGTGACGGGCAACGCCGGCTGGTTCTTCACCGCGCTGTCCACGGCCGCCGTGCTGTTCATGCTCGTCGTCGGCTTCAGCCGCACCGGCCGCATCCCGCTGGGCATGGACGACGAGAAGCCCGAATACTCCTTCTTCTCGTGGCTGGCCATGCTCTTCGCCGCCGGCATGGGCATCGGCCTGATGTTCTACGGCGCCTCCGAGCCGCTGAGCCACTTCGGCGCGGGCGTCCCTGGCTTCGGGGCGGATCCCGGGTCGGAGGAGATGACCGTCTACGCCCTCGTCCAGACGGCCTTCCACTGGGGCCTCAACCCCTGGGCCATGTACGCCGTGGTCGGCTCAGCCGTCGCCTACGGCGCCTACCGCCGCGGCCGTCCCCCGCTCATCAGCCGCATCTTCGTGCCGCTGATCGGCCAGCAGCGCGCCGAGGGCGGCCTGGGCCGGCTCATCGACGTGTTCGCCATCTTCGCGACCCTCTTCGGCACCGCGGCCTCCCTGGGGATCGGCGCGCTGCAGATCTCGCGGGGCCTCGAGATCGTGGCCGGGTGGGGCCCGCTGGGCAACGGCGGCCTGATCGCGGTCATCGCCGTGCTCACCGCCGCCTTCGTGGTCTCCGCCGTCTCCGGTGTGGCCCGCGGCATCCGCTACCTGTCCAACACGAACCTGCTGCTGGCCTTCCTGCTGGCCCTGTTCGTGTTCGTGGCCGGGCCCACCGTCCTGATCCTGGACCTCGTGCCGGCCGTGTTCAGCACGTACCTGCAGGAGTACCTGTGGATGACCGGGCAGACCGGCGGCTGGGGCGAGGACTCGACCGCCTTCGCCGGCGGCTGGACCGTCTTCTACTGGGCGTGGTGGCTGTCCTGGTCCCCGTTCGTCGGCATGTTCATCGCCAAGATCTCCCGTGGCCGCACGCTGCGCCAGTTCGTGACCGTGGTGCTCGTGGTGCCCTCCTCGATGTGCGTGCTCTGGTTCGTGGTCATCGGCGGCACCGCCATGTACCTGCAGCGCACCGGGACCGACCTCGCGGCCGCCGGCGGCCAGGAGGCCGTGCTGTTCGGGATGCTCGACGCCCTGCCCCTGGGCGCCATCACGTCGGTGCTCGCCATGGTCATCATCGGCATCTTCTTCGTGACCAGCGCGGACTCGGCGTCCATCGTCATGGGCACCCTGTCCCAGCGCGGTCGGCCCGAGCCCAACCGCTCCATCGTCGTGTTCTGGGGCCTGTCCCTGGGCGGCATCGCAACGGTCATGATGCTCGTGGGCGGCGACGACGCCCTGACCGGGATGCAGAACCTCGTGACTGTCTCGGCCCTGCCGTTCGCGGTGATCGTCGCCTTCCTGATGGTCTCCTTCTACAAGGACCTGCGCAGCGACCCCGCCACGATCCGGCACGAGTTCGCCGTCACGGCCGTGCGCAAGGCCGTGATCCATGGCATCGAGGAGCACGGCGACGACTTCGCCCTCCAGGTGGAGCACGCCCCGGGCGCCCGCGCCGCCGGCGAGACGTTCGACTCGCACGACCCCGCCGTGACCGACTGGTACCGGCGCGTCGACGAGAACGGCCAGGAGATCGACCTCGCCGCGGAGACCGGATCGCGTGCGGCCCCGGACGGAACGGTCCTGAACCCGGACGGATCCCGCCAGCACCCCGATCGGTCGCACCCGGAACCGGAACCGGCACCGGACGCGGATCTTCCGCTCCGTCAGGACCGGGACCGGACCTGACCTCCCGGGACGAGAAGTGCGGCCGTCGCCTCCGGGCGGCGGCCGCACTTCTCGTCCCGGCCCCGTCCGGCTTAGACTGCCCGCTATGTATTCGATCGTGGCCGTGTGCACCGGCAACATCTGCCGCTCGCCCATGGCGGAGCTCGCCCTGCGCCGCGCCTTCGAGGCCGCCGGTCTGGGCGAGCGCGTGCGCGTCGACTCGGCCGGCGTGAGCGACGAGGAGCTCGGCAACCCGGTCGACCCGCGGGCCGGGGACCTGCTGCGCCGCGAGGGGCTGGACGCCTCCGCGCACGCCGCCCAGGTCTTCGACCCGGCCCGTTTCGCGGACCGCGACCTCGTGCTCGCCCTGGACCTCGTCCACTGGCGGCGCCTGCGCGCCCTCGCCCCCGACGCTCCCGCCGCCGAGAAGGTGCGCCTGCTGCGGGAGTTCGACCCCGCCGTCGCCGGCTCCGAGCACACCGAGCTGGGCATCTACGACCCCTGGTACGGGGGCGCCGAGGACTTCGAGACCACGTACGGCATGATCGCCGCCGCCGTGCCGGGGGTGGTCCGCGCCGTCGCCGGGGAACTGGACGCCGGCCTCCCCGGCACCGGCCGCGCCCGGGACGCCGGACACGCGTGATCGACATCGAGCTGGAGGTGGACGCCGCGGTCGCCGCGGCCCACCCGGCCGGCACCAACCTGGCCCGGCTGCTCCCCACCCCCACCCGGCGTCCCTGGCTCATCGGCATCGACGGGCGCTCGGGCGCGGGGAAGACCACCCTGGCCGAGCAGCTCGCCGAGGTGCTCCGTCCCGTGCGGGACGTGACCCTCTTCCACATGGAGGACCTCTACCCGGGCTGGGACGGTCTCCGCCCCGGCACCCGGACCTACGTGGAGGAGGTCCTCACCCCTCTCCGCGCCGGCCGGGACGCCGAGTGGAGCGCCTGGGACTGGGTCACCGGGTCCCCGGGCACCCCCCGCCTGACACGCGTCGCGGAGGTCGTCGTCCTGGAGGGCGTCGGGGCCTGCTCGGCCGCCGCCCGGGCCCTGCTGGACGTCTCGGTCTGGGTCGAGCTGCCCACCGCGCTGCGCTACGACCGGGCCCTGAGCCGGGACGGCGCCTACTACGCCGAGCACTGGGAGCAGTGGGCCGCCCAGGAGGACGCCTACCTGGCGGAGGACCACGTCTGGGAGCAGGTCGACGTCCTGCACCCCGGCCCCGTCCACTGAGCGGGCGCCCGCACCGACAGGAGACAACCGTGACCAGCACCGTCGTCGTCCTCGACGCCGCACACCCGGAGGGGGTCCTCGCCGACCCGGCCGTCCCGCTCGTGCGCGTCGACGACCAGGGACTCACCCGCGGGGACGGGGTGTTCGAGAGCCTGCGCGCCGTCGACGGGCGGGTGCAGAAGTTCGCCGTCCACCACCGGCGCCTGTCCGCCTCGGCGCGCCTGGCCCGGCTCCCCGTGCCCTCGGCGCAGGTGCTGCGGCAGGCCGTCGAGCTGGGGCTCGCCCACGCGGCCCCCGGCGGGGACGGAGGGCTGGGCGCCGAGCACAGCGTCAAGGTGGTCGTCAGCCGCGGCACCCCCGAAGCCGGCCCGTGGTCGTGGGTGGCCGTGAGCCCCGTACCGGAGTCCACCTTCCGGCAGCGCCGGGAGGGAGTCTCCGCGGTGCTGCTGCCCCGCGGCCACGACCCGGCGCAGGACGCCGCGTATCCGTGGCTGCTGCCCGGCGCCAAGACCCTGTCCTACGCGATCAACATGGCCGCCCTGCGCCATGCCCGTTCCCTCGGCGCGGACGAGGCGATCTTCACGGCCCCGGACGGCCGGGTCCTGGAGGGCGCCACGTCCTCCGTGGTCTGCGCCCGCGTTCGCGAGGGCGTCCGCACCCTCGTGACCCCGGAGCCCTCGCAGGGAATCCTCCCCGGCACCACACAGGCCACGATCTTCGACGCCGCCCGGCGCGACGGCTGGGAGCTGGGCCACGGGCCCCTGCAGTCCACCGACCTCCTGGCGGCGGACGCCCTCTGGCTCGTCTCCAGCGTGCGGCTCGCCGTACCGGTGCGCCGGCTCGACTCCCACCCGCTGCCCGTGGACCCGGAGCTCACCCGCCTCGTGACGGGCTGGGTGGCCCGGGCCCGACGGGTGGGACACGCGAGCCGGCCGGACGGGCACCTACGGGCGCGGCGCCCCGGCCTCAGGCCCAGATGAACCGGTGCGTCCCGAGCAGGACGGAGACCACCGGTCCCGCCACGGCCACGGCGGCGCACCCCGCCAGCACCACGGCGTCCCGCCAGGAGTGTCCCGGAACCCGGGCCCACGTGCGCGGGCCCGCGCCGAAGCCGCGCGCCTCCATGGTCACCGACAGCCGCGTGGCACGGCGCAGGGACTGGACCAGCAGGGTGAACGCCTGCCCGCCGAACTCCCGCAGCACGCCCACCGGGCCGTGCCCCGAGCCGGCGCCGCGGGCCCGGCGGGCCATCGCCAGCGTGGACCACTCGGTGAGCATCACGCCCACCAGGCGCAGTGCCGCCAAGGAGGCCAGCACGAACCGGGCGGGCAGCCGCAGCGTCTGGGCCAGTCCGTCGGCGAGGTCCGTCGGATCCGTGCTGAGCACGACGAGCAGGCCCGACAGCGCCAGCGCGAGCCCACGCAGGGCGATCGCCGCGCCCGCGGCGACCGACCCGGCCGAGAGCTCGGTGATCCCCAGGTCGAGCAGCACGGGCCCGGAGTCCTCGGCGAGCAGCGCCGTGCCCCACCCGCTCACGAGCGCCGCGAGCAGCAGGGGCCAGGCGCGCAGCAGCTGCGCCGGCGGGCGCCGTCCGGCCAGCGTCAGCAGCAGCACCTCGCCCAGCAGCACGATCCCCGACGTCACGGGATCCGCGCTGAGCAGCAGCGTCACGGTCAGGGCCAGGGCACCGGCCAGCTTCACCACGGGATGGGCGCGGCCCAGCAGGGAGGCCCGGGCCGCCGGGCCGATCACGGGCGCGCTCACCGGACCTGCTCCGTGGCCGGCCGGAGCCCCGGCACGGGCGTGCCCGGCTCCACCACGACGCCCTGTGCGGGCGCACCGGACTCCACCACGGCACCGCGTCGAGGAGCACCCGGCTTCAGCACGACGCCCCGTCCAGGAGCACCGGACTCCACCACGGCGCCCCGTGCGGGAGCGACCGGCTCCGGCACGATCCCGGGGGCGGACGTTCCCAGCTCCAGCACCTCGGCCCCGAGCGCCCGCACGAAGTCCTCGTCGTGGGTGACCGCGAGCACGGCCGTGCCGGCATCCACGACCTCCAGGAGCAGGTCCACGAGCTCGGCCCAGGTCAGGGCGTCCTGGCCGAACGTGGGCTCGTCGAGCACCAGGACGTCCGGATCGGTGGCCAGCACCGTGGCCACCGACAGCCGCCGCTTCTCACCGCCGGAGAGGGTGAAGGGGTTCGCGTCCGCCAGGTGGGTCAGCCGCAGCCGGTCGAGCAGCTCTCCCGTGCGACGGTCCCGGTCGGCCGCCGGGGTGCCCGCCAGACGGGGGCCGAGCTCGAGCTCGGCCCGCACGGTGGCGCGCAGGAACTGGTGCTCGGGCTCCTGGAAGACCGTCCCGACGCGGGCCACCAGGTCCGGTCCGGCCCACTCCAGCGGGTCCGGTCCGGCGCCGCGGGCCAGGGCCGGGTGCGCGGTCACGGTGCCGCGCACGGGCGCCAGCAGGCCCGCCAGCGTGAGCGCCAGGGTCGACTTCCCGGCGCCGTTGGCGCCCGTCACGGCCAGTGCCCGGCCACGGAGCAGGTCCACTCCCACGCCGGTCACCGCGGCCGGGAGGTCCCGGCCCGCCGCGGCATCGCTCAGCGCCCGGCCCCGCCGCCGCGCCCGGCGCCGGGCGCGCAGCTGCCGCGCGGAGGGCTGGGTGCGCGAGACGGCCAGCGCGGCCGCGCTCAGCAGCGGCTCCGCGTCTCCCCGGGGACGGGCGGGCGCGCGGGTGGGCGGGACCCGCCCGGGAACCCAGACCCCGGCGCGGCTCAGCTCGTCGGCGGCCTCCCCCAGGACCTGCGCCGGGGACCCGTCGTGCGTGATCCCCCCGTCGCGGCCGAGCACGACGACACGGTCCACGACGTCGGCCCACACCGCCACGCGGTGCTCCACGACCACCAGAGTGGCCCCGCTGCGGTCCAGGCAGCGTGCCACCGCGTCCCGGACCTGCCGCACCCCTGCGGGGTCCAGGTTCGCGGTGGGCTCGTCGAGCAGGAGCAGCCCCGGGCTCATCGCCACGGCACCGGCGAGCGCCAGGCGTTGCTTCTGCCCGCCGGACAGGGCGGCGGTGGGATGGTCGAGCGGCAGGGTCAGCCCCACGTCGTCGAGGGCGGCGCGGACCCGGGGCCAGATCTGTTCCCGGGGCACGGCGAGGTTCTCGAGGCCGAAGGCGGTGTCGTCCCCGATACGGGACAGGACCACCTGGGACTCGGGGTCCTGCTGCACGAGCCCGGCGCGTCCCCGTGCCCGGTCCGGGTCCGTGCCGTCGAGCAGCAGCTCCCCGTGGCGGGAGAGCCCGTCGTCGTCGTGCAGCACCCCCGCGAGGGCGTGCAGGAACGTCGACTTGCCCGCCCCGCTCGGCCCCAGCAGCAGCACCCGCTCCCCCGGCTCGACCACCAGGTCGATGCCCCGCAGGGCGGGGGCCTCCCGGCCGGGGTGGTGCCAGCCGAAGCCGCGGGCCTCGACGCGGGCCCCCGCGGCGGCGGGCGTGCCGGGAGGACGCACCGCCGCGGCGGTCATCGCCGTGCGACCCGGCCCGAGGCCAGGCCCTGCAGCACGCCGGTGGCTGCGAGCGCCTTCACCACGGCCCACATCAGCAGGCCGGCGAGCACCGCGCCCGAGAGGGCTGCGAGGACCACGTAGACCACCTGGTGGCCGAGGGCCCACTCGTAGTTGTAGATGATGCTCTCGTTGACGCCCAGGAAGATGCCGCTGACCGCGCCCGCCGCGGCGGCCACCGCGGCGTTGTAGCGGCGGTAGCGCACCGCGGCGAAGACCAGCTCGGCCCCGATGCCCTGGAGGAGGCCGGACAGGATCACGGTCCAGCCGAAGTGGGTGCCGAGGAAGCCCTCGATGACGGCGGCGAGCAGCTCGCAGAACAGCGCGGCGCCCGGCTTGCGGATGATCAGACCGCCGAGCACGCCGGCCACGAGCCAGCCGCCGGCGATCAGCCCCACGGCGGGCGGATAGGTCACCGCGGCGGCTCCGACCACGGGATAGAGCAGGTTCGACCACGCCCAGAAGACGACCGCGCACACGGCGGCGAGGACGGCGGCCACGACGATGTCGACGACCCGCCAGGACGAGGACCCGGGCGCACGGTTGCGGCCGGCGGGACGGTGCGTGGTGGTGTTCATGGTGCGTTCCTCCTGGGCTCAGCGAGCCATCGGTGCCAGGAGGGGAGGGGTCCGCGCGGACACGGCCGGAGCTCACGTCCGCGAGTCACCCCTGAGGTGCTCGACTCCCTTCGCCGGTGCTAACCGGAGCAGGTTCGAGGGTCTGCGGTGATCCGCACTCTCAGCGCTGTGCCGCCGTTGCCGGCGGGGTGCGCTCCCCTGTCGTTTCAGTGGCACCGAGTCTACCCCTCCCCTGCCCGCACCGCCGCACGCACTGACATCCGGACTGTCGCCTGGACTGTCGCCGGTGCTGCCGCCGGCACGTCCGCCGTTCCGTTCCTGCCCGCGGGGCGTCCGGCGCTCCTCCCGCGGCGCGTCCGCCGGACGGCGAAGGGGCCCGTCCGCCCGGACACCGTTGCGGTGTCCGGGCGGACCGGCCCCTTCGTGAGGTGGTCCCCGGGGATCAGACCTCGGCCTGGCTGGAGGCCTTGGGGTTGTTCCGGGGCTGGTTCTCCATCTTCGCGACCTGGCGGGAGATCGCGACCTTGATCACCGTGCCGACGAGTCCGGTGACGAGCGACCAGATGATGATGCCGGTCCACGCCTCGTCCGGGTCCGGGTTCTTGGCGGGGGGCGGGTCCCCCGTGATGCGCGTCCACGCGGCGCCGAGCACCTTGTGCGAGAGCGCCACGCCGCCCAGCGAGAGGCCGGTGCCGGCGAGTTCGAGGATCTTCGTGTTCATGGACTGCTGCTCCTTGTCGTCGGGGCGGCGCGGATGCGCCCGTCGATCGTGCCCAGCCTAACGCGTCCTCCCGGATCCGTCAGTCTGCTGTCCGTCGGCGTGCTGCCCGTCCGCGCCCGGCGGGTCCGTGAGGGCCGCGTCGGTGAGGGCCGCCCCGGCCGCGTCGGTGAGGGCCGCCCCGGCCGCGGCCTGCCCGCCGCCGTTCTGCTCACCGGCACGGTTGAGCACCTCCTGCAGGTCGTCCTGCGTGAGGGTGGCCCGGTTGAGGTGCTTGGTGCGGTAGGTGGAACGGCCGACCATGTGCGCCGAGACGGGCACGGTGAGCAGCTGGAAGACCCAGCCCAGGATGATCAGCGGGATCATGACCGGGTCCCGGTTCTCCAGGGCGACGGCGGTGAGCATGAGCAGCAGCCCGAACACCTGCGGCTTTGTCCCCGCGTGCATGCGGGTCAGCAGGTCCGGGAACCGGACCAGCCCGATCGCCGCGGCCAGGGACATCAGCGCCCCGAGGACCAGGCACACGGCCGCGGCGGCGTCCAGGACGGTGTCCAGCACGGGGCTCACTTCCCGTGCTCGGCGGTCTGGGTGGCGAAGCGCGCCACCGTCACGGCGCCGATGAACCCCACCAGGGAGACGATCACCATGAGGATGAGGTTGTCGAGATGGCCGTGGTAGGCCATCTCCACGGCGAGCGACGCCGCCACGATGGCCAGCAGGACGTCGGTGGCCACCACCCGGTCCAGCAGCGACGGCCCCTTGGCCAGCCGGTACAGGGTGCCCGCGGCGGCCGTGCTGAGCAGCACGGCCGCGACGGCCACGGCGATCTCCATCACGAGCGGTCCTCCTCGGTGGTCTGGGGGTTCTCGGCGGCCCGGGGATTCTCAGTGGTTCCGGTGCTCCCGGCGGGGACGTCTCCTCGCCGGCCGCCGACGATCTGCTGCTCGGCCGTGACCGGGGAGCCGATCGCCGCGCTGTCCCCCTGCTCGGACTGCGCCGCGCCTCCCCCTCGGCGTTCGGCCCGCAGGGCGGTGAGCTCCTCCCGGGTGCCCATGATGCGGATCCACGCGGCCTCGACCTGCCGCACGGATCGCCGGAAGGACTCGGCCTCCTCGGGGGTGCGGACGTTGAGCGCGTGGAAGTAGAGCGTCCACCGGGAACGGTCCACCTCCACGAGGATGGAGCCCGGGATCAGGGCCATGGTGTGGCCGGTGGCGGTGAGCAGCAGGTCCGAGCGCGTGCGCAGCTCCACGCCCACGACCGCGTTGCGGGCCCGCGGGCCCACGAGGATCGCGACGAGCATGACGCCCACGCTGGCCTTGGCGACCTGCCACACGAAGGTCACGGCGAAGAGGGCGAACTGCAGCAGGTTGAACCGGCCCGAGAGCTGCACCGGGGGCAGGTAGAGCACCCAGGTCACGAGCAGTGCCAGCAGCGCGCCGAACAGCAGGTTGCCCACGCCGAAGTCGCCCCACAGGGCACCCCAGACGAGCACGAGCCACACCAGCAGCGGCAGCTCGACGAGCAGGGAGTTCTTGGGACGCGAGCTCACGGGGCCTCCTCCACCACGGGGCGGGGAACCGATCCGGGGTCCAGCACGGCGGTGACGTAGCGCTCGGGGTGGACGAGGTTCTCGGCCGCGTTGTCGGCGAGCTGGAAGATCGGGCCGGCGAACACGGTGAGGGCCACGCCCACGACGACGAGCGCGGAGGCGCCGCCGAGCATGGAGGGCGACATCAGCCGCACGTCGCCCTTGCCGGCGAACTGCCCCTCCTGGTCGTCGACGGACCCGGAGGTCAGGAGGAAGCGCGAGCCCGCCGGGACCGGGGCCAGCAGGATCGGGTCCGGGTACTCCGCGTCCTCCGGGGTGCGCAGGAACACGCGGTTCCACACGCGGATCATGGCCAGCAGGGTCAGCAGGGACACCGCCACGGAGCCCGCCACCAGGACGTAGGCGAGCGGGTCGCCCCGGTTCACACCGGCCTGCAGCAGCCCCGTCTTGCCGAGGAAGCCGGAGAACGGCGGGATGCCGCCCAGGTTCAGCGCGGGCACCAGGTAGAGCAGCGCCAGCAGCGGCGAGATCTTGGCCATGCCCGCGAGCCGGTCCACGTTCGTGGACCCGCCGCGGCGCTCGATCAGCCCGGCCACCAGGAAGAGGCTGGTCTGGATCACGATGTGGTGGGCCACGTAGTAGACCGTGGCGGACAGCGCCTCCTGGCTGCCCACGGCCACCCCGAAGATCATGTAGCCGATGTGGCTGATGAGGGTGAAGGACAGCATGCGCTTGATGTCGATCTGGGCGAGCGCGCCCAGGATGCCCACCACCATGGTGAGCAGCGCGACCCACATCAGCAGGGTGTCGAGCCGGTCCCCCGGGAAGAGCACGGTCTCCGTGCGGATGATCGAGTAGACGCCCACCTTGGTCAGCAGCCCGGCGAACACGGCGGTGACGGGGGCGGAGGCCGTCGGGTAGGAGTCCGGCAGCCAGAAGGACAGCGGGAACACCGCCGCCTTGATGCCGAAGGCGATGAGCAGCATGACGTGCAGCTGCATCTGGGTGCCCACCGGCAGGTCGGCGAGCTTCACGGAGAGGTCGGCCATGTTGATGGTGCCCGTGGCCGCGTAGATCATGGCGATGGTGATCAGGAAGAGCACCGAGGAGATCACGGAGACCACCACGTAGGTGACGCCCGTGCGGATCCGCTGGACCGTTCCGCCCATCGTCATGAGGACGTAGGACGCGGTGAGCAGGATCTCGAAGCCCACGTACAGGTTGAACAGGTCACCCGCGAGGAAGGCGTTGGAGACCCCGGCCACGAGGATGAGGAAGGAGGGGTGGAAGATCGAGATCGGGCCCTCCTTGTCGCCGTCGGCCACGCCCTGCCCGCTGGCGTAGACCAGCACCGCGAGCGAGACGACCGTGGAGACCACGAGCATCAGCGAGGAGAGCTGGTCGACGACCATGACGATGCCCCAGGGCGCCGCCCAGCCGCCCAGGTGGACGGCCTGGGGACCGACGTCCCACGTGCCCACCAGCACCGCGGCCTCGACCACGAGGGTGAGCACCAGGGAGCCGATCGCCACGGCGCGCTGCAGGGCGTTGCGCCGCAGCAGCACGAGGCTCAGGGCCGCGCCCAGGAAGGGGATGATGACCGCCAGCGGGGCCAGCTGGGCGAGGTGGAGGGTCATCGGGTCCCCTCCCGCCGGGGCCCGGGGAGACCGGGCGTCTCGAGGTCCTCGCCGAGGTCCTCAGCGGGGTCGCCGTCGGGGTCGTCGTCGGGGTCGCTGCGGCGGGGCGCCTCCTCGAACTCGGTCGTCTCGGCGGGCACCTCGGCGTCGTCCTCGAGGTCGTAGGAGGACTGCCGGGCCACGCGCCGGTCCTCCACGTCGTCCTGGATCTCGTCGCGGCGGCCGAGCACCCAGGAGCGGTAGATCATCCCGAGCAGGAACGCGGTGACGGCCAGCGAGATGACGATGGCGGTGAGGATGAGCGCCTGGGGCAGCGGGTCGCTGTAGTCCTCCGCGGCGATCGAGCTGTCGTAGAGCGGAGCGAGCCCGGGGATGCCGCCCGCGTGCAGGATCAGCAGGTTCGTGCCGTTGGTGAGCAGCATCAGTCCCAGCAGCACCCGGGTGAGCGAGCGCTCGAGCAGGAGGTACACCCCCACGGCGTAGAGCACGCCCATCACGACCAGCAGGGTCAGGTTCACGCTCATCGGTGCTCGTTCCCTTCGTCGGGCCCCGCCCCGGCGGTCGTGACCGGGGTGGGTGAGGTCGCCGACGTCGCCACGGACGACCCCGCGGTGACCCGGCGCTGCCGGGTGACCCTGATGCGGGTGCCGCGTCCGGGCGTCCTCCGGCGCCGGCGCACGGCGTCCTCCTCGATCCGCTCGTCGATCCGCCCGCCCAGCGAGCGCAGGATGTCGAGGACGAGCCCGACGACGATCAGGTAGACCGCGATGTCGAAGACCAGTGCGGACACGAACTTCTCGTGCCCGAAGACCGGCAGCTCCACCTCCACGGTGTAGCTCTGCATCACGGAGCCGCCCAGGAACACCGGGGTGAGGGCGTAGAGGGCGGCGAGCGCCAGCCCCGTCCCCAGCATCGTGCCGGCGTTGATGGGGGTGGCCCGCTCCAGCTCGAAGCGCCCGCCCGCGAGATAGCGCACGGTCAGGGCCAGTCCGGCCATGAGCCCACCGGAGAACCCCCCGCCCGGGTCGTTGTGCCCGGCGATCAGCAGATAGAGCGAGACCATCATGAACGTGTGGAAGAGCAGGCGGGTGACCACCTCGAAGACGATCGAGCGCCGCTCGGGCGCCAGGGTCCGCCCCGCCAGCAGGTAGGGGTCCTCCGGGTCCTCGGGGAAGCGCCGGTCGACCACGGCGTCCAGCTCCGCGCCGGACGGGGCCACGGCCGCGGCGCTGCGCCGGCGCAGGATCCGCAGCTGCTCGGTGTCCGGGTCGTCGCCGGAGCGCACGATCCGGTCCCCGCGGCCGGTGACGAAGATCAGGGACGCCACACCGGTCGCGGCGAGCACCAGCACGGAGATCTCCCCGAAGGTGTCCCACGCCCGGATGTCCACCAGGATGACGTTGACCACGTTCTGCCCGTCGCCCAGCTCGTAGGCCATCCGCGGCAGCTGCAGGGAGATGGGCTCGGCCGTGCGCGAGGAGATGCTGAAGGCCGCCAGGGCCATCATGAACAGCCCGAAGGTCACCGCGATGGTGCCGCGCAGGAGCCGGCGCCCGGCGGGGTTGCGGTGCCACAGCGGCGCGGGCAGCGAGCGCAGCGCCAGCACGAACGCCACCAGCAGGATGGTCTCCACGAGCGTCTGGGTCAGGGCGAGGTCCGGGGCCCCCTGCAGGGCGAACATCAGCGCCAGGCCGTAGCCGGTGACCGAGACCAGGAGCACGGCCAGGAAGCGCTTCTTCGCCAGGGGCACCAGCAGGGCCGCCACGACCATGGCCGCCCCGGTGATCAGCTGGGCCGGCCCGTCCGAGAGCCGCAGGGCGCCCAGCGGCGGGGTCTCCTCCACGACCAGGGCCACGAGGGGCACCACGATCGCGGTGACGAGGATGACCGAGAGGTAGAACATCAGCGAGCCGCGCTGGGTGCGCCCGGTGATCCACACCGCGATCAGGTCCAGGACGTTGACGGTCCGCCGGTAGAGGAGCTCCCCGGGCGGCAGCGAGGGCAGCGCGCGCTGGAGGTCGGCGACAGGGCGCCGGGCCAGGAACATGAGCAGCCCGCCCGCGACGACGACCGCCGACAGGCCCAGGGCCGGGGTGATTCCGTGCCACAGGGCGAGGTAGAACTCGTGCTCGCCCGGGTCGGGGAACTGGTCCACGTAGGGCTGGAGCATGGCGGTGACCGGCTGCGGCCAGAGCCCGTAGGCCACGGTGAGGACGGCGAGCACGAGCGGGGCGGCCAGGAAACCGGGCTCGACGCGCTCCATGTCGCTGATCACGGCCTTGCCGTCCGCCCCGGCGTCGAGCTCGGAGAACTCCGCGGACTTCTGCGCGAAGCCGCCCCACAGGAAGCGGGCGCTGTAGGCGAAGGTCAGCACCGAGCCGAGCACCAGCCCGGCGAGCACCACGATCCCCGCCGCGCTGTCCGCCTCGTGGGTGAACGCGGCCAGCACCGACTCCTTGGCCACGAAGCCCGCCAGCGGCGGCAGCCCGGCCATGGAGGCGGCGGCCACGGCGGAGACGGCGAACAGCACGGGCACGCGGCGGGCCAGGCCGGAGAGCCGCCGGATGTCCCGGGTGCCCGCCCGGTGGTCGATGATGCCGACCACGAGGAACAGCGTGGCCTTGAACAGGCCGTGGGCCAGGAGCATGGCCATGCCCGCCTGCGCGGTGTCGGCCGCGCCCCGGCCCACGACGACGACGAGGAAGCCGAGCTGGCTGACGGTGCCGTAGGCGAGGATGAGCTTGAGGTCGTACTGCTTCAGCGCGGCCCAGCCGCCGAAGATCATGGTGCCCAGGCCCAGGATCATCACCGTGGGCTGCCACAGCGCCGTCTCGGCGTAGCCGGGGGCGAACCGGGCCACCAGGTACACGCCGGCCTTGACCATGGCTGCGGCGTGCAGGTACGCGGACACGGGCGTGGGCGCGGCCATCGCGGCGGGCAGCCAAAAGTGCAGCGGGATCAGGGCGGACTTGGTCACGGCGCCGACAAGGAGCAGGAACACCGCCACGTCCACCACGGTGCCGCGCTGGGCCAGCTCGGGGGCCGCCGCGAGCACCTCGGAGATCCGGTAGGTGCCGGCGGCCTGGCCCAGCATCACGATGCCCACGAGCATGGACAGACCGCCGGCCGTGGTCAGCACGAGCGCCTGCAGGGCCGCGCGCCGGGCGGACAGCCGGGCCCGGCTGTAGCTGATGAGCAGGAAGGACAGGACGGTGGTGATCTCCCAGAAGACGAACAGCACCAGCATGTCGTCGGCGGTCACCAGCCCGAACATGGCCCCGGCGAAGGCGAGCAGCTGGGCTCCGAAGCCCCCGAGATCACCGGCGCCGGGCTTGAAGTAGCGGGCGCAGTAGAAGAGGACCAGGGACCCGGCCCCGAGCACGAGCAGGGACATGGTCCATGCCAGGGCGTCCATCCGCAGGGCCAGGTCCAGTCCCAGGGAGGGGATCCACTCCACCGCCTCGGTCCACCCGCCGTCCGGGCCGTACACCCGCGGGGCGGAGGACAGCAGCCACAGGAACCCGGCGAGGGGAACTGCCGCCAGCAGGTAGAAGGCGCTGCGTCCCATCCGCGCGAACAGCAGGGGCGCGACCGTGGCCACCACCGCGTGGAGCAGGAGCACAACGGTCATCAGGCGCCTCCGGGGAGCGGTGAGCAGTTCAGCGGGCGGGCGTCGAGGGGCCCGGACGCGGGGCACGGAGGACCTGTGCGAGCACGGGGATGCCGGGGCGCGCCCGGGGCGTCCAGACTATCAAAGGAGCCCTGCGGCCCTGCGCGGATGCCCGCGGACGAGACCTGGACGCTCCCGGTCAATCGGCTGGGCAATCGCTCCGCAGCGCCGGAGCGCGCGGTCACGGCGAGGCCGACGCCCCGGCGGGGCACCGCGGGCCTAGCATGACTGCCATGGACACCGCGCCCCCTGGTTCACCCTCCCCTCCGTCCGCGCCGCCCGCGGCCCCCTTCACGCCGCGCCGCTCCCACGTGTGGGCCTGGAGCCTGTGGGACGCCGGCTCCGCGGCCTTCAACGCCGTGATGACCACGTTCGTGTTCACCGTCTACCTCACCGGCGACCCGTTCGGCGGGGAGGACCACGCGTCCCAGGTCCTGGGGTACGGGATCGGTGCCGCGGGCGTCGTCGTGGCGCTGCTCGCCCCCGTGGTCGGGCAGCGCAGCGACGGCGCCGGGCGCCGGAAGCTGTGGCTGGGCGTCAATACGATGCTCACCGCGCTGCTCACCGCGCTGTGCTTCCTGGTCTACCCGGAGTACCCGTTCCTCTACCTGGGCGTGGCGCTGCTGGCCCTGGCCAACGTCTTCGACGAGTTCGCGGTGGTCAACTACAACGCGATGCTCCCCGGCATCGCGGGCCGCGAGCACATCGGCCGGGTGAGCGGGCAGGGCTGGGCGCTGGGCTACTTCGGCGGGATCGTGGCCCTGTCCATCGTCCTGTTCGGCTTCGTGAGCCCGGGGTTCCTCGGCCTGCCCGAGGAGGAGGCGCTCAACATCCGGGCCGTCGCACTGTTCTCGGGCCTGTGGATCGCCCTGTTCTCGATCCCCGTCCTGTTCGTGGTGCCCGAGATCCGCCCCACGCACCGGGGCCCGCGCCCGTCCGTGCTCCGGTCCTACCGGCAGCTGTGGGCGAGCCTGCGGGAGCTGTACCGGGACGCCCCGCAGACGCTGTGGTTCCTGCTCTCCTCCGCGGTGTTCCGGGACGGGCTCAACGCCGTGTTCACGTTCGGCGGCGTGATCGCGGCCGGGACCTTCGGCTTCACCCTCACCGAGGTCATCGTCTTCGCGATCGTCGGGAACGTGGCCGCCGGCGTGGGAGCGCTCGCGGGCGGACAGCTCGACGACCGGGTGGGCCCCAAGCGCGTCATCGTGGCGTCCCTGGTCTGCATCCTGCTGGCGGGCACCCCGCTGCTGTTCCTGGACGGCACCGCCGCGTTCTGGGTCTGCGGGCTGCTGCTGTGCCTGTTCGTGGGTCCGGCGCAGTCGGCCTCCCGGACGTTCCTGGGCAGGCTCACCCGCACCGGCCACGAGGGCGCCCTGTACGGCCTCTACGCCACCACCGGCCGGGCCGTGAGCTTCCTGGCACCCACCCTGTTCGCCGTGTTCGTCTCCGTGCTCGGCGCCCAGCGCTGGGGGATCCTGGGGATTCTCCTGGTGATCGGCGCGGGCCTGCTCCTGCTCCTCGGCGCCCGTGACCCCGAGCGCGTCGGGGACCTCGGCGGCGCCGGGACCACGCGGCGCGCCTGAGCCCCGGCGCGCCTGAGCCGCGGCGCGGAACCGATCACCGCAGCGCCGCCCACGGTGCGCGGCGGGGCAGGGAGCCGGTGCGCGGACGGACCCGGCGCGAGGACGGGGCCGCCGGGCCGGGGCCCGGAGCGGGCGCCGGGCCTCAGATGCGGGTGCGGGAGAACCCGAGGTGGCTGCGCGAGGCCGTCGGGCCCCGCTGCCCCTGGTACCGGTTGGCGTAGGCGCCGTCCCCGTACGGGTGCTCCGCGGGCGAGGACAGCCGGAAGAAGCACAGCTGCCCGATCTTGGAGCCGGGCCACAGCTTGATGGGCAGCGTCGCCATGTTGGAGAGCTCGAGCGTGACGTGCCCCGAGAAGCCCGGGTCGATGAACCCGGCGGTGGAGTGCGTCAGCAGCCCCAGCCGCCCCAGGGAGGACTTGCCCTCCAGCCGGGCGGCGATGTCGTCCGGGAGGCTCACCTTCTCGTAGGTGGAGCCCAGGACGAACTCCCCGGGGTGGAGCACGAAGGCCTCCTCCGGGTCGACCTCCACGAGGCGCGTGAGCTCCGGCTGCTCCACCGAGGGGTCGATGTGCGCGTACTTGTGATTGTCGAAGAGCCGGAACCAGCGGTCCAGCCGCACGTCGATGCTGGCCGGCTGGATCAGGGCGGGGTCGTAGGGCTCGAGGACGACCCGGCCACCGTCGAGCTCACGGCGGATGTCGCGGTCAGAGATCAGCACGGTCCCCAAGGTAGCGCACGCCGCTCCCCCGGGCCCTGTTCCCCGGTCCTGCCCGGTCCCGGCAGATCGTGTACAGTGTTGTGGTGTCCCCGTCCGGTGCACACACCGGACGGACCACGGATGCGCGGCTGTAGCTCAATGGTAGAGCGCACGCTTCCCAAGCCTGATACGCGGGTTCGATTCCCGTCAGCCGCTCTCGCACCGAACGCCCCGCGCCCCCACGGCCGGGGCGTTCGTCGTGCCCGGGGCGGCCCGGTAGAATGTCCTCGCGCCCCGGCCCTCCCCGGACGCCGGCGCCCGACGCTCCGGCGCTCGACCGGAGCCGAACCCCGCACCCCGCCCACGAGGAGCAGATCTCCCGTCATGCTGCGCACCATGTTCAAGGCCAAGATCCACCGGGCCGTCGTGACCCAGGCCGATCTCCACTACGTCGGCTCGGTCACCGTGGACCAGGACCTCCTGGACGCCGCCGACATCCTGCCGGGCGAGCTCGTCTCCATCGTGGACGTCACCAACGGCGCCCGGCTGGAGACCTACACCATCGCCGGCGAGCGCGGCTCCGGCGTCGTCGGGATCAACGGCGCCGCCGCGCACCTCGTGCACCCCGGCGACGTCGTCATCCTGATCAGCTACGCCCAGATGGACGACGCCGAGGCGCGCACCCACGTGCCCCGCGTGGTGCACGTGGACGCGCAGAACCGGATCGCCGACCTCGGCGCGGATCCCGCCGAGGCCCTGCTCGACGGCGTCGCCCGCCCCCCGCTCTCCCGGACCCTCGCCGCGGCGCGGGCCGACCTGCCGCTCGGCTGACGCGACCGTCGCCGCCCGTCCTCGGGGACGTCCTGCCCGGAGGGCCCTCCGCCATGGGATAGAACTGTAGGGGCCCGATCCCGCGGGTCCCGACAGTCCGAGGAGGAGCCCGTGGCCGGAGTGTTCTCGGGGTTCTTCATCGTGTGGGCCGTCATCGGCGCCGGATACGTGGTGGGCCGCCGCCGGGTGCTGGGACCGCAGGGGCAGCTGGTGCTGAGCAAGTTCGCCTTCTACGTGGCCAGCCCCCCGCTGCTCTTCCTCACCATCTCCGAGGCCGACATCGGACGCCTGCTCTCCGCTCCCCTGCTGGTGGCGGCCGTCTCGGCGGTGGCCACCGCCCTCGTGCACGCCGGGCTCGCCCGGTGGGTGCTGCACCGGGACGCGGCGACCACCGTGATGGGCGCCCAGGCCGCCTCCCAGGTGAACTCCGCCAACCTCGGCATCCCGATCGCCACGTTCGTGCTCGGGGACGCGACCATGGTGGTGCCGGTCATCCTGTTCCAGCTGGCCCTGAACACCCCCGTGTACCTGACGATCATGGACGTCCTGACCGACGGCCGCCGGCCGAGCCTCGGCAGCATCCTCGGCAACGTGGTGACCAACCCGATGATCATGGGCTCCGGGCTCGGGATCCTGTTCGCGGTGACCGGCTGGCGGCTGCCCGAGGTCGTGCACGAACCGGTGGAGCTGGTGGCCGGGGCCTCCATCCCGGCGATGCTGATGGCCTTCGGCGTCTCCCTGGTGGGCGCCTCCCCGCTGCGGGCCGGGACGAGCCCGCGCCGGGACGTGGTGCTCGCCGCCGCGCTGAAGCTGCTGCTGCACCCGGTGCTGGCCTTCCTGTTCGCCCGCTACGCCCTGGGCCTGGAGGGGCACCTGCTCTACGCCGTGGTGGTGATGGCGGCGCTGCCCACCGCCCAGAACATCTACGTCGCGGCCGTGCGCTACGGGAGGGCCGAGCAGCTGTGCCGCGACACGGTGCTGCTCACCACGGTCGTGGCCATGCTGACCATGGCAGGCGTGGCCCTGCTCCTCGCCTGACCCGCGGCCCGGCACCCCGCCCGCGCAGCCCGCGCCCGTTCGCAAAAACACAGGTTACTGGTCTGTGAGGTAGCGCACTCATAGACTGAAGCTCCGCGCAGGGGTGGTCACCCGGCAGCACGCACCACCGACCGTCCCGCCGAGCAGGTCCCACCGGACCCTTTCGGCGCCCCTCGCGGGCCGCCACATCGCCGAAGGGGAGGAACAGACCGTTGACCACCACCTCACACCCCCACAGGGCCCCCGGGAGGCGACGGCGCAGCGCTGCCGCCGCCCTGGGCGCCGTGGGCGCCCTGATCCTGACGGGATGCGGTGACGCCGACGCCGGCGGCACCCCCACCCTCACCTGGTACATCAACCCCGACGCCGGCGGGCAGGCGGAGCTGGCCCAGCGGTGCTCGGAGGAGTCCGGGGGCCGGTACAACATCGAGACCTCGTTGCTGCCCCGCGACGCCGCCTCCCAGCGCGAGCAGCTCGCCCGGCGTCTGGCCGCCGGTGACACCTCGATGGACATCATGAGCCTGGACCCGCCCTTCATCCCCGAACTGGCCGAGCCCGGCTTCCTGGCCCCCGTGCCCGGCGACGTCGAGCAGGCCACCACCCAGGACGTCCTGGCCGGTCCCCTCGAGGGTGCCAAGTGGAAGGACGAGCTGGTGTCCGTCCCGTTCTGGGCCAACACGCAGCTGCTCTGGTACCGGGAGTCCGTGGCGGAGGCCGCCGGCCTCAACATGGACGAGCCGGTGACCTGGGACCAGATCATGGACGCCGCCCGGGAGCAGGAGAAGTACCTGGGGGTGCAGGGCACGCAGGCCGAGTCGATGACGGTGTGGGTCAACGGCCTCGTGGAGTCCGCCGGGGGGTCCATCGTGGAGAACCCGGAGGCGCCCTCCGACGAGATCTCCATCGGCCTGGACAGCGAGGCGGGCCGGAAGGCCGCGGAGATCGTCGGCACCATCGGCCGTGACGGGCTCGGCGGTCCGGGCCTTCCGACCGCCGACGAGAACGCCTCGATGATCCAGTTCCAGTCCGACGACGGCTCCTTCATGGTCAACTGGCCCTTCATCTACGCGGCCACCGCGGCCGCCGTGGAGGGCGGGACGGTCGACCAGTCCGTGTACGAGGACATCGGCTGGGCCCTGTGGCCGCGGGTGAACCCGGACGAGCCCTCCGCTCCCCCGCTGGGCGGCATCAACCTGGGCGTGGGCTCCACCTCCGAGAACCAGGAGCTGGCGTGGGAGGCCGTGGAGTGCATCGTCCAGCCCGAGAACCAGGCCTACTACTTCGTGAGCAACGGCAACCCGGCCGCGTCCGAGGCCGCCTACGAGGACCCCGAGGTCCGGGAGGCCTACCCGATGTACGAGACCATCCGGGAGTCCCTCGACAACGCGGCGCCGCGTCCCCAGACGCCGTTCTACAACGAGGTCTCCACCGCCATCCAGCAGGAGTGGACCCCGCCGGCGTCCGTCACGGAGGACACACCCCGGATGACCGCCGAGTTCATCGAGTCCGTCCTGAAGGGAGAGCAGCTGCTATGAGCACCGTCGTCAACCCCAATGCTCCCGGCACCGGTCCACGGGAGGCCGCACCGGCACCCGTGACGGGACGGCGCAGCGCCAAGCCGGTGATGTCCGACCGGGCCCGGTCGGAGCGCAAGCTCGGCTGGATGCTCGCCGGCCCGGCGTTCATCATGATGCTGCTGGTCACCATGTACCCGATCCTGCAGGCCCTGTGGGACTCCCTCTTCTCCTTCCGCCTCACGGCCCCCGGGGAGAAGGAGTTCGTCTTCCTCGGCAACTACGCCACGGTCCTCACCGACCAGGTGTTCTGGCGGGACCTGTGGATCACGGTGCTCATCACGATCGTCACCGTGGTGGTGGAGCTCGTCCTGGGCTTCGCCCTCGCCCTCGTGATGAACAACGCGATCCGCAACACCCGCGGGCTGCTGCGCACCGCGATCCTGGTGCCCTACGGCATCATCACGGTGGTCTCGGCCTTCGCCTGGTTCTACGCGTTCGACATCACCACCGGCTACATCAACAACTGGTTCTCCTGGCTGCCGGGCATCGGCCCGGACTTCAACTGGTTCGCCTCCCAGTGGCCGGCCCTGTTCGTGATCATGGCCTCCGAGATCTGGAAGACCACGCCGTTCATCTCGCTGCTGCTGCTCTCGGGCCTCGCCCAGGTCCCCAGCGAGTACACCGAGGCCGCCCGCGTGGACGGCGCCACGTGGTGGCAGCGCATGTCCCGGGTGATCCTGCCCAACATGAAGGCCGCGATCATGGTGGCGGTCGTGTTCCGTGCCCTGGACGCGTTCCGCATCTTCGACAACATCTTCATCATGACCCAGGGCCAGTACGGCACCGAGACGCTGTCCCTGCTCGCCTATCGCACCTCCATCGGCCGACTGGAGATCGGGCTCGGCTCCGCGATCTCCGTGATCCTGTTCGTCTGCGTGCTGCTGATCGCCTTCATCGCCATCAAGGTGTTCAAGGTCGACCTCGCCGGCGCCGGGAAGGGAAGGTAACCGCCCATGTCCACCAAGCAGAAGGTCGGCTGGGCCGTCGTCTCGGTCCTGGTCCTGTTCTACGCCCTGTTCCCCGTCGCCTCGATCCTCATGACGTCCTTCAAGACGCCGGCGGACCTGACGTCCGGGAAGTTCCTGCCCACCCAGTGGGTCGGGGAGAACTATTCGTCCATCTTCGTGGGGCAGGCCCGTGACCTGTTCGTGCCGTCGCTGATCAACTCGATCGGCATCTGCCTGATCGCCACGGCCATCGCCGTGGTCCTGGCCACGCTGTGCGCCTACGCGATCGCCCGCCTGGACTTCCCCGGCAAGAAGATGATCCTGACGGTCGCCCTGGCGGTGTCCATGTTCCCCGTGGTCTCCATCGTCACCCCGCTGTTCAA
Organism: Kocuria oceani; assembly: GCF_029524215.1. Taxonomy (NCBI): domain Bacteria; kingdom Bacillati; phylum Actinomycetota; class Actinomycetes; order Micrococcales; family Micrococcaceae; genus Kocuria; species Kocuria oceani. The sequence continues at coordinate 87,615 of NZ_JARAMH010000004.1, read as the reverse complement.
CCTGTGGCGCCAGATCGGGCTCTACGACACGTGGCCCGGCCTCATCATCCCCTACCTCTCGCTCACCCTGCCGATCTCCATCTGGACCCTGACCGCGTTCTTCCAGCAGATCCCGTGGGACCTGGAGCGGGCGGCCCAGGTCGACGGCGCCACCACCTGGCAGGCCTTCCGCAAGGTGATCGTGCCGCTGGCCCTGCCGGGCGTCTTCACCACCGCGATCATCGCGTTCTTCATCGCCTGGAACGACTTCGTCTACGGCATCGGCCTGACCTCCACCGAGGCCGCCCGTCCGGTGCCCGCGGCGCTGGCGTTCTTCACCGGCGCCTCGCAGTTCGAGGACCCGGCGGGCGCGATCTCCGCGGCGGCCATCGTCGTCACCATCCCGGTGGTCCTCCTGGTGCTGCTCTTCCAGCGCCAGATCGTCTCCGGCCTGACCCAGGGCGCGGTCAAGGGCTGAGCCCGCCCGCCGCCCACGCATTTCCCGAACCGAACGAAGGACTGAGTCCCAGATGGCATCCATCACCCTCAACCATCTCGTCAAGAAGTACGGCGACGGCTTCCCCGCGGTCAACGACGTCTCCATCGACATCGCCGACGGCGAGTTCCTGATCCTCGTGGGGCCCTCCGGCTGCGGCAAGTCGACGCTGCTGCGGATGATCGTGGGCCTCGAGGACATCACCTCGGGGGACCTGCTGATCAACGGCCAGCGCGTCAACGAGAAGGAGCCGCGCGAGCGGAACCTCTCGATGGTGTTCCAGAACTACGCGCTGTACCCGCACCTGACCGTGTACGAGAACATCGCGTTCCCGCTGCGGCTGTCCAAGGGCAAGTTCTCCGACGAGGAGATCGACCGGAAGGTGCGCCACGCGGCGTCGACCCTGGACCTGGACGAACACCTCGAGCGCAAGCCGGCCAACCTCTCCGGCGGTCAGCGCCAGCGCGTGGCGATGGGCCGGGCCATCGTGCGGGACGCGGACGCGTTCCTGTTCGACGAGCCCCTGTCCAACCTGGACGCGAAGCTGCGCGGGCAGATGCGCACCGAGATCGCGCAGCTGCAGCGGCGGATGGGCATCACCTCCGTGTACGTGACCCACGACCAGACCGAGGCCATGACCCTCGGCGACCGGGTGGCGGTGCTCAAGAAGGGCATCCTGCAGCAGATCGCCTCGCCGCGGGAGCTCTACGAGCAGCCCGCCAACCTGTTCGTGGCGGGGTTCATCGGCTCGCCGTCGATGAACTTCCTCCCGGCGCACGTGCGGGGCGACGTGTTCGCCACCCCGCTCGGCGACTTCCCGGTGCCCGACCAGGCCAGGGGCAAGCTGCCCGCGGACGGCAGGATCGTGCTGCTGGGCCTGCGCCCGGAGCACTTCGAGGACGCCAAGTTTGTGGACGAGGCGAAGGTCTCCCGCGGGACGACCTTCGACGCCGAGTTCACCCACACGGAGTGGATGGGCAACGAGCAGTACGGCTACATCAACTACGAGCAGGACCCCGAGGTCAAGGCGAAGCTCGACGAGCTGGCGCAGGACCTGGACGGGGACGAGATGCACCCGCAGATCGTCGTGGAGCTGGACGCCACCTCACGCATCCGCGGTGGGGCGAAGGGACGGATCTGGGTCGACACCCGCCGGATGCACGTCTTCGACCCCGAGACCGGGGAGAACCTGACCCGGGACGCGGAGGCCGGCGCCGAGCTGACCCGCGAGGCCGTCGAGGAGCGCAAGGCCGAGATCGAGCGGGCCCGCCAGGAGCTGGCCACGGCCGGCTGAGCCACAGAGCCGACAGCAGAGGAGCCTGTCCCCGGCGTCGCCGGGGACAGGCTCCTTCGCCGTGGTGGCTGCCGTCCGTCAGCCCGTGCCGGGCAGGTCCAGCGAGAGCCACACGGCGAGCGCGAGGACAGCGATCACTGCCGCCGAGGACGCGGCCGAGCACAGCCGCTGGTGCCGCAGCCGCCACGGCACCAGCCGCGGCCAGCGCGCGGCGGCCTGTCCGGCCGTGAGCTGCTCCACGTGCGTGCGGGGCGCGTCCAGGGCCTCGGCGACCTCCCCCAGGGATCGTGCGTCCCACACGTCGCCGTCCAGGGCGAACACGCGGCGGCCCGTCCGGTCGGCCGCCCACAGGTGGGGCCGGCCGGCGCGCCGCGGGCTGTCGGCCGAGCGGTGCAGGGCGCCGACCGTGACCACGGAGTCGAGCCGCGCGAGCGGCGTGGCCGCGAAGCCCACGGCGCGGGAGCGCAGGAGGTGGCTGTCGGTCCGCACCACGAGCGCCGGGCGCAGCCGCAGCCAGCAGGTCAGGGCGGACACCAGGACGAGCCCCAGCAGCACTACCGCCACGGCCGGGCCCGGCCGCCGGGACCAGAGCAGCAGCAGGAGCACCGCGCCGGCGAGCATCGGGGCGAGGCAGGCCAGCAGGCGCCGGCCGTAGGAGCCCAGCCGCGGGCGGAGCACGGCGCGGACGGGACCGTACTTCTCGGGGACCTGCCGGACGGCATCGGCCATGGGATTCAGCTCCAGACGGGGACGGGGACGGGGAAGGGGCAGCGCAGGAGGACCGGGAACGGCGAACGGGGCGGCGGGCGACGACGGCGTCGCGGGAGCGCGCACAGGGACGACGCACGGGGACGACGGACAGGGAGAGCGCACAGGGACGGCGCAGGAGAGCGCGGCGCGGGAAGGGCCGCGGCACGCCAGCGTACCCGCCCGGGCGGGCCCGTGCGTCCCCGGCTGCCCGCGCGGCCCCGTGGCGGACGGGCAGGAGGGGGATCGGTTAGCGTGAACGGATGGAGTCCAACGCCCGCGTGCTCAAGGCCCTCGGGGCCTGGCTGTTCCTCGTGCTGCTCGGGGTGGCCGCCGCCGCCGTCACCATCGCCCTGGTCAACAAGTACATGTACGGCCCCGAGACGGACGTGCGGGCCTACTTCGAGGACCTGCAGGACGGCGACGGCGGGCGGGCCCTGGGGCTGCTCAACGCCAGCGTGCCCGAGGCCAACGCCGCGATGCTCGACGGCGACCCCCTGGAGGCCGCGGCCGAGGAGCTCGAGGACCTCGAGGTGTCCACCGTGAGCAACGACGGCGAGCAGGCCGTCGTGCGCGCCGACTACAGCCTCGGCGGCGAGCGGCACAGCTCCGAGTTCAGCCTGCACCCGGTGGACACGCAGTGGGGCTTCTTCACGGTCTGGGCCTTCGACGAGACCCCGCTGCCCACGCTGACGGTCAGCCTGCCGGGCGTGTCCTCCGTGGACCTCAACGGCATGTCCGTGGCGCTGCCCGACTCCGCCGGGAAGTTCTCGGCGTTCTTCCCGGGGACCTACACGGCCTCCTACACCTCCGAGCTGGTGGAGGCCGATCCGGTCAGCACCACGCTGACCGTCCCCGGCCAGGAGGCGGAGGTCGTGCTGGAGCCCCGGCCCACCGCGGCCCTCGAGGAGGAGGTGGACCGGCAGCTGAAGGAGCACCTGGACGGCTGTGCCGGGCAGAACACCCTCTTCCCCGCGGGCTGCCCGTTCTCCTACGAGTTCGACGGGCGGGTCCAGGGGGACGTGCGGTGGACGATCGAGTCCTATCCGGACCCGCGGATCGAGGTCGGCACGCAGGGCGGCGGCTGGTCCCTGGAGTCGGCGCGGGGCACCGCGCGGATCGAGTTCGACTCCCTGGACCTGTTCACCGGCGAGGTCGAACGGCTCGAGCGGACGGTGCCGTTCGAGGTCGCGGCGGACCTCGCCGTCGACGGCTCGACCGTGCGGGTCACCCCGCGCGGCTGACAGGGCCGCGCGGGACGGACCGGAACGGCGCGCTCCGGGGCGGCCGGCCCCCGAGCGGCAGGCCGCCCAGCGGGAGCCCCGGGGCCGGCCCGGGACCCCCGAGGAGGACGTCCCGGAACGGCGGCCCGCCGGGCAGGCTCAGTTGACGCCGCGCAGGTCCAGGACGAGCCCGGTCTCCCCCTCGGTGTCCAGCACGAACGGGATCCCCCAGTCCTGCTGGTACAGGTGGCAGGCCGCGTGGTCGGGGATCTCCCCGCCGGGCTCGCCGTCGCAGGCCGCGGCGCGCGCGGTCAGGTGCAGGACGCCCTCGGTGACCCCGTCCGCGAGCACGAGCTCCCGGCGCAGGCCCTGCGCCGTGCCGGCGCCCGCCGCGAGCGCCCCCTCCGGGGAGGAGGAGATCTTCAGCTGGGTGGGGTCGCCCCAGCGGTCGTCGAGCTTCTGACCCGTCGGCGCCGCGAAGCGCACGTCGATCGTGAGTGCCCCCGGGGCCAGCTTCGTGCGGGCGCGTTGGGTCTGCGAGGCCCCCTCGTCCACGCGCTGGGCGGCGGCGGGGATCGGCACGCGGACCAGGCGGTGCGCATTGGCCTCGACGACCACGAGCAGCGGCTCCCCGCCCGAGACGTCGAGCAGCACGTCCGAGGGCTCCGCGAGTCCGCGCGCCAGGGTGGCCACCTGCCCGGTCCGCGGGTCGTAGTGGCGCACGGCCCCGTTGTAGGTGTCGGCCACGGCCACGGAGCCGTCGGGCAGCTGGGCCACCCCGAGGCAGTGCTGCAGCCGCGCCTGCCCGGCGTCGCCGTCGCGGAAGCCGAAGTCGAACAGCCCCTCGCCCACGGCGGTCTCGACCGCCACGGCGCCGTCGTCGTCGAAGCGCAGCACGCGCAGCGCCGAGGTCTCCGAGTCGGCGATCCACACGTTGCCGAGGTGGTCCTCCGCGAGCCCGGAGGACTGGGCGAACCACGCCTCCGCGGCAGGCCCGTCCTTGAGGCCCTCGTCCCCGGTGCCGGCCAGCACGGCGAGCTGCCCGCTGCGCGGGTCGAAGGAGAACAGCTGGTGGGTGCCGGCCATGGCCACCAGCAGCCGGCCGGCCCGGGTGGACCACACGACGTCCCAGGGGGAGGACAGCGCCACGGTCAGCGGATCCGCCCCCACGGGCACGGCGTTGGGCTCCGCACCCCGGGCACGCTCCTCGTCGAGGAGCCGCTGGACGCCGCTGCCGGCGACCGTGCGCACCGCGCCCGTGGCCAGGTCCACGCCGCGCAGCCGGTGGTTCACGGAGTCGGCGACGACCACGTCGTAGCCGACAGCGGCGCGGACGTCCTCGGGCAGCAGGGTCAGGCCCTGGGGCTCGGTGAAGCGGGCCGTCGCCGCGTCCCCGTCCTCGTGGCCCTTCTGCCCGGCGCCGATCACGCGCTGGACGGTCTCCAGGTCGTTGCCGAGCTGGACGAGGCGGTGATGGCCGGTGTCCGAGACGAGGAAGGAGCCGTCCGGCAGCGGGAGCACCTTGCCGGGGAAGCGGAGGTCGCCCTCGGGCGCGGGGCGCGGGACGTAGGGGCCGTCGCCGCGGTGCAGGGTGCCGCGGGCCTCGTGCTCGGCCACGAGCTCCTCCACCAGGGAGACCAGGCCCTGCACGTGGCCCTCCCCGGACAGGTGCGCCACGATGTAGCCCTCGGGGTCCACCACCACGAGGGTCGGCCAGGCCCGGGCGGTGTAGGCGTCCCAGGTGGTGAGCTCGGGGTCGTCGAGCACCGGGTGGTGGACCTCGTAGCGGTCCACGGCCGCGGCCAGCGCCTCGGGGTCGGCCTCGTGCTCGAACTTCGGGGAGTGCACCCCCACGGTGACGAGGACGTCGGAGAAGCGCTCCTCGAGGGGCCGCAGCTCGTCGAGCACGTGCAGGCAGTTGATGCAGCAGAAGGACCAGAAGTCCAGGATCACGACCTTGCCGCGCAGGGCGGCGAGGTCCAGGTCCTGGCCGCCGGTGTTGAGCCAGGCGCGGCCCTGCAGTTCGGAGGCGCGGACGCGGGAGGTGAGGCGCATGGAGGTGGGGTCCTTTCGGGTGGGTGCGATGGGGCGGGGCTCAGCGGCGGGCGGCGCGGTCGTCGCGCTCCGCGAGCCGGGCCATCATGTCGTTGTAGGCCTTGAGCTCGGCGTCGTCGGTGCGGTCCGCCTGGCGGTCCACGCGGCGGTTCTCCTTGCTGCCGGCCAGCGCCCACAGGACGGCGACGACGACGGCGACGACGACGGTGGGGAACTCCCCGATCCCCCACATGAGGGCCCCGCCGAACTGCTGGTCCTCGATGGCCGACCGGCCCCAGTCCCGCCCGGTGTTGCCGAACCAGGAGGCCTGCAGCAGGGTGTCCGAGCCCATCAGGGCCACCCCGACGAAGGCGTGGTAGACCATCGTGGCGAGCAGGAGGATGAGGCGCATCATGTAGCCGGGACGGTACGGGATCGGGTCGCTGCCGATGAGCACCAGCATGAACAGGTACCCGGTGATCAGGAAGTGCGTGACCATGAACACGTGGCCCACGTGGTAGTGCAGCGTGAAGTGGAAGACCGGGGTGAAGTAGAAGACCACGATCGAGGCGGCGAAGTTCACGGCGGCGAAGATCGGATGGGTCACGATCCGGCCGAACGTGGAGTGCACGAGGCGCAGGATCCACTCGCGGGGCCCGCGGGTGCCGTCACGGCGGGGTTCCAGGGCCTTGAGCAGCAGCGAGACCGGGGAGCCCAGGACCAGGAAGATCGGCACCACCATGGTCAGGGCCATGTGCTCGACCATGTGCGCCGAGAACAGCACCCGGCCGTAGACGGCGACCCCGCCGGAGGTGACGTAGAACAGGCCGAGGAGGCCGGTCAGCCAGGACAGGGTGCGCAGCACCGACCAGGAGTCCCGGCGGCGACGCACGCGCACGAACGCCCAGAGGTAGACGAGGGCGAGGAACAGGCACACGGCCAGCCACAGCCAGTCGACGCGCCACGTGGTGAACCAGGAGGCGGCGGTGGGCTCCGGCGGCAGCTCGTACCAGGTGAGGATCAGGGCCGGGGAGGCGTCCGGGGCCAGCTCCTCGGGCACCGGCGGAGCCGTCCGGGACAGGGCCACCGCGACCCCCATGACGGCGCCCATGAGCAGCAGCTCCCCGAGCACCAGCTGCCACACCGCGCGGCGGGCCGTGAGCCGGCCGGCCTCCAGCGCGGGCACCAGCCACCGGCGGTGGGCCAGCCCCGCGGCGCCCAGGGCGAGCGTGAGGGCGGCCTTGACGAGCACCAGGGCCCCGTAGCCGCTCGTGAGCTGGTCCCAGGACCCGATCCGCACCGCGGCGTTGACGGTTCCGGAGAGGAACACCAGGAAGAAGGCGCCGAACGCGACCGCGGAGAAGCGGCGCAGCACCACGGCCGCGATCGGTGCCCGGTCCCGGGGACCGGCCGCCGACCGGCCGCGGGCGGCGCCCTCCGGCAGCGTGCCGGTGCCGGCGTCCGGGGCGCTCAGCTGCGGCGAGAGCCAGGCGAGCACCACCAGGCCGCCGGTCCACAGGCACACCCCGAGCAGGTGCAGGCCCAGGGAGTTGACGGCGCCCATGTGGTCGTTGCCGCCCGCGGAGTGACCGTTGAGGGCCATCGCCACGAGTGCCGTGCAGGACAGGGCCAGGGTGAGCAGCAGCCCGAGCCGCGCCCGGATCCCGAACACGAGGGTGGTCACCACGGCCGCCGCCACGACGATCGCCGTCTGCGCCTGGCCCGTGGGGATGTCCGTGGCGTAGTGCAGCAGCTGCTGGGTGTAGGTGCCGTCCCCGCCCACGGGCACGCCCGCGACGTCGGAGTAGGACAGCACGAGCACGGCCAGGGCCGCCACGGTCCACACCGCGGCCGCGGCCTCGGCCAGGCGCAGCGTCGTCGTGAACAGCGGGTGCTCCGGTGCCGCGTCCCCGCCGTCCGTGTCCGTCCGGGCGCGGCCGGCGCGCCGGGTTCTGGGCACGATCCCGACGGCGAACAGCAGCGCGCCGATCACCACGACCAGGGCGCTGTTGTGCACCAGCTCGGCGGCGGGCAGGCCCCAGCGCACCAGCGCCCCGGGATCGGCGGCCAGCCGGGCGGCGCCCGACCCGGTCCAGGCCATCGCCACGACGAGTGCCGTGAGGGCCACGACGGGCACGGCCGCGAGCAGCCAGGGATCCACCCCGCGTCCGCCCGCCGGCGCGGCGGTGCCGTGGTCGGCGCGCTCGGCCGTCCTCGTGCTCATGGTGCGTCTCCTTCTTCCGCCTCCCCCATCGGGGCGGCTCCATCCATTGTCCCCCGCGGCGCAAATCCGCCCGGACCCGGGGGCAGCGCCCGGGCGCCGGTCCGGCGGCCCCGTCCGGGCGCCGGGCCCGTGCTGTGCCGGCCCGGCGCCGAGCCCGGTTCGGCGGCCGTCGCAGGGCTCCTGCAGGCTCGGGGAACCAGCCCGACCGCCGGCCCAGGAGTTCTGGCGGCTCCACGGCCCGGTCCGGGATCCTGCCGGCTCCGCCACCGGGCCGGGGATCCCGCCCCGCTGATGCCCGGCGGCCCGGTCAGTCCCCGCGGCGCCGCCGGGAGACGACGCTCACGGCGCCGAGCACGGCCAGGGCGACCGCCGCTCCGGCAACGGCGACCAGCCAGAGCGGGGTGTCCCCGGTCGAGGCCTGGGCAGCGGCGTCCTCGGCCGGCGGCTCGGGGACCTCGGCGGTGGGCGTCACGCCGGGGGACGGCTCCGACCCGGCGCCGACCTCGTAGGCGAAGGTGCCCTCGATCGGGTGCCCGTCGCTGGAGACGACGCGCCAGACGACCTGGTAGGTCTGGTCCTCCGCGCCGGGGTCGGTCAGGGGCTGGACGATCCGGTTCCCCTCGGTCTCGAGCGGTCCGTCCGTCACGGAGCGGCCCTCGGAGTCGGTGACCTGCACCTGGTGGCCGATGTCCATCACCTGCCCGGAGAAGGTCAGCTCGAGCTCCTCGGGGGCTGTCGTCAGGGTGGCGCCGGGTTCCGGGCTCACGCCGGTGAGCTCGTCGTGGGCGGAGGCGGGCAGGGCGGTCAGGACGGTGAGGGCGCCCGCCGCCAGCAGCGCCGCGGCGCCTCGTGTGCTGGGTCGTGCGGTGTGTCGTGCGGTGCGCATGGGTGGTCTCTCCTCGGGGGGCCCGGGCAGGGCATCGGTCGGCTGTCGGTGCGGGGCGTCGGTGTGTGCCGTCGGCACGGTCCGCGGACCGGGACGGCCGGCGGCGTGCACGGGGGCGCCGCTCGTCCCGCCGCGGGCCGGTTCCGGGACCCCGCCGCGGCACCGGCCGGATCAGCCGACGGGCAGCGGGGCAGGTCCGGCCGGGAGCAGGAGCCGGCGCCGAGGCCGGGGCGGACCGCGGTGGGAGCGCACGGGGCGCAGCAGGGACTGGTCGGTGAGCGCGTGCGGGCGCCCCGGCCGCACCGCGCGCGGACGGCGGGCGACCACCGGGGAGGACAGGGACCGCCACAGCCGCCGGACCCGCAGCCGCAGCGCCTCCAGGAGGACCACGGCCGCGACCTCTCCGTGGCGCGTGAGGGCGTAGCCGGCGAGCGCGGCCAGCAGGTGGGCCGTGAGCATGACGGACCCGCCGTGCTCCGGATGGGGGCCGGCCTGCAGCACGAGGACGGGTCCGCCCCCGGCCGCCCCGTGGTGGGAGGCGCCCCGAGGGGCGCTGACGGTGCCCGACGCGGCGAACAGGGCGTGGAACAGGGACTGGCTGAGCAGCACGCTCAGCGCCAGCGCGGACCGGGACAGCGCCCGGCCCGCCAGCGCCATGCACAGCGGCCCGGACAGCGCCAGGGACAGGAGCACGAGCAGCGGCGGCGGGGGCTGTCCGCCCGCGACGGTGTGGGAGACCGCGGCCGCCGAGGTGGCGAGGGCCGCACCGGCCCAGCCGCGGGCGAGACGGCGTGCACGTGGGCTCACGCGCCCCCTCCCCTCGGATCGCCGGCCGGTCGGCTCGGTGCTCCCATTATGCGCGGCACCGCGAGGGCCGGGCCAGTCGCGGCGGGCCGGCCCGGGTGCCCTGCAGTCACGACCCCGACCGGACCACGGCCCTCCGGCGCGGCGGAGAGGCCGAGCCGCCCCGGCCGGGCGTCCGGGCAGCACGCCGGAACGACCTCGCGCGGACCGGGCGCCGGGCACGAGGAGGACCGCGCCCGCGCACCGGGTCCCCGGCACGGCGAAGGGGCGGCCCCGGTGGGGGCCGCCCCTTCGGACGAAGCCATGGAGAAGGTCCAGGACGGACCCGCGGGTGTCCCTACTTCTTGGACACGGCCGCCTTGAGCTTGGAACCAGCGGTCAGCTTGACGCCGTGGCCGGCCGGGATCTCGATGGTCTCACCGGTCTGCGGGTTGCGGCCCGTGCGCGCGGCGCGGTCGGTGCGCTCGACGGCCAGCCAGCCCGGGATGGTGATCTTCTCACCGGCGGAGACGGACTCCTCGAAGACCTGGAACAGCGCGTCCAGCACCCCGTTGACGGCGGCGTTGGTGGTGCCGGCCTTCTCGGCGACCTCGGCGACGAGTTCACTGCGGTTCTTAGCCATGTTCATGTCCTCCTGGACTTGGGGTCGTGGGGAAGCGCGCGCCGGGGACCGGTCGCGCTCCTGCGTCAGAAATTACCAGCTGGACTTCGAGATGCCGGGCAGCTCGCCACGGTGCGCCATCTCGCGGAAACGGACGCGGGAGATGCCGAACTTCTGGAGGGTGCCGCGGGGGCGCCCGTCGATCTGGTCGCGGTTGCGCAGGCGGACCGGGGAGGCGTCGCGGGGCAGCTTCTGCAGGCCCAGGCGAGCGGCCTCGCGGGCCTCGTCGGTGGCGTTCTCGTCGACCAGGGTCTTCTTCAGCTCGGCACGCTTCGCGGCGTAGCGCTCGACGACGACCTTGCGCTGCTCGTTCTTGGCGATCTTGGACTTCTTGGCCATGGATTCAGCGCTCCTCGCGGAAATCGACGTGCTTGCGGACGACCGGGTCGTACTTCTTGAGCACCATGCGGTCCGGGTCGTTGCGGCGGTTCTTGCGGGTCACGTAGGTGAAACCGGTGCCGGCGGTGGACTTCAGCTTGATGATGGGACGAACGTCCTTGTCCTTGGCCATGCTAGATCTTCTCCCCACGTGCGATCATGTCGGTCACGACAGCGTCGATGCCGCGGGCGTCGATGACCTTGATGCCCTTGGCGCTGACGTTGAGCGTCACGCTGCGCCGCAAGGACGGCACCCAGTAACGCTTCTTCTGGATGTTCGGGTCGAACCGGCGCTTGGTACGGCGGTGCGAGTGCGAAATGCTGTGCCCAAAGCCCGGCTGAGCTCCGGTCACCTGGCAGTGCGCTGCCATAGTGTTCTCCTCCAATGTTGACGAAATGACGGCACGCAGTGGGAGCCGCAGGATGATCACTCACCTGCGGCCGCGAGCGTCCCGTCACCTTCAGAATTGCCACCGTTCGCCAACCGGGCCCTCTCGTGAGACCCGCGGTCGGAACCGGCGAAGGCCTCGCCACGATGAAGACGGTGAAGATCAAGGTGCCGGACGGTGGACTCCACCCCACGACAGCCTTGAAGTCTAGGCCCGTACGGACTTCCCCGCAACCTGACGTCAGGCGTGACCAGCTTCTGGCCAGTCTACCGGCTCCCCGGACCCCCGCAAACCGGCGGCGGCGCGGGGGGCGGGCCCGGCGGGGACCACGTCCCGCGGGAACAGGGTCGTCCACCGGGGGTGCCGGGCGGCGACCGTGTCCCCGGAGGAGGTGCCCCGCAGCCGGCGCCCGATCCAGGGCAGCAGGTACTCGCGGGCCCAGTACAGGTCCTCCTTGAGCACACCCGGGCTGGCGGTGACGGGCAGCTGCTCCGTGGGCGGCAGCTCCAGCGCGTGCGCGACGCCGAGCAGCTCGAGCATCCGGGCGGCCACGTAGGTGTGCCCGGCGGCGGACATGTGCAACCGGTCCACCGCCCAGTAGCGCCAGTCCTGCAGCGTGCGCATCCGCCAGTAGTCGAGCACCCGGCACCCGTGCCGGTCGGCGATCTCGCGGACGTGCTCGTTGTACAGGGCCTGCCGGGGACGGGTCCAGGACGTGGGCGCGTCCCGGCCGGGGTCGAATGCCGTGAACAGGACCACCTCGGCGCCGGAGGCGCGCAGCCGGGCGACCGCCTGCTCGTAGACCTCCATGAGGGCGTCCACGTCCGCCCGCGGGCGGAGCATGTCGTTCCCGCCGGCGTAGAGGCTCACCAGGGTCGGCTCCAGGGCCAGGCACGCGTCCAGCTGCCCCTCGACGATCCCGCGCAGCAGGCGTCCGCGGACCGCGAGGTTCGCGTAGCGGGTGTCCGGGTGGGCGGCCGTCAGCTGCTCGGCCACGAGGTCCGCCCAGCCGCGCACGCCGTTGGGACGGGCGGGGTCGGGGTCGCCCACGCCCTCGGTCATCGAGTCGCCCAGGGCCACGTACCGGATGGGCCGGGCGGGCGGGACAGGGGCAGGGCGGGACGCCGTCGGCTCCGTCATGCGGTGTGCTCCGTTCGGGGGGGGGTGCGGGGCGGCCCGGGCTCAGGGCGCCGTGCGGTCGGTGTGCTGCGGCTGCGCCGGCTCCCCCACGCCCTGGAAGCGCGGACGGGTGCCGAGGGCCTCGTTGATCGCGCGGACCAGCGAGTTGGCCCGCGCGTTCTCCGGCAGCGTCTCGATCAGGACGGGGTTGCCCGCCCCGTCGGCCAGGGGGATCCGCCAGTTGGGGTACTCGTCGCCGGTGCCGGGCTGGTTCTGCATCCGCCGCTCGCCGACCGCGTCCACGAGGGAGACGTTGAACAGCAGCGCCGGCGCCTGGCCCAGCCAGCGGTGCAGCGCCTCGACCCGGGCCTGCTCGCCCGTGGCCCTGCCCTCGGGCAGAAGCCCGTCCGCGGCCACGGCGGCGAAGAACGTGTCCAGCTGCTTCCGGGCCTCGGCGCGCTCCTCCTCCACCGGGCGGGCCAGCAGACCGAGCTGCTCGCGCACGTCCACCTGCACCCCCTGGAGGAAGCCCGCGGTGGGCGGGAAGTCGTGGGTGCTGACGGAGGCCATGCTCAGCTCCCGGTACCGCGCCGGCGGCAGGGGCTCGTCGCCGTCCGTCTCGAACCACAGGATCGAGGTCCCGAGCACGCCGCGCTCGGCGAGGTACTCCCGCACCCACGGCTCCAGGGTGCCCAGGTCCTCGCCGACCACCACGGCCCCGGCGAGCTCGGCCTCGAGCGCCAGGATGCCCACCATCGCCTCGTGGTCGTAGTAGACGTAGGCGCCCTCGGAGGCCTGCTGGCCCTCCGGGATCCACCACAGCCGGAACAGGCCGAGGACGTGGTCCACCCGGATGCCGCCGGCGTGCCGGAAGATGGTGCGCAGCATGTCCCGCCAGGGCAGGTAGCCGGCCTCGGCGAGGCGCTCGGGGTGCCACGGGGGCTGGGACCAGTCCTGGCCCTTCTGGTTGTACATGTCCGCGGGCGCGCCCACGCTGACCCCGGAGGCCAGCACGTCCTGCAGCGTCCACGCGTCGGCGCCCTGCTTGTGCACCCCGACCGCGAGGTCGTGGATCACGCCGATGTCCATCCCGGCCAGGTGGGCGGCGCGCTGGGCGGCCTCGAGCTGCTCGTCGAGCAGCCACTGCATCCACACGTAGAAGTCGACCCGGTGGGACAGCCGGGTCCGCGCCGCGGCCGCGTAGGGGGAGTCCGGGGCGGCGGCGACGTCGTCCCACTCGGGGGCGTCCTCGCCGAGCTCCTCCCGCAGCGCGCACCACAGGCCGAAGTCCTGCAGGCCCTGCCCGCCCTCGGCCACGAACCGGCGCAGCTGCTGCTGGCGGTGCGGGGAGCGGCGGACCGTGAACAGCAGCTCGAGGCTCTTCAGCTTGGCGGCGTACGCCTTGTCCCGGTCGATGGTGCTGGTGTCGAGGTTCTCCCGGCGCTGGATGGCCGCGAGCGTGTTGACCACCTCGAGGTCGGCCGGGCGCAGGTAGGCGTACTCGGGGACCTCGGCGATGCGCAGGTAGAGAGGGTTGAAGAAGCGGCGGCTGGTGGGCAGGTACGGCGAGGGCTCCACCGGCGGAGCGGGCTCGGCGGCGTGCAGCGGGTTGACCAGCAGGTAGTCCGCCCCCTGCTCCCCGGAGACGGCCGCGAGGCTCGCCAGGTCCGAGACGTCCCCCACCCCCCAGGAGCGCCCCGAGGTCACCGAGTAGATCTGCGCCATGTAGCCCCAGCGGCGCCGGCCGTGCAGCCGGTCGGTGATGGAGAGCCGGCGCGGGGTCACCGCCAGCGGCGTGGTGACGGCCTGCCCGCCGTCGACGTCGGGGCACTCGGCCCGGACCTCGTACCAGCCCGGGCCGAGGTTCTCGGGGACCTCGAAGGTGACCTCCCCGGTGAGCACGCCGTCGACGTCGCGCGGGGAGCGCCAGCTGTCCGTCTGCGCGGCCGTGGTCCGGGTCCCGTCCTCCCCCACGAGGGAGACGTGCACGGCCGAGCCGTGCGGGACGTGGACCGCGAAGCGGGTGCGGGCGCCCTCGACGGCGACGACGACGGGCGGCAGCACCCGCCGCCACGGCGCCAGCTCCCGCCGGGCCAGGCAGGCCTCTACGGCGTCGTCGTCGCCGGCGTCGGCGCCCAGGGCGTCGAGGACGGCGCGCAGGGTGGCGGCCGGGACCTCTCGCTCCTGGCCGTCGAACCCGGAGTAGGTCGTGGAGACCCGGTACGCCTCGGCGAGCCGGTGCAGGGGGTCGGCAGTGCTGGTGGTGTCGGCCATGGGGACCACTCTAGCCAGAGCCCGCCCCGAGTCGCAGGGTGCTGATGATCCCGGCCGCTACGCCAGGGTGCGGGCGACGTCGACGACGAAGCGGTACCGCACGTCCGAGGCGACCACCCGGTCGTAGGCGGCGTCGACCTCGTCGGCGCCGATCAGCTCGATCTCCGCCTCGACGCCGTGCTCGGCGCAGAACTCGAGCATCTCCCGGTGCTCGGGGATGCCGCCGACCATCGACCCGGTGAGCACGCGCTGCGGGGCGATGAGCGCGCCGGGGCGGACGCTGTACGGCTCGGTGGGCAGCCCCACGGAGCACAGCACGCCGTTGACCCGCAGCAGGGACAGGTAGTCCTCGATGGGCAGGTCCGCGGAGACGGTGTTGATGATCAGGTCGAAGCGGCCCCGGTTGCGCTCGAACGTCTCCGGGTCCTTCGTGGCGAAGTAGTCCGTGGCCCCGAAGGCGAGCCCGTCCTCCTGCTTGGACAGGCTCTGGCTCAGGACGGTGACCTCGGCGCCCATGGCCGCGGCGATCTTCACCGCCACGTGGCCCAGCCCGCCCATGCCCAGGACCGCGACCTTGCTCCCGGGGCCGGCGCCCCAGCGCTTGAGCGGGGCGTAGGTCGTGATCCCGGCGCACAGCAGCGGGGCGGCCTTCGCGGGGTCGAGGGCCTCGGGCACGCGCAGCACGAAGCGCTCGTCGACGACGATGCCCGCGCTGTAGCCGCCGCGCGTGGCGCTCCCGTCGGGCAGCGCGGTGTTGTAGGTGGCCACGACGCCCTCGGCGCAGAACTGCTCGAGGCCCTGGGTGCACTGCTCGCAGCGCCCGCAGGAGTCGACGAAGCAGCCGACGCCGACGGTGTCACCGGCCGTGAAGCCGGTGACCTGCTCCCCCACCGCGCGCACGCGGCCCACGATCTCGTGGCCGGGGGTGACGGGGTACCGGGCGCCGCCCCACTCGTCGCGCACGGTGTGGATGTCGGAGTGGCAGATCCCGGCGTAGTCGATCTCGATCTCGACGTCGTGGGCGCCGACCCGGCGGCGCTCGATCGTGGTGCGGCGGAAGCCGGAGTCGGCGGAGACGGCCTCGAGGGCGGGGAACGTGGTCATGGGGTGCTCCTGTCGTGGGACGGGTCGTGCGGAACGTCGTGGGGGTGCGGTGCGGGCTGTCGCGCGGGCGCCTACCAGGCGCGGGCCACCAGCTCGTAGGAGCGGGCGCGCACCTCGGGGTCGTGAGCATAGCTGTTGAGCATCAGCTCGTCGGCCCGGGTGATCTCGACGATCTGCTCGAGGTCGGCGACGACCCGGTCGGGTGTGCCGACCGCCGAGACGGCCAGGTGCTCCTCGACCATGCTCGCCTCCGCCGCGGTCAGCTCCACGCGCCCGGTGGGCGGCTGCAGCGGGCGCCGGTCGTTGCGGGCGATCCCGCGCACGAGCAGCTGGTGGGTGCTGAACTGCCGGCGCGCCTCCTCGTCGGTGTCCGCGGCCAGGACGTTCGCCGCGACCACCACGTACGGGCGCTCCACCGTGGCGGTCGGGGCGTCCGCGTCGAACCGCTGCCGGTAGAGGGCGATCGCGTCCATGATCATGGCGGGGGCGAAGTGCGAGGCGAACGCGTAGGGCAGGCCGAGCCGGGCGGCGACCTCGGCGCCGCCCGTGGAGGAGCCGAGGATCCACAGGGGCACGCCCGTGCCCCGGGCCACGGGCGCCCGCACGACCTCCTGCTCCTGGCCGCCGAACAGCCGCACCAGCCGGCGGACGTCGGACTCGAAGGTGTCGTGGCCGGCGTGCCCGCGCCGCAGCTCGAGCGCGGTGCGCATGTCGGTGCCCGGCGCCCGGCCCAGGCCCAGCTCCACCCGGCCCGGGTAGAGGTTGGCGAGCGTGCCGAAGGCCTCGGCCACGGTCAGCGGGACGTGGTTGGGGAGCATGATGCCGCCCGAGCCCACCCGGATGCGCTCGGTGGCGGCCAGGGCCTGGCCGATCAGCACCGCCGTGGCGGAGGAGGCGAACGCCTCCGTGTTGTGGTGCTCGGCGTACCACAGGCGCCGGTAGCCGGACGCGTCGAGCCGGCGGGCGAGGTCCACGGCCTCCCGGAGGGCGTCCGCGGTGGTGCGCCCCTCGGACACGGGCACGAGGTCGAGGGCGGACAGCGGGACGCGGGGCGGGGTGGGCAAGGGCGGCTTCTTCCGTCGGGGAGGGGCACGAAGGGGTCCGCTGGCGGCAACACCCCGGGTCGGGGCGCTTATTCCGGGCCGTTGTCCTCCTCACATCCCGGCGACGGCCCGATCCCGGTGAGGCACGATGGGACCATGACGACTTCCCCGCACCCGACCACCTCGCCGTCCCCGGCCCAGCCCGGGCCGCCCGCGCCCGCCGCGGACTGGTCGCCGGCGTGCGTGGTCTTCGACTGCGACGGGATCCTGATGGACACGGAGGCCAACTGGGCCCGCGTCCAGCGTGCCGTGGCGCAGCGCCACGGGCTGGCGTACACCGACGCGATGGAGCGCGCCATGATGGGCTGGTCCGCGGCGGACGTGGCCACGGCGATCGCGGACGCCGCCGGCGCCGACCGCGCCCTGGTCCACGCCGACGTGCTGCGCACCGAGGAGCAGACCCTGACCGGGCAGATCGTCCCCCTGCCGGGGGCGCTGGAGACCGTGCGGGAGTTCGCGGAGCGGCTGCCGGTGGCCGTGGCCAGCAACTCCACGCGCACGATCCTCGGGGTGAAGCTGGAGCAGGCGGGCTTCGCCCCGCACCTCGCCACGTGGGTCTCCTCGGAGGACGTGGCGCGCGGCAAACCGGCCCCGGACATCTACGCCGAGGCCGTGCGGCGGCTGGGCTTCGCCCCGGCGGAGGCGCTGGCCGTGGAGGACTCCGTGGTGGGCGCGACCTCGGCCGTGGCGGCGGGGCTGGTGGTCGTGGCCGTGCCCTCGGTCCCGGACGGGGACCCCGTGCCCGCCCACCACCGGGTGGTGTCGCTGACGGACCCGGCGTTCCGGTCGCTCGTGGCCCGCTGGCTGGGCTGAGCGGGACGCCGGCCCGGCGTCCCGCCCGGCCGGCTCAGCGGTTCCAGATGCCGTAGGTCTGGGCCAGCTCGGAGACCTTGCGCGCCCGGGCCAGGCGGGGCAGGTAGCTGCCGTCGCCCACGACGTGCCCGGAGTCGTGCTGCGTGATGAGCTCGCGCGCCCAGGTGATCTCCTGCTCGCTCGGGGCGAGGTTGCGGTTGATCCCGTCCGTCTGCTCCGGGTCCAGGCACAGCTTGCCCGTCATGCCCATCGACTGGGTCACGGCGCACGCCTGCGCGAGCTCCTCCCCGGAGGCGCCGAGGGTCGGCCCGTCGATGGGGCCGGGCAGCTCGCCCACGCGCGAGGCCACCACGAGGCTCGAGCGCGCGAAGGCCAGGGCCATCGGGTCCGCGCTGACGCCGGTGTCCCTGCGGAAGTCGCCGACTCCGAACGCGAGCCGGAACACGCCCGGCGCGCGCGCGATGTCGTTGGCGTTCATGATGCCCACCGCGGACTCGATCAGCGCCACCACCGGTGTGCCGGCGGGCGCCATCATGGCGGTCTTGGTGATGTGGTCGGGGTGCTCCGTCTTGGCGAGCATGATCCCCCGCAGGCGCCCCACCCGGCTCAGCGCGGCCAAATCCTGCTCCCAGTACGGCGTGGTGATGTCGTTGATCCGCACCCAGGCGCTCGCGCCGGCCTCCAGGGCCTCCACGACGTTGCGCCGGGCCTGGTCCTTGCCGTCGGCCGGGATCGCGTCCTCGATGTCGAAGACGACCGAGTCGGCCTCGGACGCGAGCGCCGTCGGGAAGGCGGACGGATCGGCGGCGGAGGTGAGCAGCCACGAGCGGGACAGGCGGGCCGGCAGCGCGGCGGCGCGCTGGTTGCGGTAGGGGGCCACGAGAGGTCCTTTCCGGGACGAGAGGCGGAGGGCGGAGGGCCCGGCGGTCCGCCTCCTGGTGCGCGGACCCGGACCGCACCAGCTGACCAGTCTAGGCGGCGCGCCGCGGCGGGGCGCCGCTCAGACGGCCAGCGGAGTGTGACGTCGGTCAACCCGCTCCTCGGGCCGGACGGGGCCCGGCGCCGTCCCCTCCCCGAAGGGCGAGCCGCCGAGAGCCTCCCGGCCGTGCGCGGAGACCCAGTTCCGCAGGTCGGGCCCGACCGGCACGATCTGGGACGGGTTGATGTCCTCGTGGACGATGTAGTAGTGCTCCTTGACCTGCTGGAAGTCCACGGTATCCCCGAAGCCGGGGGTCTGGAAGAGGTCCCGGGCATAGCCCCACAGGTGCGGCATCTCGGTGAGCTTGTTCCGCGAGCACTTGAAGTGGGAGTGGTAGACCGGGTCGAAGCGCACGAGGGTGGTGAACAGCCGCACGTCGGCCTCGGTGATGTGCTCGCCCATGAGGTAGCGGCGGGTGGCGAGGCGCTCCTCGAGCCAGTCCAGCGCCGCCCACAGCCGCTCGTAGGCCTTCTCGTGGGCCTGCTGGGAGCCCGCGAAGCCACACCGGTACACGCCGTTGTTGACCTCGGTGTAGACGCGCCGCATGACCTGCCGCATCTCGTCCTCGAGCCCGGCCGGCCAGAGGTCCGGGGCGCCCTCCCGGTGGAAGGCGGTCCACTCCTTGGCGAGGTCCTCGGTGAGCTGGGCGAAGTCGTTGGTCACCACCTTCCCGCTCGCGACCTCCACGACCGCCGGCACGGTGATGCCCCGCGGGTAGTCCGGGTAGCGGGCGAGATACGCCTCCTGGAGCCGCTCGATGCCCAGGACGGGGTCCCGGCCGTCCGGGTCGAGGTCGAAGGTCCAGGACCGGGCGTCGTGCACCGGACCGGGCAGTCCGACCGGGAGGGCGTCCTCCAGCCCCAGCAGACGGCGCACGATCAGGGTGCGGTTGGCCCAGGGGCAGGCCCGGGCGGCGACGAGCCGGTAGCGCCCGGCCTCCACCGGCCAGGCCCGGGCCCCCTCGCTCAGCCGGGCGCGCTCCGGGTCGCGCACGATCCGATCCTCGATGTAGGTGGTGTCCCGGGTGAACTCCTCCCCCGGGTGCACGTAGGCGCCGGCGGTGCTGTGCTCGTCGGACTGACGGGTGCTGCGTGGGGACATGCTGGCTCCTCGGGGCTGCGCTGCCGGACGGCGGGTCGCCGGCGGACCGGTGGCGGAGCGGCCGCTGGGCCGCCCCCAGTTTTGATGATACGTCAATGATGTGCTCGGGCACCAGCCCCGGTTCCGTCGGGGGTGAGGTCTACAGTAGAGCCGTCCAGCAGCCCTCCACCACGGGACCCCGCCCATGAGCAGCCACGGCCACGAGCCCGAGTACGGGCAGCGCATCCCTCACCGGGACCTCCCGGCGCCCGCCCCGGCGCCGCGGCCCTCCCCGGCCTCACCGCGGGCGACCCGCCGGATGGCCCGCGGCCTCTCGTTCACGCTGATCATGCTGGGCGTCCTGCTGGGTGCCGGGCTCGCCGCACAGGAGGTGGTCTGGGGCTGGGTCGTCGGCGCGCTGCTGGCCGTGCCCGGGGCCGCCGGGTTCGTCGCCGTCCAGGCCCAGCTGCACCCCGCCCTGCGGGACCCCGCGGTGCCGCCGCTGCGGAGCCGCTCGAGGTGGTGGCTGGTCCCCGCGGCCCTGCTGCTGCTCGGCCTGCTCCCCCTCGCCGGGGCGTTCGCGGTGGGGCCCGCCCTCGAGGGCACCGCACGCGCCGACCTGGTCGACGAGTACGTCAGCGTGCTGGTCGTCGCCGGCATGACACTGGTGGTCTCGGCAGCCCTGGGCTTCGGACTGGTCGCCATGGCGACGTTCACCCGCCCCGACGACGACGACTCCCCGCTGCGCCCCACCGGCTACGCCGAGCGCCTGCGGCGGACCGACCCGCGGGAGCACTACGACTCGGACTGGATCCGGCGCGGCCGGGGACCCCGGCACGGCCCCGACGGCGGTCCCTCACCCGGTGGACCGCCCCGCGTTTGACTTTAGTTGACACGTCAATATAAGCTGGGAGGTCCTGCCCCGCACGAGAGGATCCCCGCATGAACACCCCGGAGCCCACCGAGGTCAACTGGCTGACCGCCGAGGAGCAGTGCGCCTGGCGGAGCTTCCTCGCACTGAGCCGTGGCATGCAGACCGCGATCGACCGTCAGCTGTCCCGGGACAGCGCGCTGTCCGGCTCGGAGTACGAGGTCCTCGTGCCGCTCTCCGAGAGCGGCACCGGGGTGATCCGGTCCCGGGACCTCATGCACACGCTCGGCTGGGAGCGCAGCCGGCTGTCCCACCTGCTCTCGCGGATGGCCCGCCGCGGCCTGCTCGAGCGCCTGCCGTGCGACAGCGACGCCCGGGGCCTCGACGTGCGGATCACCCCGGAGGGCCGCCGCGCCATCGAGGGCGCCGCCCCCGGCCACCTCGAGATGGTGCGCGCGGCGTTCGTCGACCACCTGACCCAGGAGGAGATGGACACCCTGCGCCGGGTCTCCGGCAAGGTCATCCCCCGGCTCGAGGAGCTGGGGCTGTGCTGACGCCGGCCGCCTGACCCGCTCGGGTCCCTCCCGGGCGGAACCGTCCGGCCGAGGGTGCCCGGACGCGGCGAGGATAAGGGACAGGCCCTGCCGCATGGGGGGATCGGCAGGGCCTGTCGGGCATCCCTATCGGGGGGAACGGGACGCCGGTCATCGGCAGGAAC
Organism: Kocuria oceani; assembly: GCF_029524215.1. Taxonomy (NCBI): domain Bacteria; kingdom Bacillati; phylum Actinomycetota; class Actinomycetes; order Micrococcales; family Micrococcaceae; genus Kocuria; species Kocuria oceani. Next base: position 66,439 of record NZ_JARAMH010000004.1, on the reverse strand, counting down.
CATCCGGGCGCCGATGGGGGGATCGCGCCCGGGCCATCGCCGACGACAGATTCACTTTAGACCCAGTGATCTGCATGGGCAAGCCACCTCCGGGGTCGCGTCCGGAAAACGCACCGGGTGCCGCGAGGGCGTCCTCCCGGCTGCCGTTGCGCCCCGGTTCCCGGCGCCGGTCGGGGCGGAGGAGCCGTGCCGGACGACGGCCCACGGGGCGGCGACGGGCGGCCTACGGGTCGGCCACGGACCCGAGGTCGGCCACGGACCCGAGGTCGGCGACGAGGTCGAGGAAGCGGTGCAGCAGCGCGGACCGGTCCTCGCGCCGCCACGCGACGGCCAGCTCGAGCTCCGGGGCGTGCTCGATCTCGCGGTACTCGACGCCCGCCAGCTGCACGGCACGCGCTCCGGCGGGCACCACGGCCACGCCGCCGCCGGCGGCCACGAAGGACAGCAGCGCGGACGTCCCGCCCGCCACGCGGGCGATCCGGGGCTGGAACCCGGCCTGGCGGCAGAGGTCCGCGCCGGCCCGGTAGAGCACGGAGTCCGGCGGGCAGGCCACGAAGTCCTGGTCCTGCAGCTCGTGCACGGCCACGGGGCCGTCCTCGTCCAGCGCACCGCCGGAGGGCACCGCGACCACGAGCGGTTCGCGGGCGACGACCCGGTGCTCGAGCTCCGGGGAGGCCACCGGGGGGCGGAGCAGCGCGGCGTCCAGCGTGTGCCCGCGGAGCCCCTCCTCCATGGCGGGGGTGAGCATCTCCCCGTGCAGCGCCAGGGAGAGCCCCGGCAGCACCTGCGCGGCCCGCCGCACCAGGCCGGGCATCGTCCCGTAGGTGGCGGAGCCGCAGAAGCCGACCCGCAGCACCCCCGTGGTGCCCTGGCCCACCTGGTGGACGTCGGCCTCGAGGGCCTCTAGCTCCCCGACGATCCGGCGGCCCCGGTCGAGCAGCACCTGACCGGCGGCGGTGAGGTCCACCCGGCGGGTGGTGCGGTCCAGGAGGCGCACCCCGAGCTGCTCCTCGAGCTGGCGGATCTGCTGGGACAGTGGCGGCTGGGCCATGTGCAGGCGCTTGGCGGCCCGGCCGAAGTGCCGCTCCTCGGCCACGGCGATGAAGTAGTTGAGCTGCCGGAGCTCCATCGTGGACGGCCGTCCTTCCGCTCGTTCCGCGGGATCGTCGTCGACCCCGGGCACCCGTTCCCCCGCAGACTACCCGGGGAGGACGCCGCGGTGACAGCGCCCTGGGCCACGTCCGGGTCGCCGGTCCCGGCCCGGCGGTGTCCGTGACCGGGGCGGGCCGGGGTGGTGGAATGGGCGCATGCGCACCGACATCCCCGCCGACCGGCACGGCTCCTTCGCCAGGGCGGTCAAGTCCCTGGTCGTCCCCCGCCCCATCGCGTGGATCAGCTCGCGGTCCGCGGCCGGTGTGGACAACCTCGCCCCGCACTCGTTCTTCACGGTGGCCTCCAGCACGCCCACGATCGTCCAGTTCGTCTCGGTCGGGGAGAAGGACAGCCTCCGCAACATCCGGCAGACCGGGGAGTTCGTGGTGAACTTCGCGTCCGCGGAGCTGTTCGAGCAGATCAACGCCACGGGCACCGACTACCCCCCGGAGGTCAGCGAGTTCGACGCCGTCGGGCTCACCCGCGAGCCGTCCCTGACCGTGGGCGTGCCCCGGGTGGCGGAGTCCCCCGCGGCCATCGAGTGCCGGCTGCACGCGGAGCCGATGCCGATCGGCGACTGCTTCCTCGTCTTCGGCGCGGTCACGCACGTGGCCGTGGACGGGACGGCCCTGGACGGGCGGGGCCCGCTCGTCCAGGCCCTGCAGCCGATCGCCCGGCTCGGGCGCGACGAGTGGGGAGAGCTCGGCCGGATCCGCTCGATCCGGCGCGTGCCCTACCGGGAGGCCGAACCGGAGGCCGACCTGCCCTGAGCGCCCGGCCTCAGAGCCGCACGCCCGTGCGCTCCAGCTGCCGGCGGACCTCCCGGCGCTGGACCTTGCCGAGCATCGTGCGCGGGAGCTCGTCGACGGCCACGATCCGCCGGGGCACCTTGTAACGGGTGACCTCGGTGTAGCAGTGCTCGCGCAGGGCGCCCTCGTCGAGCTCGCGGCCCGGCGCCAGGACCACGGCCGCCACGACGACCTCGGTGCCGCGCGGGTCGGTGAGCCCCACGACGGCGGCGTCCTCGACGTCCTCGTGCCGGCGCAGCGCGTTCTCCACCTCGGTGGGGGCCACGTTGAACCCGCCGGTGATGACGACCTCCTTGAGCCGGTCGACCACCCGCAGGAAGCCGGCGTCGTCGACCGTGACGATGTCCCCGGTGCGCAGCCAGCCGTCCGTGCTCAGGGCCCGGGCCGTCTCGTCGGGACGCCTCCAGTACCCCTGGAAGACCTGCGGTCCCCGCACCCACAGCTCGCCCTCGTGGCCGCGGGGGACGTCCTCGAGGGTCTCCGGGTCGACGAGCCGGATGTCGGTGGAGGGGAAGGGGACGCCGATGGACCCGGCGCGGCGGGAGTCGTTGAGCGGGTTGCACGCCACGAGCGGGGAGCACTCGGTGAGCCCGTAGCCCTCGATCAGGATGCCGCCCGTGGCCTGCTCCCACCGCTCCACGAGCGGGACGGGCAGGCTCATGGCCCCGGAGACGGCCACCGAGATGCCCCGCAGGTCGGTGCGCTGCTCCTGCGCGGCGTCGAGCAGCTTCTCGTAGACCGGCGGCACGGCGGGCAGCACGGTGGGCAGCGAGCGCTTCATCGCCCCGAGGACGAGGTCGGCCCGGACGGTCGGGAACAGCACGAGCTCGGCCCCCAGGGACATCGCGAAGGTCACCCCCAGGGTCAGGCCGAAGGCGTGGAAGAGGGGCAGCACGCCGTGCACCACCTCGTGCTCCGTGGAGTCGAGCCAGTGCCGGCCCATCAGGGCGTTGGACTCGAGGTTGCGGTGGGTGAGCATCGCCCCCTTGGGCAGTCCGGTGGTGCCGGAGGTGTACTGCAGCAGGGCGAGGTCGTGGGCGGTGGGCCGCGGGTGGTCCACGGCGATCGGGTGCGCGGCCAGCAGCTCGCGCCACCGCATCGTGCCCGAGGCCGGCCCGGTGAGCTGGGCGCGCGAGGCCCGGGCCGCGGGCAGCGGCAGGCGCAGAGCCATCCGCTGTGCACGAGGCATGGCCGCGGTGATGTCCACGGCCACGACCGTGTCCACCGGCAGGTCGGGGCCGAGGGACCGGACCCGCTCGGCCGCACGGTCCCACACGATCGCCACGCGCGCGCCGTGGTCCTCGAACTGGTGGCGCAGCTCGTGCGCGGTGTAGAGGGGGTTGTGCTCCACGACGACGGCTCCGAGGCGCAGCACGGCGTAGAACGCCACGATGTGCTGCGGGCAGTTCGGCAGCACGAGCGCCACCCGGTCCCCGTGCCGCACGCCGAGCCGGCGCAGGCCCTCGGCCGCGCGCTCGACCTGCCGCCCGAGGTCGGCGTAGCTGGTCCGGGCCCCGAAGAACTCGAGCGCGGTCTTCCGGCCGTGCCGGGCCACCGACCGCTCGAGCATGTGCGCGAGCGAGGTCTCCGGCAGGTCCAGGTCCGCGGGGACCCCAGGGTCGTAGCTGGCGGTCCAGGGGCGGGCACGCAGGAAGTCGCGGGCGGATTCGGCAGGCATGGCCCGTACCCTACTCGGCGGTCGCCGCGGGCTCCCAGTCCCACCGGGGGCGCCCGCCCGTAGACTTCGATGACATGACTCCCTCCTCGACACCCGGCTCGCCCTCCGCCGACGACCCGATGCCCTGGTCGGACACCGGCCCGCACGACGCCGGCGACGACGCCACGCGCCCGCTGCCGCCGGTCAGCCGGTTCCCCGCGACCGGCTCCTCCGGCCACGGCGCCGCCCCGCAGGACCGGGCGCCGGACGCCGGGTCAGGGTCCGGGAGCGAGGACGAGGACTGGTCGTGGTACGACGACGACACCCAGCACACCCGGCCGCTGCCGGCGGTGAGCGCCCAGCGCCCGGTGCCGGAGGACCCGCCGCGGGCGCCCGAGCTGGGTCCCCGCACCGATCCGACGCCCGCGGTGGGCACCGGCGGGGCCGCGCACCCGTTCCCCGGCGGCACCGCCGGGGAACAGCCGCCCTCCGGACACCCCTCCCCCGGCTATCCGCCCTCCGGGTACCCGGCCCCCGGAGCCGGCCCGGTGCCGGCCGACCCCGCGACTCGCTACGCCCGGCAGCGGGAGGAGTTCGGCGGCCTGCAGCTCGTCCCCGGCTTCTTCGGCTGGCTCAGCGCCCTGGCCGTGACCTGGCTGCTGCTGGCGCCGGCGGGGCTGGCCGCGGCGGCCCTGGGCTTCCGGGTCGATAGCGGCATGGGCGGGGTCGTCGACGACCTGGCCGCCGGCTCCGCGGCGGCCTGGACCGGGGCGGCGGTGCTCGGCGTCGTCGAGCTCCTGGCCTTCCTCGCCGGCGGGTACGCCGCCGGCCGGATGGCCCGGTTCTCGGGCGCCCGGCAGGGCGTGTCCGTGTGGCTGTGGTCCCTGTTCGGCCGGTCCGTGGCGACCGTGGCCGGGCTGCTGTGGGCGGACACCGTGGGCCTGGCGCCGGTCGGCGTCTCGGCGCAGGCGCTCATCGGCGACCTGCTCGTCCCGGGCCTGCTCGCCGTGGCCGCCGTCCTGCTCGTCGATCTGCTCGGGGCGGTGCTCGGCGGGATGTGGGGCATCCGCTACCACCGCCGGGTCGACCGCTGGGGGGACACGGGGAGGTAACGTTCGCACCCGGAGCCGTGTCGGGTTCGCTTCCCCCGGGACGAAGGGGGACAATCGGAGCACCTCGGTGAGATCCGTCACCCCCACGCAGAAATCTGCGGACCGGCCCACCGAGCAGCACCCGGAGGAAACACCCATGCCGTCCACCCTTGTCGCCGTCGTCGATGACCACGAGGTCGTCCGGGAGGGCGTCCGCCTCGTCTCCATGACCTCCCAGGCGGACGTGAAGCTCGTCGGATCGGCCTCCAGCGTGCCGGACCTGCTCGACCAGCTGGGCCGGGACCCCGAGAACCCGGCCCTGACCGCGCAGGGCGCGAAGCGGATCGAGTGCGAGGTCGTGCTCCTGGACCTCTCCCTGAACGACCTGTCGCGACCCGCCGCCAACGTGGAGCTGCTCCGGGCCGCGGGCATGAAGGTGCTGATCTTCAGCATCGGCGAGAACGCCGCGCTGATCCGCGAGGCGCTGCGGGCGGGGGCACTGGGACTCGTGCGCAAGTCGGACCCGCTCGAGCACGCCATCGAGGAGGCCCGCAACATCGCCGAGGGCAAGCCGGTGATCACCAAGGAGCTGGCCGCCGCGATCGACGGCGACGTCGAGTTCTCCCGGGCGAGCCTCTCCCCGCGCGAGCAGGAGACCCTGCGGCTCTACGCCTCCGGTTTCGCCCAGGTCCAGGTGGCCCGCCGGATGGGGATCAAGCAGAGCGCCGTGAAGACCAACATCGACCGGATCCGCGAGAAGTACGCGCGCGTCGGCCGCCCGGCCCCCACCAAGATCGACCTGCGCATCCGGGCGATCGAGGACGGTCTCGTGGAGCCGACCGCGGACATCACCACGGCGGAGAAGCACCTGTGAGCCGCCCCCGGCGCCGCTGAGGACCGCCGCTCCGTGAGCCACGTCGCACCCCGGTCCCCGCTCGCCTACCGGAAGGTCCCGGCCCGGCGGCGCCGCACCAGCCTGCTCGTGCCGGCCTCGCCGCAGGAGCTGGGGATGAACTCCTACCGGCTCCTCCTGCTCGCCAACATCTGCCACGGCCTCGTGGCCGTCGCACTGTTCCTGGAGTCCCTCACCATCCTGGAGGACCAGCTGCGCTCCTTCGGGCGGTGGCACCTGGTCTTCCTGGTCGCGCTGCTGCTCAACGGGTCCGTGCTGCTCCTGCAGTCGGCCCGGCAGCGGGTCCGCACGTGGCCGATCATCGTGGCGCCGGTGCTGGTGGCGCTCGCCGTCGTCACGCTGCCGTTGGCCTGGACGGGCCAGGCACCGCCGCAGGACCCGTGGGTGGAACCGTTCATCCTGCTCGCGGCCTGCGCCACCGTGGTCGTGTGGAGCCTCGAGCTGGCCGTGGCCTACCTGACGTCCGTGACGGTCCTCTACGTCCTCGTCATGGTGCGGACCGCAGCCGTCCCGGACATCATGGACGTGATCTTCGACGCCACGAGCCGGATCGCGTTCGGCGTGGTGCTCGTGGTGCTGATCAGCTTCGTCCTCCGGGGCGGGAAGAACGCGGACCAGGTCTACGCGGACGCGATCGCCCAGGAGCTGCAGCTCACCCGCTCCCGCTCCCAGGCCGAGGAGCAGGAGCGGCTGGACCGCCTGATCCACGACAACGTCATGGCGGCCCTGCTCGACGCCGGCCGCGCCACGGGCCCGGTCCAGCGCCGCACCCGGGAGCTCGCCCAGCGCGCCCTCGACGTCCTCGTCTTCGAGGAGCGCCGCGCCCAGGGCAAGGACACCACGATGGTGCACACGCTGCTGGACGACCTGCTGGAGTCCCTGTCCCCGTGGCGCAACCGGGTGCGCTTCAACAGCATCACGCCCTACATCCGGCCGCCCGGCGAACCGCGGCCCCTCATCCCCGTGGAGACGGCGCAGGCGCTGGTCCAGGCCATCACCGAGGCCGTCTCCAACAGCGCCCGGCACTCGGGCACCGACGTCACGTTCGTGACCATGGACGGGGGGGCGTGCCCGCCCACCGCGATCAACCCGGAGGGCTTCTACCTGCGCTTCCAGGTGGTCGACCGGGGCCGGGGCTTCCAGCCGCGCAGCGTCGACTCCCGGCGGCTCGGGGTCCGCGTGTCCATCCTGGGCAGCGTGCGGCAGGTGGGCGGGGAGGTCGAGGTCGACTCCGCACCCGGCCGGGGCACCAGCGTGACGATCCTCTGGCCGCGGGACGCCCGCCCGTGATCTCCCGCGCCTTCTTCCATCCGCTGACCCTGGTGGCCGCCGCGGTCTTCTTCCTGATCCCCGTGGTGCTCGGCATCCTGCAGACCCAGAGCATGGACAAGCCGGAGCTGATGCAGGCCGCGCTCGTGACCTATGTGATCGCCGTGGCGCTGGTCGTCTACCCGTACGGGCGGCGGCGGCTGCCGGACCTGCCCACCGCTCTGGCCGTGCTGCTCATGCTGGTCTCGATCCAGCGCTCCTACGACGCCCTGGACCCGCGGGCCGAGCTGTTCGGCGGGCAGTGGTTCACCCTCGGCTTCGACGGCTTCATCGTGGCCCTGGGCATCCGTCGCCGCGGCGGCTGGGGGTGGGTCACGCTGGTCATCGCCGTGGCCATCTCCATGACGTGGGGCGCCCGCTCCGCGACCGGGCTGTGGGACGCCGCGCTGAGCAACGCGGCGACCGCGGCGCTGCTGCTCGCCAGCCAGCTGATCGCCCGCGAGTACGACCGCGCCTCCATCGCCTTCGCGGAGGCCCGGGACATGGTGATCTCCGCCCGCTCCCACGACGAGGCCGAGAAGGACACCGTCAACGCCTCCGTCCAGCGGGTGCACGAGGTGCGCCGGCTGGCGGGAGGACTGCTCGAGCGCATCGCGCACGACCCCTCCCCGGTCTCCGACTACGAGATCGAGCAGTTCCGGCTCACGGAGGCGCAGCTGCGGGACTCCATCCGGGGCCGCTCCGTGGCGACCCCCTACCTGCTCGAGGTCACCCGGGCGGCGCGGGCGCGCGGCGTGCAGGTGGACATCCTGGACGAGCGGGGCAAGCCCCTGCCCACCGCCGTGCTGCGGTCCGCGACCCGCCGGTCCATGGAGGTGCTCAACGCCGCGACGTCCGGGTCGGTGACGATCCGCGCCTTCCCCGAGGGGGACCCCACCGCCGTGTTCATCGTCCACGACGGCAACGCGGGGGACGAGGAGCCCGTGGCCATCGAGATCGCCGACGTGACCGGAGAGGTCTCCCGCTTCTGAGCCGGCCCGCCGCGGGCACCGTGCCGGTTCCACTGCACCGGCCCGCCGGCTCGGGCGGACCGGCACGGACCGTCCACAACCGGGTGCCCGCCGGTCGGGACCGGCGCGGCCGCTCCTACGGTGGGCGCATGGACACCGTCTCCGCCGGGCACGGCCCCGGCCGCACCGCCGATCTCCCCGACCCCGACGACCCCGCGCGCACCGCCGGTCCTCCTCACGACACCGGCCGTGCCCGCACCGCTGATCCGCCGCGCACCACCGGCTCCCACGACAGCCCCGACCGTGCCCGCAGCGCCGGCTCCCACGCCGACGACGCCTTCCGGGCCGTGCTCTGCGGAGACGGCCTGCGCCGCTGCCCCTGGGCGCCCACGGGCCCGGCCGCCCTCGAGGAGCACGACCACCGCTGGGGAGCCCCGCCCGTGGACTCCCCCGGCTGGTTCGAGGCGCTCAGCCTCGAGATCTTCCAGGCGGGCCTGGCCCGGTGGAGCATCGCCCAGCGGCGGGACGGGCTCCGCCGGGCGTTCCGCGGCTTCGTCGCCGAGGACGTGGCGGAGCTGACGGAGGACGCCGTCGACGAGCTCCTGCTCGACCCGGCGATCATCCGCAACCGCGTCAAGATCGAGGCGGTGGTGCACAACGCGCGGGCGTGCGCGGGGCTCGCTCCGGCGGACTGGGCGGAGCTGGCCGGCGAGCCGCCGGCGGGCGCGCAGCCGCCCGGGACCGTGCTGGAGCTGACCCGCCGGTCCCCGGAGGCGGACCGGCTCGCCGCCCGGCTCAAGGATCTCGGCCTGGTCTTCGTGGGCCGCACGACCGCCCACGGGTTCCTGCTGCGCACCGGGGTGCTCCCCGGTCACCTCGCGCAGTGCTTCAGGACCGGGCCTGGAAGCGCAGGATCCGGGTGACGGCCTCCTCGACCTGGGCGGGTCCCGCCGCGAAGGACAGCCGGACGGTGCGGTGACCGCGCGCGGCGTCGAAGTCCAGTCCCGGCACGACCGCCACGGCCTCCGCCTCGAGCAGGCGGCGGCACCACTCCAGGGAGCTGCCGTGGCGCTCGAGCTGCTCGCCGAGGTCCGCGTAGAGGTAGAACGCCCCGTCCGCCGGAGCGCTCTCGCCCCAGCCGAGAGCGGGCAGGGCCTCCAGGAGCAGGCTCCGGGAGCGGGCGAACTGCTCCACCGCCCGGTCGGCCTCGGCATAGGCCTCCTCCGAGAACGCCTCCACGGCGGCGTACTGGGCGGCGGCCGGCGGGCAGAGGCTGAGGTTGCCCGCGAGCGCGTCGACCGGAGCCACGAGGTCCCGGGGCAGCAGGGCCCAGCCCAGCCGCCACCCGGTCATCCCCCAGTACTTGGAGAAGGAGGAGATGACCACGGCGTCGGGGTCGTGCTCCCACGCGCTGGTGCCGCGGTACGGAGCCCCGTTCCGCGGGCCGCTCCCCGTGGGGGCGGCGTGCACGATGCCGTGGTAGATCTCGTCGCTGATCAGCCGCGTCCCGTGCTCGGCGCACCATCGCGCCAGCGCCGCCAGCTCGCCGGGCTCGAGCACGGTGCCGGTCGGGTTGGCGGGACCTGCCACGACCAGGCCGTGCAGCGGGCCGTGCGCGGCGACCGCGGCGTCGAGCATCGTAGGGGTGGGCTGGAAGCGCGTCGCCGCACCGCAGTCGAGCTCGACGACCTCCGCGCCCAGCGCGGCCAGGGTGTTGCGGTAGGCCGGGTAGCCCGGGCGGCAGACGGCGACCCGGTCCCCCACGTCGAAGGCCGCGAGGAAGGTCAGGACCAGCGCTCCCGAGGCGCCCGTGGTGACGGCCACCTGCTCCGGCGCGACGTCCAGGCCGTACCACCGGGCGTAGTGCCCGGCCACGGCGCGGCGCAGCGGCTCGATGCCCAGGGCGGGGGTGTAGCCGAGTCCCTCGTTGCGGGCGTGCACGCGGGCGGCCTCGCGGGCGACGGCCCGCGGGGCGCCGCCGGAGGGTTCACCGGCGCAGAGCGAGACGACGTCCCGGCCGGCGGCGCGCAGCCGTTCGACGTCGGCGAGGATCTCCATCACCCGGAACGGCGGGACCGTGGAGCGTGCGGACGGGCGGGGCGGCGGGTGCGGCAGCATGGCCCCAGCCTACGGCCGCGGCCGGCGTCCGGGCCGGGTGCGGTCCGGGGACGACCTCCCGTCCGTGCGGCCGCCGGCGATCGGGCCGGGTGCACATCGGGGGACAGACTTTCGTCCAGGCCGGTGGCCATAATGGACGCAGTCCTGGATCCCCGAGGACCGCGCTGAGGCGGTCGTCCGGGGGCGTGGACCAGGTCGCCGGTGGCAGCACCGGGGGCCGATCGGGCAGGTCGCCACCGCGGCCGGCGTCGCACGAGTGATCCGTCGTGAATGAGATGTGTGATTGTGTCTGGGGGGATTTCAATCACGGGTCCACGAGCGCTGCGGCACCGCGCGGTCGGCGGCGACCACCCCGTTCCGCGTCCGCGTGACGCCGGGCACCCGCCCGGTGGGGAGAGCCGCAGACGTGGAGACGCGCTCGTCGACGACGCAGCACACGGCCCCGCACCGACCGGTGCGGGGCCGTTGCCGTGCCGGCCGGTCCGGGGCTCCGGAGCTCAGTCCAGCAGCAGCGCGGGCTCCTCGAGGATCCGGGCGACGTCCGCGGTGAAGCGGGCGGCGAGGTCGCCGTCGACCACCCGGTGGTCGAAGGAGCCGCCCAGCGTGGTGACCCAGCGGGGCACCACGGCTCCGTCCACCACCCACGGCTTCTGCTTGATGCTGCCGAAGGCCACGATGGCGACCTCTCCCGGGTTGATGATCGGCGTGCCGGTGTCCAGGCCGAGGGCGCCGATGTTGGTGATGGTCAGGGTCCCGTTCTGCATGTCCGCCGGCTGGGTGCGCCCGGCCCGGGCGGTGCGCGAGAGCTCGTCGAGCGACACGGCCAGCTCGCGCAGGGACAGGTCCTGGGCGTCCTTGATGTTCGGGACCATGAGCCCGCGCGGCGTCGCGGCGGCGATGCCCAGGTTCACGAAGTGCTTGACGAGGATCTCCTCGTCCGTCCACGTGGCGTTGACCTGCGGATTGCGCGCCACGGCCCAGATGACGGCCTTGGCCAGCACCAGGAGGGGCGTGACCTTGACCCCTTCGTAGTCCGGGGCGGTCTTGAGCCGCTGGACGAACTCCATGGTGCGCGTGGCGTCGAGCTCCACGAACACCGAGGCGTGCGGGGCGCTGAACGCGCTGCGCACCATGTTCTGCGCGGTGGCCTTGCGCACGCCCTTGACGGGGATCCGATCGACCCGCTCCTCGGGGGCGGACGGGCGGCGCCGGGTCGCGGCCTCGCCGAGCCGGGCGACGTGGGCGAGGAGGTCCTGCTTGGTGATCTGCCCGGCGGCGCCGGTCGCCGGGACCTCGGCGAGGTCGACGCCCAGGTCGCGGGCGGCCTTGCGGACGGGCGGCTTCGCCAGCGCGGGACGGCGCGGGACGGCGGCCGGAACCGCGCCGGCCGGGACCGCGCCCGTCGGCACTGCGCCCGTCGGCACTGAGCCAGCCGGCACCGCATCGGCTCGGACCGCGTCGGCCCGGACTGCGCCGGCCGAGGCCGTGCCCGGCGTGCCGGCGCCGTCCGGGCGGCCGGGCCGGCGCCAGACGCCGCTGTCCTCGGCGAGCCGGGCGGCGCGATCGGCGATGCCCTGGGCGGCCGTGCCGATCCCCCCGATCCCGCCGCCGAGCCCGGTGCCCAGCGGACCGCGGCCGAGCTTCTCCGCCCACCCCGCGGGGCGGGCCGGCTCCGGGGCCGGCCCGGCGGCGGCCCGCGGAGCCGGCTCCGGGGCGATCCGGCGGCGCCGGCGCACGGGGTCGGCCTTGGGCCCGGAGCCCACGAGCGGGCGGTCGCCGTCGGCCTCGGGCGCCGCCGGGGTCTCCCCGAGGATCCCCGGCGTCCCCTCCGGGGCGGGTCCCGTGCCGGCGGCCTCCTCGGGGGAGCCCACGGCGATGATCGGGGTGCCGACCTCCACGGTGCGGCCCTCGGGCACCAGCAGGTCGAGCACGGTGCCCGCGTACGGGGACGGCAGCTCCACCACGGACTTGGCGGTCTCGATCTCGACGAGCACCTGGTTGACCGTGACGGTCTCCCCCGGCGCCACTCGCCACGCGAGGATCTCCGCCTCGGTCAGGCCTTCGCCGACGTCGGGCAGGTTGAAGATCTGCGGCATGTCAGTACTTCCTCTCTCGCGCGGCCCCTCCGGGTCGGCGACGGCGCCGCCGGCCCGGAGGGGCCGGCGGCCGGGGTCGGCGGGGTCAGTAGGCGAAGGAGCGGTCCAGCGCCTCGAGGATCCGGTCCAGGTCCGGCACGTACTGGTCCTCGACGGCCGCCACGGGGTAGGGCAGGTGGAAGGCGCCCACCCGGAGCACCGGCGCCTCGAGGGAGTAGAAGGCCCGTTCGGTGATGCGGGCGGCGATCTCCCCTCCGAGGCCGCCGAAGGTCGGGGCCTCGTGGGCGACGACCAGGCGCCCGGTCCGGCGCACGGAGTCCTCCACGGTGTCGAAGTCGATCGGCGACAGGGACCGCAGGTCGATGACCTCCACGCTGCGGCCGTCCTCCTCGGCGGCCCGCGCCGCGGCGAGGGCGACCGGCACGAGCGGGCCGTAGGCCACCACCGTGGCGTCCTCCCCCGGCCGGACCACCTGGGCGGTGAACGGGTCGGCGGCGGGGCGCTGCGTGTCGACCGCGCCCTTGAGCCAGTACCGGCGCTTGGGCTCGAAGACGATCACCGGGTCGTCGCAGGTGATCGCCTGCCGGGTCATCCAGTAGGCGTCCTGGGCGTTGGACGGCGTGATGATGCGCAGCCCCGCGGTGTGGGCGAAGAGGGCCTCCGGGGACTCGGAGTGGTGCTCCACCGAGCCGATGACCCCGCCGTAGGGGATCCGGATGGTGACGGGGACCGTGACGTCCCCGTTCGTGCGGTTGCGCATCTTCGCGAGCTGCGTGGTGATCTGGTTGAAGGCCGGGAAGGAGAAGCCGTCGAACTGGATCTCGCACACGGGCCGGTAGCCGCGCAGGGCGAGACCCACGGCGGTGCCCACGATCCCGGCCTCCCCCAGCGGGGTGTCCATCACGCGGTGTCCGCCGAAGTCCTTCTTGAGCCCCTCGGTGACGCGGTAGACGCCGCCCAGGGAGCCGATGTCCTCGCCCATGAGCAGCACCCGGGGGTTCTCCTCCATGGCCCGGCGCAGGCCGGCGTTGACGGCCTTGGCGATCGTCAGGTCGGGAGCGGCGTTCATGCGAGGTCCTCCTCGGTGCCGGCGGAGCGCTCGTCGGGGACCCCGGTGACGGGATCGGCCGCGACGGTCAGGCTCGAGGCCTGCGTGCCGCGATCGGGCCCGGCGGTGCCGTCGACGCCGGGACTGCCGTCGGAGCCGTCCTCGGGGCCGTCCTCGTCGAACCCGGCCTGGTAGGCCGCGTACCAGGCGCGCTCCTCCTCGATCAGCGGATGACGCTCGGCGTAGGCCTTGTCGAAGAACTCCTCGAAGGAGGGCGGGGCCATGGACAGGACGTGGGCGCGGGTCTGGTCGGCGAACTCCTGCGCGGCCGCGGCGACCTCGTCGAAGAAGGCGTCGTCCGTGCCGTGGTGCCGGCGCAGGTGCGTCTCGAGGCGCAGCAGCGGATCGAGCTCGGCCCAGTGGCGCTCGTCCTCCCGGCGGCGGTACTTCGTCGGGTCGTCGGCGGTGGTGTGGGCGCCCAGCCGGTAGGTCTCGGCCTCCACGAGCACCGGGCCGCGCCCGGCGCGTGCCTGATCCATGGCGTACCGGGAGACGGCCAGGACGCCCAGGACGTCGTTGCCGTCCACCCGGATCCCCTCGAACCCGTAGCCGGCGGCCCGCTCGGCCAGCGGCAGACGGGACTGGGTGGAGAACGGCACCGAGATGGCCCACTGGTTGTTCTGCACGAAGAAGACGACCGGGGCGTCGAAGGAGGCGGCGAAGACCATGCCCTCGTGCACCTCGCCCTGGGTCGAGGTGCCGTCCCCGAAGTACGCGATGGTGGCGGCGGGCTCGACCTCGCGCCCCTCCTCCTCGGCCGCGCGGCGGTCCAGGTCCATGCCCATGGCGTAGCCCACGGCGTGCGGCACCTGGGAGCCGAGCACGATCGAGTAGACGTTCATGCCGTGCTCCGAGGGCTTCCACCCGCCGGCGGCGTGCCCGCGGAAGACCATGAGCAGCTCGGCGGGGTCCACCCCCCGCTCGATCGCCACCGCGTGCTCGCGGTAGGTCGGGAAGATGTGGTCGGTCGGGCGCAGGGCACGGACGGAGCCCACCTGAGCGGCCTCCTGCCCGCGCATCGGCGCCCAGAGCACCAGCTGGCCCTGCCGCTGCAGGTGGGTGGCCTCCTCGTCGAACCGGCGCGCGAGCGCCATGGACCGGTAGAGGTCCCGCAGCTCCTCGGCGCCGACGTCGGCGACGTACGGCGAGAAGACCGGGTCCTCGGCCGGCACGCCCTCTCGGTCGAGGAGCCGCACCAGCCGGGTGCGTGGCTCCGGGGTCGGCGCGTGACGGTCCGGCGCGTGGGCGGCCGGGGTGAACGGGGCGGCATCCATGGTCAGGACGTCCTTTCGGTGTGCTCGGGTGGGAGCGGAGCGCTCGTGCCCGGGGTTCAGAGCACGGGTGCGTGCGGGAACTGCGCGCAGAGCTCGAGGAACCGGGTGTTGGCCTCCGGCTCCCCGACGGTGACGCGGACGCCCTCGTCGCCGAAGCGGCGCACGGCCAGGGCGTGGGCGTCGCACAGCTCGGCGAAGCGCCCGCTGTGCTCGCCGAGGTTCAGCCACACGAAGTTCGCCTGCGTCTCCGGGTACGGCCAGCCCAGCGCGTCGAGTCCGGCCAGCACCCGTTCCCGCTCGTCGACGACCCGCTGGACGCGCTCGGCGACCTGGTCGTAGTGGCGCACGGAGGCGATGGCCGCGCGCTGGGCGAGGTCGGTCACGGAGAACGCGGGGGAGCTCTGGCGCAGGTACTGGGTGATGCCCTGGCCCGCCACGGAGTAGCCGATCCGCAGGCCGGCGAGCCCGTGCGCCTTGGAGAACGTCCGCAGCACGACGACGTTGGGGTGCCGGCGGTAGACGTCGATGCCGTCCACGAGGTCGTCGCGGCGCTGGAACTCCTGGTAGGCCTCGTCGATGACCACGAGGACGTCGCGGGGCACCGCGGCGAGGAACTCCTCGACCTGGGCGGTGGTGAGGCTGGGGCCCGTCGGGTTGTTGGGCGTGCACAGCAGCACGACCCGGGTGCGGTCGGTGACGGCGGCGGCCATGGCCTCGAGGTCGTGTGAGCCGTCGCGGCGGTTCGGGACCGGGACGCTCAGCCCGCCCGAGAGCCCGATGCTGATGGGGTAGGCCTCGAAGGAGCGCCACGCGTGGACCACCTCGTCCGGGGCGCCGTCCTCTCCGGTGCCCACGAAGGCGCCCAGCAGCTGGTTGAGGGCGCCGAGGCTGCCGGCGCCGGTGACGACGTCCTCGGCGGGCACGCCGAGGAACTCGCCCAGGACCTCCCGCAGCTCCGCGGAGGTGGTCTCGGGGTAGCGGTGCACGGCGTCCCAGTCGGCGAGGACCTCGCGGACGGCCGGGACGGGCCCGAACGGGTTCTCGTTGGAGGACAGCTTGTAGGAGGGCAGTCCCTCGACCACGAGCGGCGGTTTGCCGGCCACGTAGCGGGGAAGCCGGGACAGAGCCGGGCGCGGCCGGACCGCCGGGGTGGTGGCGGGGGCCGCGTCCTGTGCCGGGGCGTCCCCGGCCAGGGTGCGGGTAGCGTCGCTGGTACTCATGGGGGCCATGCTATCCCCGCTCCCCCGGGGTTCCCGGGTGGATGACGCCCCTCCGGACGACCCGGCATTTTTTGGGCGCGAAAGCTACAACCGGGTCCCGCGAAAGTTGGTGGCCGACGACAATTCGTCCGCCCGGGGCGGCCCGGACGCCGTGGGAGAATGTGCCCATGCCCCACACCGATCGCATCCTGTCCTCCGGGCGCGCCTCGCTCGCCGCCGCCGTTCCGCCCGTCGCGCTGGGCCCGCTCGACGGCCGGTACCAGCCGGCCGTGGCCCCGCTCGTCGACCACCTCTCCGAGGCCGCCCTCAACCGCAATCGCGTGCACGTGGAGGTCGAGTGGTTCATCCACCTGGCCGAGCACGCGGTGCTGCCGGGCCTGGCGCCCCTCGGCGACGAGCAGAAGGCCGGGCTGCGCAGGATCGTCACGGGCTTCGACGCCAACGCGGTCGCCGAGCTGGCGGAGATCGAGGCCGTGACGGTGCACGACGTGAAGGCCGTGGAGTACTACATCGGCCGCCGTCTTCCCGCCCTGGGCCTCGGGCACCTGGTGCCGCTCGTGCACTTCGGCTGCACCTCCGAGGACATCAACAACCTCGCCTGGGCCCTGGGCGTCAAGGACGCCACGACCGACGTGTGGCTGCCGGCCGCCCGGGCGCTCGTGGCCGACGTCGCGGGCCTCGCCGAGTCCGCCGCGAACACGCCGATGCTCTCCCGCACCCACGGCCAGCCCGCCACGCCCACCACGCTGGGCAAGGAGATGGCGGTGGTCGCCCACCGCCTGGGCCGCCAGCTCTCCCGGATCGAGCGCACGGAGTACCTCGGCAAGATCAACGGCGCCACGGGCACCTACGCGGCGCACTACGCCTCCGTCCCGGACGCGGACTGGACCGAGGTCTCGCGCGGTTTCGTGGAGGCCCTGGGCCTGACCTGGAACCCGCTGACCACCCAGATCGAGTCGCACGACTGGCAGGCGGAGCTCTACGCCGACGTCGCGCGGTTCAACCGGGTCCTGCACAACTTCTGCACGGACGTGTGGTCCTACATCTCGATCGGCTACTTCCAGCAGGTCCCGGTGGAGGGGGCCACCGGCTCCTCGACCATGCCGCACAAGGTCAACCCCATCCGGTTCGAGAACGCCGAGGCGAACCTGGAGCTCTCCAACGCCCTGCTCGACGTCCTGGGCGCGACCCTGGTGACGTCGCGGTGGCAGCGCGACCTCACGGACTCCTCGTCCCAGCGCAACATCGGCGTGGCCTTCGGCCACTCCCTCCTCGCGGTCTCCAACGTGCGCAAGGGCCTGGCCCGCCTGGACGTCGCGGAGGACGTGCTGGCCGCCGATCTCGACCAGAACTGGGAGGTCCTCGCGGAGGCCGTCCAGATGGTCATGCGCGCCGAGGCGATCGCCGGGGTCGAGGGCATGGACAACCCCTACGAGCGGCTCAAGGAGCTGACCCGCGGGCGGCGGGTGGACGCGGACCGGCTCCAGGAGTTCGTGGCGGGCCTGGGCCTCTCCCCGGAGGCCGCCCGGCGGCTCTCCGCACTGACCCCTGCCACCTACACCGGCATCGCCACCGAGCTCGTGCGCTACCTCTGACCCCCGGCCGGCGGCGGGCCGCCCGGGCGCACGGCCCGGTCGGCCCGCCGTGGGCGCCGTCCCCGCGGAAGGGGGTGAGGGCACAGGGGGCTCAGACGGAGGGCAGGTCGTGCAGGTTGTTGCAGACGGTGTCCTCCGGTGCGGCCCACAGGCGCTTCTCGCACCCCGCCGAGACCACGCGGACGCGGAGCCGGCCGGTCGTGCCGGGGACGTAGTAGTCGTGCACGCCGCACTCGATGTCCCGGATGACCCGGGTCGTGGAGCGGGGGGACCACACCTCCGCGGGGTTGCACAGGGCGACGATGTTGCCGAGGGGGTCCGTGCGGACCCCGGTGACGGGTCGATGGTCGGTCATCGGTGATCTCCTGAGTAGGTGCCCGGTCCGGCGAGGCCGGCCCGGGGATCAGCCTTGTAACACTGTCCGGGGTGCGGCACAAACCCCGGGTCGGTTTACGAACGTCAACCCGTGTCGATCGTTTGCTTTCGACGACATCCGGCCGTTCGCTTTTGACTCACAGCACGTCTGCCGGGATCATCGGTGCTGACCCCTCTCTTCCTGCGGCCCCCGATCCGGCGCCGCGGGGCCGGGGGGAGGATGTCCCGCCCACGGTCTTCGGGGGAAGACCGGCAGGGCGCACCGGGGCAATCGGCTCATGACAGTGGGGGATCATGGCAATGGATGGGGAACACTCGATCACGCTGCGGCTGCTGGGCAACGTCGAGGTCGAACTCGACGGCTCGGTGCTGGCCCTGGGTCAGCGGCAGCAGCGGCTGCTGGCAGCCCTGGCCGTCCTCGGCCCCAAGCCGCGGCGCTTCCTCGGCGAGCTGCTGTGGCCGGACCGCACGGCCGAGCGCGCCATGGGCAGCCTGCGCACCACCGTCTTCAACCTCTCCCGCCAGGTCCCCGGGGCGGTGGGCACCCGCGGCAACAACATCGCCCTGGCCGACCCGGTCGTGGTGGACCTGCACGAGCTGCGCGAGTCGCTGCACGAGGCGGCCGCCGCGACCGCGCCCCCCACGGAGGACCCGTGGTTCCTCGACCCGGCCGGCGCGCAGCTGCTGCCCGGCTGGTACGACGGCTGGGTGATGGCCGAGCAGGACCGGCTGCGGACGCTCTACGTCAACGCCGTGGAGCACCTGGCGCGGCTGTCCCTCGAGCACGGGGACTTCTACCGGGCGCACCTGCTGGCCGCCAACGTCCGAGCCCTGGACCCCCTGCGGGAGAGCGCGGTCCGCGTCCTGATCGAGGCGGATCTCGGCCTGGGCAACAACGCCCCGGCCCTGCAGACCTTCCGCAGCTTCTGCAGCACGATGGCCGACGAGCTCGGCGCCCCGCCCTCCCCGCAGATCACCCAGCTGATGGGCTACATGCGCAGCGCTTGAGGCGTCCTCGCCCCGGTGGGCACGGTGTCCCCGCGACCAGGGTCGCGGGGACACCTGTGTGCCGTCCACGGCCGGCTCAGCGGCCCGTGGTGAGCGCCGCCGAGGCGGAGCGCACCGGGATGCCGCGCCAGTTCGTCCGGGGCAGCAGCTGCTCGCCCTTCATCACCAGCGACAGCCCGTCCACCGTGGCGCCGGCGCCGACCGTCGTGTCGTAGAGCACGATGGAGCGCGCTCCGACGCTGGCGCCCTCGCCGATCTCGACGTAGGACATCTTCATGACCCGGTCCTCGAACAGGTGCGTCTGCAGGGACACGTCCGTCGAGACGGCGGCGTCGTCGCCGATGTGCACGAGGTCGAACTCCGTCAGGTAGGTCGTGCCGATGTAGGTCCGCCGGCCGATCTGCGCTCCGAACAGGCGGAGCACCGGGCCGATCAGCGGGGTGCCCACCAGGCCGCCGACGAGCGCGGGGACCGCGGCGGACTCGTAGACGCCGGTGACGAACTCGCTGCGCCGCACGAAGTTGTCCCACAGGGGCTCGATCCGCTGCCGGTACCGGCCCACGATGGCCCACTTGAGGACCACGACGGCGAGCACCACGGTGAACCCGGTGGCGAGCGCGACGAACGGCAGCACCGCGACGAAGCCGAGCAGGCTCAGCTGCGGCACGAGGCTCACCGAGGCCAGCAGGCCGAGGTAGCCGATCAGGCCGATCAGGGCCGGGGGCACCGTGATGCGCAGCGCCTCGATGATCAGCCGGGCGGCCACCTTGCCGCGGGACGGCCGGAAGGTGAGGCTCTCGTCGTAGTTGCCGCTGTCCTGCCGGCGGGGCAGGAACATGGCCGGCGAGCCCAGCCACGAGGTCCCCTCCGGCACGTCGGCCGGGGGCACCGAGGCGACGCCCACGAGGGAGCCGTCGCCCATCCGGGTCCCGGACGGGACGAACGCGGCGTTGCCCACGAACGAGCGGTCGCCGACGACGGTGCGCTCCATGTGCAGGTGCCCGTGGTGGTACACGGCGCTGCCCACGCTGGCCATGTCCGCGACGAAGCTGCCCTCCCCGAGGGTGAGCAGGTCGGGGTCGATGTGGCCCACCGTGGACACCTCGGAGCGGGGACCGACCCGGGCGCCGAGAACGCGCAGCCAGGGCACGGTGTACAGCGTGGCGTACAGGGCGTTGGTGCTCTCCAGGCTGGTGCTCAGCAGCTGGTCGGCCATCCACTTGCGCACGCCGAGACCGCTGCGGACCGGGTGGATGCCCGTGGGGGTCCGGCGCAGGACGATCGCCCGGCCCACGGCCACCACGGTGCACACCGTGAGGACGTAGACCACGCCCACGGCCGGGGTGAGCGCCAGGCCCACCGGCAGACCGAACTCGATGGCCGCGATCCAGATCATCAGGAAGGACGGGAGCACCAGGACGAAGGGCAGCACCTCGAGGGCGGCCCAGCCCAGCAGCAGAGCGGCCACGAGCGGGGCCGGCCAGCGGCCGCCCGGCAGGGGACGGCGCTCCATCCGCTCGAGCAGCTCGTCGTCCCCGTCGGCGGGCCGGGACGGGGAGCCCAGCCAGTGCTCCCCGGCGGGGATCACCTGGTTGCGCGCGGCCAGGGACTGCTCCGCCAGCCGGGCGCCGTCCTCGACCCGGGAGCCGGGTTGCAGCAGGGCGTTGGCGCCCACGAACGCGTCGTCGCCGACCCGCACCGGGGCGATGGTCACCCAGCCCTCCTCCACCTGCGCGGTCTGCACGGAGGACCCGTAGCCGATGCTGGCGCGGGAGCCGATGCTCACGAGGGAGGGCAGGCCCACGGCGGCGGTGCCCACGTGGGCACCGGCGCCGACCTCGGCGCCCAGCAGGCGAAGGTAGCCGGCGGCCATCGGCGTGCCGGTCAGGAGGCTGAGCGGGGAGAGCCGGGTCAGTCCGTCGATGCACCACAGCAGGAAGTACTGCCTCCCCCAGAGCGGGTGGTGCCCCGGCCGGACGAACCGGCCCAGCACCCGCGAGCCCAGGAACGGCAGGAAGAAGCGGGCGAGCACGGAGACCAGCACGCCCACGAGCAGCATGTCCCACATGAGCGGGTAGCTGAACTGCCCGCCGTAGGAGTAGAGGACCGCGGCGAGCGGGGAGCCCACGACCATGGCCGCCAGGACCATGGTCGTCACCTGGGCCGTCCCGCAGAGGGCCACCCGCCCGCTCGTGTGGTGCAGGGCGGTGGGGCGGTCGTCCGGGTCGGCCGTGGCCGGGACGGCCGCCGGGGCGGCGTCGAGGTGGCGGGCCAGGTCCCGGACGGTCGGGTAGGTGTAGATGTCCGCGATGGAGATGTCCTGCTCGGGGAGCTCCCGGCGCAGCTCGGAGGTGGCGGTCGCGGCGAGCAGCGAGTGCCCGCCGAGCTCCAGGAAGAAGTCCGCCTCCGCGGAGAGCTGGTCGACGGGGATCCGGAAGACCCGGGACCAGACCTCCGTGAGCTGCCACTCCGACTCGGTCTGCGGCGGGACCAGGCCCACCGTCGTCACGAAGCGGGGCGAGCTGGGGTCGGGGAGGTTCTTCCGGTCCACCTTGCCGCTGACCATCATCGGCATGGCGGGCAGGATCTCGTAGAAGGAGGGCACCATGTACGGCGGCAGGGCCGCGGTCACGGAGTCGTGGAGCAGCTCGAACAGGGCGCGCTCGTCGCGGACCTCGCCGCGCAGCGTGAGGAACGCCGCCACGTCGTCGCCCCCGGAGACGAGCTTCACGGCGGCGTCCGCCACCGCGTCGTCGCGCCGGAGCACGTTCTCGATCTCCTGCAGGTCGGCGCGGTGGCCGCGGATCTTCACCTCGCTGTCGGCCCGGCCGAGGTACTCGATCTCGCCGTCGGGCAGGATCCGGCCCAGGTCGCCGGTGCGGTAGATCCGCCCGGCCCGGGGTCCGTCCGGGTGCGGCCGGAAGCGCTCCTCGGTCACGTGCGGGAGGTTGACGTAGCCGCGGGCCACGCCCGGGCCGGCGATGCAGATCTCCCCGGGCTCCCCCTCGGGCACCTCGTTCATCGACTCGTCGAGGATGCGCACCTCGTAGGTGGGCAGGGGCTTGCCGATGGTCACGGGCCGCCCGGGGGTCAGCTCGCCCCACGTGGCGGTCACGGTGCCCTCGGTGGGCCCGTAGGTGTTGAGCATCCGGCGCCCGGGCGTGGACCAGCGCTCCACGAGATCCGCCGGGCAGGCCTCTCCGCCCACGAGGATGCTGCGGATGCCGGGCAGGTCGTGCTCGAGGGTGGCCAGGACGGTCGGCACGCAGTACAGCACGGAGATCTCCATGCGCTGCAGGAACTCGACGAGTCCCCGGCCCAGCCGCGCCTCGTCCGTGGGGCCGGCCACCAGGGCGGCGCCGACGGCCCAGGTCGGCCAGATCTCCTCGATGGAGAAGTCGAAGGCGATGGTCATGCCCTGGTAGACCCGGTCCTCGGGACGGACGTCGTAGACCTCGGGCACGATCTCGATGAAGTTGCAGATGCTCGAGTGCGCGACCTCCACGCCCTTGGGGCGCCCGGTCGAGCCCGAGGTGTAGATGATGTAGCAGGTGGGGTCGCCCTCGTGGCGGACCTCCGGCCGGTGGGCGGGCGCCGCGGCGAGCTGCTCCTCGATCCGCCCGACGTCGACGACGTCGACGGCCGCGTCCTCGACGAGCGGCACGAGCTCCGCCGAGGTGAGCAGCAGGGCCAGGTCCGAGTCCTCGGCGATGAACTGCACGCGGTCGGCGGGCAGGTTCGGGTCGATCGGGACGAAGGTGGCACCCGTCTTGAGGACGGCCAGCAGCGACGCGTACAGCATCGTGGAGCGCTGGAGGAGGATGCCCACGCGGTCCCCGACGGCGAGGCCGTAGCTCGCGATCAGGTGGGCCATGCGGTTGGCCAGCTCGTCCAGCTCCGCGTACGTGTAGGCCTGGCCGTCGGCGTGCAGGGCCTGGGCGTGCGGCGTGAGGTCGCAGCTGCGCTCGAAGAAGTGGTGGAGCCGGCTCGGCCTCGTCCCGGCGCCCCGGGCCTCCCGTGCCGAGGAGTCCGGCCTCGACCGCGCCCCGGCGGCGCCCCCCTTCACCGCAGCCTCGCCCCACAGCACTC
This sequence comes from Kocuria oceani, assembly GCF_029524215.1. Taxonomy (NCBI): domain Bacteria; kingdom Bacillati; phylum Actinomycetota; class Actinomycetes; order Micrococcales; family Micrococcaceae; genus Kocuria; species Kocuria oceani. Next base: position 43,655 of record NZ_JARAMH010000004.1, on the reverse strand, counting down.
GCTCTGCCGACGACCCCCCGTCGCGGCGGTGTGAGCGTTGTGGTGCTGAGGTCATGTCCAACTCCTTTCGACGCGCGAACACCGGTGTTACCGGCAGGTCCGTTCTACGCAGGGGGCTGTTATGCCCCCCTCACGCCGCCGTCACCGCGGCGTTATCGATGCGTCATCGTCGAGTCGGTCCCGGGCGGCGGCGGGGCGCGCCCGGCAGAGGCGCGGGCCCGACGTGGGCGAGATCACAGGACGCAGCCCCGTCCGAGGGGTCGTTTTCGACTGCAATCGAGCGGTTCCCGGGCCGGCGGCCGTCGGCGGGAGCGGGTCGCCGCGCGCGCCGGGTCCGGCAGGCGGGTCCTCGGGCCTCGCCGGCGGGCACGGTCCCCGGAGGAGAAAAACCCCGCCGTGTTACTTTTCGTGAACGCAGGGGCACGCACACGGGCGCCCGCCGGCGGCGCCGGTCAGGCGGCCGCGTGGCCCGTCCGGCCGGGCCAACCGGGTGTCCGGAGCCGGCGCCGGAGCGTGCTTCCGGGCCGCGAGCCGGCGAACTCGCCCTCCGCGCCGCACGCCGCGACCCAGCCGGGAGCGTCCCCGCCGAGCACGTGGGCAGCGCGGGCGTAGGCCTGGGCCTCCACCGCGTTCCGCGCGGCCACCACGACACGGTCCCACGGACTCTCCGCCGCGGCACCGGTGACCGGGTTGACCAGGGCGCTCCCCGGCCGGGGAAGCACGGCGAGACCCCGGTGGCCCGCCGCCAGGAGGCCGGCCCAGGCGGCGGCGCCCAGGGCCGGGTCCGGGGCGGGGCCCGGACCGGTCCCCGGTGTCGCGGCCAGGGCGGCGGCCTCGGCGGGAGGGCCGGCGACGGCCAGCACCGCGCCGGTGCGGGCGACGAGCCCGTGGCCGGGGAAGGTCTCCTCGAAGATCCGGGCCGTGCGGTCCGCGGCCCAGGCGTCGGCGACCTCGGCGAGGTCCAGCACGGTGCCCCGCCGCATCCGCAGGCGGCGGGCGGGCAGGTCGAGGTCCAGGTGGGCGATCCCCGGGGCCGGGCGGGCTGGCAGACCGTCCTGGGCCCGCCATGCGGCGTCGCCGGTGGTGGGGTCGACCAGTCCGCTGGTGAGGCGGGTGGCCCGCAGCGCCGCGGCGAGGATCTGCGCGAGCACGGGACCGACGACCACGTCGACGTCCTCGTGCTCGGCGAACCGGTTCAGCAGGGACAGCTCCGAGTCGATGCGCTCGGGCGCCACGGCCGCGGAGACCTCACGGTGGACGCGCTCGGCCACCCGCCGGGCCTCCTCCTGGAGGTCCGGGGCGGGGGCGCGGACGGTGTCCCGGCTCGGCGCCCCGGGCGGGATGGGGGTGGACATGGCCGTCTCCTGGCGGTCTCGTGTCGGCGCGTGCCGGAGGACGCGGAAGGCCCTGCGCGACAACGGGCAGGTGGTGCCGAGCATACGCGCGGCGGGGCCCGCCGGACGGTGACGTGACCGCTCGTTACCTGACCGTCATCGCGGCGGAGCGGGGGCGCCCCGGTCCGGGCGCCGGCACCGGCGGGCCGGCGGGGATCCCGGCGCCGCCGTCCCGCCCGCCGGCCGCCGCGGTCCAGCGCAGCACGTCGGCCGGACGGTTGGAGGTCAGCTGCTGGATGCCCAGGGCGCGGCACAGGTCCACGTCCCGCGCCGTGTCGATCGTCCAGGCCCGCAGCACGCGCCCGTCGGCGGCCCACCGGCGCACCAGGTCGGGCCGGGCGCGGACGAAGTCGATGCCGGGTCCCACGATGTCCACGAGCCCGGTCGCGATGACGGGCAGCGCCGGGGGCACCACGAGCCGCATCCCGGCGTGCAGCACGGCGGCGGTCGTGCGGTTCACGCGCAGGCTCTCCCGGACCGTGCGGCGGGTGGTGGTCTCCACCAGCTGGCACACGTGGCGGGCGGGCACCGTCTCGAGCAGGTGGCGGACGGCGTCGGGGTGGAAGCTCATCAGCGAGACCGTGATCCGGCCCAGCCGGCCGGTCTCGGGGTCCCACCCCTCCCGCATCAGCACGTTCAGGACCTCCTCCTCGAGCTGGTGGCCGTACGGGCTGGGGTGCTTGGTCTCCACGGCCAGGCCCACGGGCCGGCCGGCCCCGCGCAGCAGGTCCAGCAGCTCGGGCAGGGTCAGCAGCTGGCGGTCGCGGGACCCGTGGCTCGGCGGGATCGGCACACCCTTCCAGGACACCCAGTCGAGGCGGCGCAGCTCGGCGAGCGTGCGCGCCGAGACCGGACCGCGGCCGTCGCTCGTGCGCCCCAGCTGGGCGTCGTGGTGGAGGACGAGATGGCGGTCCCGGGTCAGGTGGACGTCGCACTCCACGCCGTCCGCCCCGTCCAGCAGCGCCTGGACGTAGGCGGCCCGGGTGTGCTCCGGGTAGGCCGCGCTGGATCCCCGGTGGGCGTAGACGATCGGTCGCACGGCGCTCCCTCGGCTCCGGGCGGGGCGGTGACCCCGCTCTCGGCGCCACACTAGGGAGGCGCGGTGAACGGGCCGCCACGTCCGGGCGGATGGGCCGTGAACGGCGACGACGCCCCGCCGGAGGGCGGGGCGTCGTCGGAGCGCGGGGCCGGTGCGGCGGCTACTTCCCGCCGGAGATCTCGCCGTGGGCGGTCGTGTCCGCGGTGCTGTCCCCGCCGCCGAACCGGGGGGCCCGCTCGGAGAGGGCGAGCTCGGCGGGGAAGTCGGCGGGCAGCGGCCCGAACGCCTCGTGGGTCGCGCTGATGACCTGCTTGGACATGGCCAGGTTCGCGCCGCCGCCGACGATCGCGCCCACCCCGAACGGCAGGGCGCGGCCGAAGACCGCTCCGGTCTGCTTGAGCAGGAAGCGCTTGACGAACATGTTGCGGATGATCCGGCTGACGTCGAAGGTCTTCGAGTCGTCCTTGCCCATCATCAGGCCCCAGGACGACATCATGCCCTTGCCCTTGGTGCCGCTGGCCAGGATCTGGTTCATGACCTGCCGGCCGTCCTCGCCGAGCATGAGGGCCATGACCATGGTGCGGGTCCTCTCGGGGTCCTCGGTGTGCACCCCGTGCAGCTCGGCGATCGCCTGGGCGTAGAGGGCGGTGGCCTCGAGGTAGCCGACCACCGCGAAGGAGGACAGCCCGAGGGAGGCGACGGTGCCGACGCCGGGGACCACCGCGGTGGCGCCGACCGCGCCGCCCTCGACGGTGACGGACCGGACGTAGATCTTCTCCAGGCGCCGGGCCAGCTGCTCGGGCGTCTCGTCCGGGTACTTGGCGCGCACCTTCTTCACGAACGCGAGCACGACCGGGCGCTGGGCGCGCAGAACGGTGTCCAGGAACTTGTTCATGGCCGGCTTGGGCTTGCCGTGCTCGTCGAAGGCCGAGCTCAGGGGGTTCAGGTCCATGGGGGTGCTCTCCTCGTGCAGTGCCGGGACAGTGGTCTGCGGCCCACTATATGCACAGCCCACTGAGCAGGCGCCGGGATTCGCCGACGGCGGAGGTGAGGACCCTCAGTCCCCCGGCAGCAGGGAGACCGAGGGGTCGACCCGCTGGAAGGAGTCCGGGAACTCGGCGCGCAGCCGGACCAGCTCGCGGGCGAAGGCGTCCAGGTCCCGGTCCTCCTGGCTCACCGGGTGCCACTGCCGGGCGGGCAGGGCGTGCCCGGTGTCGTCGAGGGCGACCATGACCATGAGGCAGTTGGTCGTCAGCTGGAGCTCGCCGGTGGCGGGGTCCCCGGACCAGCAGTTGACGGAGATGTGCAGGCCCCGGGCCGCGGTGTGGATCAGCCGCGCCCGGACCTCCACGAGGTGGCCGATGTGCATGGGCCGGTAGAAGCGGACCCCGCCCGCGTACACGGCGATGACCGGGCGCCCGGCCCACCGGGACCCGCACACGAACGCGGCCTCGTCGATCCAGCGCATGGCCGTGCCGCCGTGCACCTTCCCGCCCCAGTTGATGTCCGTGGGCGCGGCGAGGAAGCGCAGCACCGTCTCCTCGGCCGTGCCCTCGTCGGTGTACTTCTGCTCCGCCATCAGCGCCTCGATGCTGTTGCGCAGCTCGATCCGCCGCTTCGTGACCGCCTGGTGCCGGCGCTCGTGCTCGGTCTCGGGCGTCCACTGCGGGACCGGGGTGGGGCGGCCCTCGCCGTCGACGGCCACCATGATGATCAGGCAGGTGTCCCGCAGGGTGACCCCCTGCTCGCGGGGGTCCGCGGAGGCCACCTCGACCCGGATGTGCATCGAGGAGCGGCCGGTGTGCACGATCTGCGCGGCGACCTCGACCATGTCCCCCACGCTGACCGGGCGGTCGAAGTGGATGTTGCCCACGTAGGCGGTGACGCAGTAGGCCCGCGACCAGCCGACGGCGCACGCGTACGCGGCCTTGTCGATCCACTCGAGCACGCGCCCGCCGTCCACGGTGCCGGTGCGCCCGGCGTCGGTCGGGGCGGCGAGGAAGCGGAGCACAGCGGTGTCACGGGCGGCCATGGCACCAGTGTGGCACGGTCGCCCCGGGCCGGGGCTCACCGGGCGAACGGCGCCCAGGCGTTGAGCCGGCGGAGCATGTCCGACTTCTTGTGCGCGTGCCCCTCCATGCGCACCAGGATGTCGTCGAGCGCCTCGATCGCGTCCACCACGAACGGCCCCTTGTTCAGCATCACGCACTCGGCGCGCTGGCCCATCGCCGCGTCGGTGACCTCGGCCCGGGAGGGCAGGCCCTTCTTGGCCAGCGACTCGAGCACCTGGGTGGCCCACACGACCGGGACGTGCCCGGCCTCGCACAGCCACAGGATCTCCTCCTGCACCTCGGCCAGTCGTTCGAACCCGGCCTCGACCGCGAGGTCGCCGCGGGCGATCATCACGCCCACGTCCTGCCAGCGCATCGCCTCCAGGAGCATCGACGGCAGGGCCTGGAAGCCGCCCACCGTCTCGATCTTGAGGGTGATGTCCAGCTCGCGGCGGCCGACGGCCTCCAGCTCCTCCAGCAGGTCGGTCACGTCCTGGCGCGAGCGCACGAAGGACATGTTGACGGCGTCCGCGTGCTCGGCCACGAAGGGCAGGTGCGCGCGGTCCTCGTCGGTGAGCGCCGAGATCCGCAGGTCGGTCTCGGGCAGGTTGATGCCCTTCCGCGCCCGGAGCTTCGCGCCGCCGGGCGCGGCCTGCAGCACCGCGAGCTCGATCTCCTCGGGGGACACGGCCGTGATCCGGCACCGGATCTTCCCGTCGTCGAGCCACACGGGCTGCCCCTCCCGGGCGTCGGTGAAGGCCTCGGGCAGCGAGCAGCCGATCCGGTGCGGCCCCTGCGCCCGGACCGGGGCGGGGGCCATGTCGCGGGTCAGCACGAGCACGTCGCCGGTGCGCACGCGCAGGTGCTGCTCGACCGCGGGCAGCTCGCCGAGCACGCCCTCGGTGCCGTCCTCCGCCTCGACGGCCAGCCCGGTGGCGAAGTACACGGTCTTGGAGCACTCCACCAGCACGCCCGGGCCGGTCGCCTCCAGCACCCGCAGCGTCCGCCCGGAGCCGCGCGCGTCCTTCAGCCGCAGCCTCTCCCCCGGCACGCGCGCCGCGATCCAGGCGGGGTCGGCCACGGGAACGGCGGGGGCGTCGTCGTCCACCCCCGGGTCCGGGTCCCCCAGCCACAGGCGGGCCGGTACGGTGACCCGGCCGCGGCTGTCCCGGACCGGCTTGATCTTCTCGACCTGCGGGCCCGGCTCGACCGGCCCGGTGCGCAGCTTGGGCCCGGCGAGGTCCATCGCCACGCGCACCTCGTGCCCGGTCGCGCGCTCGGCCGCCCGCACGTGCCCGATCATGGCCTCCCACCGCTCCGGGCCGTCGTGCGCGCAGTTGATCCGGGCCACGTCCATCCCGGCGCGGACCATGGACTCGACGAGACGGCGGTCCCCGGCCGCCTCCGCGGGCAGGGTCACCATGATGCGGGTGCGCCGGTCCTCCCGGCCCGGTCCCAGCAGGGCGTCGGTGTTGCGGCGCAGGACCTCGGTCCCGGGGAGCTCCGGCTCCTCGAGGGGGACCCCGGGGTCGGGGGCGGCGAAGACCTCGTCGGTGCGGGCCGCCAGCATCTGCAGGGTCTCCACCACCGCGGTCAGGTGGGTCATGACGCCCGCCTCCATCCGTCCGAGCGAGGACACGCCCAGACGGCTGAGGTCGCGCTGCAGGTCCCGGACGTCCTGGCTGCGCACGGCCACGTAGTCCACGAGGTTCAGGGCGGAGCGGCGGTGGCGGGGGGTCACCCGCTCCAGCTCCGGCACCGCGGCGCGGCGGGCCGCGGCGACCACCTCGACGAGGGCGAGGAGGCGGTCGAGCAGCTCCGCGGCGCGCTCCTGCCGGGCGGTCATCGCCGGCCTCCGGGGGCCACGTCGACCCACACGGGGCGGTGGTCGGAGGTGGGGAACGGGTGCTCGCCGGTCAGCTCGGCGCCCGGCTCGCCGGGGACGGGCCAGAACACCCCGGCGCCGGTCACCCGCAGGTTCCGCGAGGGCAGCACGTAGTCGGCCCGCAGGTTGCCGGGGGCGGGGTCGTCGGCGAAGTCCGCGGTGTCGTGGGCGGGGTCGGAGCGGTGGGCGAGGTTCGCCCCGCCCTGCCGGGCGGCGGCCTCGGGGCCTCCGGCGGAGGCGGGCAGGGGGTCCTGCACGCGCGGGTGCTCCAGGAGCTGCTGGATCGCCCCGGGCCACGAGTCGCCGTCGAGCGGGTCCGCGTTCTGGTCGCCCATCACCACGAACCGCTCCCCCGGCCGCAGCCCGCCGCGCGCGCCCTCGTCGTCGTAGACGTAGGAGGACGCCGCGGGACCGCGCACGTAGTCGGCCCAGAACCGGATCTCGTCGGCGTTGCGCCGGCCGTTGCGGTCCTCGGGCCCGTCGAAGGTCGGCGGAGTCGGGTGGGACGCCAGCACGTGCACCGTCGTGGTCCCGATGCGCACCGGGACGTCCCAGTGGGACTTGCTGGACAGCCGCAGCCGCTCCGCGTGCCCGGGGGCATAGTGCTCCGCGGGCAGGCGGCTGCCGGGCATGTCCGCCCACCGGAAGTCCCGGAAGGTGCGGATCCGGTCGGTGTCGAGCGGGTGCTTCGAGTAGAGGACCATGCCGTACTGGCCGGGGAAGAACCCGAAGCCCCACGCGTCCTCGGGCCCGCCCACGACCCCGTCCCGGTTCAGGTCCAGGCCCGAGGGCTCGCCCGTGTTCACCGGGGCGGTGTAGACGTACGGGTAGTGCACGGGGTCCTGTCCGCGCTGCGGGACCTCCAGGTAGTTCGTGCGGAACAGCTCCGCCGAGCGGCCCGCCGCGTCGTGGTCGAACTCGTTGACGAGCAGCACGTCCGGGGCGGTCCGCTGGACCACCTCGGCCACGGCCCGTGCCTGGGCGTCGTCCGGGGTGGCGAGGTCCTGCCGCAGCTGCCCCGGGGCCGCGCGGTTGAGGGACGCGTTGTAGGTCATGAAGCGCACCGGGTCCTGTGCCGCCACGGCCTGCTCCCTCCCGTGTCCGGGGGCCCGGTCGTGGCCCTGCGCCCGGGCCGGGCCCTCTCCGGCGGCGGCCGGGAGGCCGGCGCCCATCAGGAGCGCCGCGAGCCCCACTGCCGCCGTCGATCTGCTCGGTCCCAATGATCCTCCTCGTCCGCCCGGCTGTCAGCGCCGACGGTAGCGGGTCCGGGCGAACAGCGGTTGAACGGAGAGCGGCTCAGGCGGCGCGGGCGAGCGGTGACCGGCGCAGGCGGTAGCCGTGGACCGGGACGAGCCGACGGGCGCCGGTTCCCGCCTCCAGGATCCAGAGCAGGCCCAGGTGCGGGGCGGACTGGCCCACGGTGCCCACGTGGCAGAGGGTGCCCTGCTCCCACACCTCGATCCGGTCCCCGGGGCGGATCAGGGCCGGGTCCCCGAGCCAGGTCTCGTCGACCGGGGTCGCCTCGGCGGGAGAGCCGGCAGGAGAGTCGGCGGGAGGAGCGGCGGGGACGGGGACGATGTCGGCGGGTGCCGCGGCGATCGTGGGGCCGGCGGGGATCGTGGGGCCGGCGGGGGCGGGAAGAGCGGTCATGGGGCACGTCCTCTCGGGGCCGGGCCCTGTGGGGGCCGGGGCCGTCGACTGCGGTTTCGTCGGACGCCCCCAGGATCGTCCGCCGATGTGGCCGGGACGTTTCGGTCCGGTTGACGGAGCGTGCCGTCACGCCGGGAGGCCTGTGAGATCGGCCACGGGCCGTTAGGCTCGTGCGGACGCCGCGCCCGTCCCGGCGCCGGCCCGCCACCGGAAGGATCCGCCGTGAGCAGCTCGCAGAACACCGGTCCCGAGAGGACCAGCCCGGAGATGACCAGCCCGCAGAAGATCAACTCGGAGAACATCAGGACCTACGTGCAGCGCATGGCCTCGGACGCGCCCGCCCCGGGCGGCGGCGCCGCCGGGGCGCTGCAGGCGGCGCTGGGCGCGGCCCTGCTCGCCATGTCCGCGCGGTACTCCACCGGCTCGGAGCACGCGGCGGACGCGGCCGCCCGCGCCGAGGAGCTGATCCCGGCCGCGCTGCGGCTCGCCGACGCGGACGCGGAGGCCTTCGGGGAGCTCTCCGCGGCGTACGGGCTGCCCCGGGACACCGACGAGCAGCGGGCCGCCCGGTCGCGGGCGGTGCAGGAGGCCACCGCTGGGGCGGCCCGGCCGCCGCAGGAGCTGATCGGCGTGGGCGCGGAGGTCCTGGGCCTGGCCCGGGAGCTGACCGGCTGGTGCAACCCCAACGTGCTCAGCGACGTCGCGGCGGCCGTGGAGGCCGCCCGCGCCGCCGTCGCGACCGCGCTGGTCACCCTGGAGATCAACGTCCGCGCGCTCAAGGACGAGTCCGTGGTGGAGGGGCTGCGGGCGGAGGCGGCCCGCGGCGAGCGGGCCGTCGAGGACGCCGCGGAGCTCAGCCGGCGGATCCGGGAGCGGGTCCAGGACTGAGCGCGGGCCGGCGCACCGCGAAGGACCCGGCCACGGCCAGCAGCGAGATGATCCCGCCGCACAGGAAGGCACTGCGCACGCCCGCCTCGGTGGCCTCGGGCCCCGCGGCCCCGGAGGCCGCGGCACCGGCGGCTCCCAGGGTCAGGACGGTGACGAACAGGGCCGTGCCCGCGGCCCCCGCCACCTGCTGCAGGGTGCCCACCATGGCGGAGCCGTGCGAGTACAGCCGCTCCGGCAGGGAGCCCAGGCCCGCGGTGAACAGCGGGGTGAACATCAGGGCCAGGCCCGTGCTGAGCACCACGTGGGCGAGCAGCACCATCGGCACCGGCGTGGCCGCCGAGGTGGACGCCAGGTACCACAGGGACCCGCTCAGCAGGACCGAGCCCGGCACGAGCAGCACGGTGGGGCCCGAACGGTCGTAGACCCGCCCGACGACGGGCGCGAGCAGGCCCATGACGAGCCCGCCGGGCAGCAGCAGCAGGCCCGTGCCCAGGGGGTCGAGACCGTGCACGGTCTGCAGGTAGATGGGCAGCACGATCAGCGTGCCGAAGAGGGCCATCATGCTGACCGCGAGCACCGCCGTGGACGCCGTGAACACCCGGGACCGGAACGTCCGCAGGTCCAGCAGGGCCCGGTCCGTGCGCTGCAGCCGGGTCTGGCGCCGCACGAACACGGCCAGCGCCGCCAGTCCCACGGCCAGGGGGGCCCACGCCGGGACGGCGGCCTCCCCGCCCTCGCCGAGCGTGCTCAGGCCGTAGACCAGGCCGCCGAAGCCCAGGGCCGAGAGCACCACGGAGACCACGTCCAGCGGCGCCGGGCGGGGCTCGGTGACGTTCTGCATCCGCCACGCGCCCAGCAGCAGGGAGCCCACCGCGATGGGCAGCACCAGGATGAACATCCACCGCCACTCGAGCACGCTGAGGATGACGCCCGAGATGGTCGGCCCCACGGCGGGGGCGACCGAGATGACGATGGAGATGTTGCCCATGACCCGCCCGCGCCCGGCCGGCGGCACGAGGGTCAGGACCGTGGTCATCAGCAGCGGCATCATGATGGCGGTGCCGCAGGCCTGCACCACCCGCCCGGCGAGGAGGGTCCCGAACCCGGGCGCGGCCGCGCAGACGAGGGTGCCGAGGCTGAACAGGGTCATGGCGGTCAGGAACACGGGCCGGGTGTGCAGGCGCTGGAGCAGGAACCCGGTCACCGGGATGACCACGGCCATGGTGAGCATGAAGGCGGTGGTCAGCCACTGGCCGGCGACCGCCGTGACGGAGAGGTCGGCCATGAGACGGGGCAGGGCCACGCCCATGATCGTCTCGTTGAGGATCACCACGAACGTGGAGACGAGCAGCAGCCCGATCACCAGGCGGTTGCGGGCGGAGTGGTCGGTGCCCGCGGCCGGGGCACCGGTGCCCGGGACGCCGGCGGTGGGTGCGGGGGCGGGGACCGGCGCGGTCTCGGACACGGGGACGTCGGGGCTCATGGGCAGGGGATCCTTCGGGACGCAGCAGGGGTACACCGGTGCAGCCACCCCGCGCCCCGGTTCATTCCCGTCCGGGACGTGACAATGGGCTCATGCGCAGATATCTCAAGGACGCCGGCGTGCACGCCGAGATCATCCCGGACGGCTTCACCGAGGGCGGGTTCGTCCTGTCCATCGGCGGGGCCGAGCAGTCCCACGTGAACCTGGCCCGCCCGGAGGAGATCTTCTACGAGTACCTGCGCCGGGTCGCCAACGTGGTCGACGTCGTGGCTGCCCCGGGCGCGCCGGTCACCGCGGTGCACCTGGGCGCCGGGGCGCTGACCCTGGCCCGGTACGTGGCGGCGACCCGGCCCGGGTCGCCGCAGGCGGCCGTGGAGCTCGAGCGGGAGCTGCCCGCGTTCGTGCTCGAGGCGCTGCCCCTGCCCGCGGGGGCGGAGGTGCGCGTGGTCGTCGACGACGCCCGGGCGGCGCTGCCGCACGTCGTGGCCCCCGGGACCGCGGACCTCGTGGTCCTCGACGTCTTCTCGGGCCGGGACGCGCCCGGGCACCTCACGGAGCCGTCCTTCTACGCCGAGGCCGCCGGACTGCTGGCGCCGGGCGGCGCGCTCGTCGTCAACGTGGGCGACGACCCCGGGCTGGACTTCTTCGCCGGCCAGGCCCGGGCCGCGCGCTCGGCGTTCGCGGACGTGTGGTGCCTGGCCGAGGCGCGGCTGCTCACCGGCCGCTACCCGGGCAACCTGGTCCTCGTGGCCGGCCGCCGCCCTCTGCCCCGGGAGTGGGCGGACGCCTTCGCGGCGGCCGGGCCGCACCCGGCGGGGGTGCTGGACGGGCTGGGGCTGGAGGAACTGCTCGCCCGCCTGTAGCCTGGCTCACACCGCCGAGCCGAGGAGCGCGCCGTGAGCAGCACCGACCACACCGTGCCGGGCACCGCCGGGAGCGGCGCCGCGGACCGCTCCGCGGGCACCGCCGTCCTGGAGTCCTCCCCCGCCGTCGAGGGCGAGACCTTCTCCCGGGTGGCCCTGACCCCGGCCGCCGTGGAGCTGCTCGGGACGCTGCGGGAGCGGCACGGCCGGCTGATGTTCCACCAGTCCGGCGGGTGCTGCGACGGGTCGGCGCCCATGTGCTATCCGGCCGGGGACTTCCTCACCGGTCCGGCGGACGTGCTCCTGGGCGTCTTCCGGCTGCCCGGCGACCCGGCCACGGCCGAGCTGGAGTTCTGGATGTCCCGGGAGCAGTTCGAGTACTGGAAGCACACCCTGCTCACGGTGGACGTGGTGGTGGGGCGCGGCTCGGGCTTCTCGGTGGAGGCCCCGGAGGGCAAGCGGTTCCTCATCCGCTCCGCGCTCATGCCGGACCCGGCCGCCTCCTGAGCCGGCCCTGCTCGTCGAAGGACGGGCCCCGGTCGTGGACCGGGAAGGTGGCGAAGGCCGGGACCTCGTAGGGGTGGGCCCCGGCCATCGCCCGCAGCACGCGCTCGCGCTCGGCCGCCGGGTAGAGGGTCTCGATCCGGACCTCGTCGACCTCCTCCGGCCGGCCGACCTCCCCGATCGTGGGGTCGGCCCCGGGCAGCGGCGTGAAGCGGCCGGTCCCCGGGCTGACGAAGGCCACGTGGGAGTAGTGACCGGCGCGGCCGGCCCCGGCGTCGCCGAGGGCCTGCAGGACCTGCTCCGCGTGCGTGGCGGGGACGTAGACGACCAGGCAGTGCTGCCCGGCGCCCGGGGGCTCGCTCGGGGGCTCAGGGGTCATGGGGCGCGCACACCTCCGGCTCGACGTGGTCGGCGGGTTCCAGCTGGATCGTGGAGTGCTGCACGGAGACCGGGAAGTGCTCGGCCACGCAGCGCTGGATCCGGCCCAGGGCCTCGGCTGACCCGCCCGCGTAGAAGTACTCCTCCTCGAGCACCACGTGGGCGGTGAGCACGGGCAGGTCCGAGGAGATCCGGGAGGCGTGCAGGTCGTGGACCTCCACCACGTGGGGCAGGCCGAGGATGTGCCCGCGGACGTCGGCGAGGTCCAGGCCGGGGGGCGCGCTCTCCAGCAGCACGGACAGGGACTCCGTGAGCAGCCGGATGGTGCGGGGCACGATGAGCAGCCCGATGAGCAGGGCCACGACGGCGTCCGCCTGCACCCAGCCGGTGAGCGTGATGACCACGGCCGCCACGATCACCGCCACGGAGCCCAGCGCGTCGTTGAGCACCTCGAGCATCGCCGCCCGCAGGTTGAGGTTGGAGCGGCGGCCCCCGAAGAGCACGACCATCGCCACGAGGTTGCCGAGCAGCCCCAGCACGCCGAAGACGATCAGCTCGGCGGAGGCCACCGGCTGCGGCTCGACGAAGCGGCGCACCCCCTCCACCAGCACGAACAGCCCCACGGCCAGCAGCACCCCCGCTTGCAGGGCCGCGGCCACGATCTCGGCGCGCCGCCAGCCCCACGTGCGCCGGGCGGTCGGCGGGCGCAGGCTCAGCTGCGCGGCGACCAGGGCGAGCAGCAGCCCCCCGGCGTCGGTGAGCACGTGCGCGGTGTCGAGGAGCAGGGCCAGGGACCCGGTCCAGAGCGCACCGGCGAGCTGGACGACGAACAGGGCGGCGGTGATGCCGAACGCGGTGGCGATCCGCCACCGGTCGGTGCCTGGCCCGGCGTGCGAGTGCCCGGGCCCGTGGTCGTGCCCGTCCGCCGCGCGCCCGCGGACTCCGGTGTGGTCGTGCGCCATGCCTCCATCGTAGAACGGCGGGGGCGTGCCTTCGCCGCAGCGCGGCGGGGCCGGCGCACCGGTGGGCTCAGCCCGTGCCGAAGGCGCTGAACTCGCCGGTGGCCGGGCCGTAGTGCGAGTCCACCTTCATGACGGCGCCGGGCGCCTCGCGGCCGTGCAGGGCCTGGAGCAGGTCCCGCACGGCCCGCCGGGGACCCTCGGCGATGATGCCCACGGTGCCGTCGCTGTTGTTGACGGCCGAGCCGACCAGGCCCAGCTCCTCGGCCCGGTGCGCGGTCCACCAGCGGAAGCCGACGCCCTGCACGGCGCCGTGCACCACCGCGGTGAGCCGCAGCGGCTCGTCGAGGTCCAGCTCGTCCGGGTCCCGGCCCTCGGAGGCGCCCTGGTGGACCGGCGGCAGGCTCACAGGTCCACCACCGTGGACTCGCCGGGGTCGATCTGCTCGCCGGTGGCCCGGGCCTTCGCCCACCGCAGGGCGGTGGCGACCGTTCCCGGGCCGCGCCAGTGCTCCGCGGTCTCGGTACGCACGCGCAGCACGACCAGGCCGGGGGTCGAGGGCCCGTCCGGGTAGTAGGCCCTCAGCGCGTCCGACCACAGCCCCTCGACCACCGCAGGGTCCTCGACCACCTCGGCGGCGCCGGAGATCGACACCCACTCGTGGTCGCCCACGAAGGCGACGTTGACGGCGTCGTTGGCCCGCACGTCCCGCACGGCGGAGGTGTCCCGGCTCGTGAAGAAGTCCAGGTCCTCCCCGGGGGCGACGTCGACCACGGTCATGGGCCGGCTGACGAGCTTGCCGGTGGGCTCCCGGGTGCCGAGCATGCCCACGCGGGTGCGGTTCACGAACTCGACGATGTGCTGGATGTCATCCTGGTGCGTGCTCATGAGCCCAGCGTAGGGAACGACCGTGCTCCGGGGCACGGCGGGGCGCGGGAATTCTTCGTGGGCGGAACCGTGTGTCGGCCGCCGGGCCGCCCGGGCGGCCCGGCTCGACGCCGCGGTGGGCGCCCGGGGGGGGCGTCCCGGGGGCCCGCGCGACGAGGGGCGGCGCCGGGACCCGTGCGGGCCCCTGCGCCGCCCCTGGTCCGGACGGGATCAGCCGCTCAGCCCACGACCTCGAGGGCGTCGGAGATCAGCGTGTCCCCGTCGGAGAAGTCGATCTTCTTGCCCACGGTGGAGGGGTCGTCCAGCACGGCCCCGACCACCAGCGCCACGTTGGCGCGGGAGGTCTTGCGCTCGCCGTCGCGCTCGCCCGTGGAGACGTCGATCTTGCCGCTGGCCTCGTCCTCGGTGAGGCTGCCCGGGCCCACGATGGTCCAGTTCAGCGCGGAGGCGCGCAGGTGGTCGTCGGCGTCGGCCTTGGCCTGGGCGTAGGCGTAGAAGGGGTCGTCCTCGGGGATGCCGTGATCCTGGCCGGCCCCGAAGTAGGAGACCATCACGAAGCGCTTGGCGCCCGCCACCTCGGCGGCGTCCATGGCGCGGATGGCCGCGTCGCGGTCCACGGCGTAGGTGCGCTCGGGGCTGCCGCCGCCGGCACCGGCGCTCCACACCACGGCGTCGTGGCCCTCGAGCAGGTCGGCGATCTGCGCGACCGAGAGCTGCTCCACGTCGGCGACCACGGGGGTCGCCCCCGTGTTCTCGACGTCGTCCGTGTGGTCCGGGTTGCGGAAGATGCTCGTGACGTCGTTGCCGCCGGTCTTGAGCAGCTGGGAGAGGATGAGTGCGACCTTGCCGTGGCCGCCGATGATGGCTACGTGGGACATGGGGGTGCTCCTAACAGTGGGGAGGGAGTGCGTCTTCCTCCCCGACGCTAGCCGTGTCCGGGCCACAGGGACACGGCTCACGCGCAGGGCGAAACCGGGAATGCGCGCAGGCCCCACCGCCGCGGGGTCCGGCTCGGGTAGCCTCGGTGCGGCCCTGTTCCCGACCGAAGGCTCCCCGTGCTGATCTTCCAGGTCCTGCTGTCCACGATCGCCCTGGTCCTGCTGGTCGCCGCGCTGATCGACGGCGCGGCGACCCTCGCGCTCATCGCGGCGATGATGCTGATGATCGCGCTGTCCGGGGTGTTCATCGCCTACCGCAGGGAGAAGCAGCTGGGCCGCCGCTGAGCCGTCCCGGGGGCGCTCCGGGCGCTGGGCCGCGTGCCGGCGGTCCGGCCGCGGCTACTCGGCGGCGTCCTCGATGCCCGTCACCGCGGTGAGCAGGAGGACCGCGTCCTCCAGGGCCTCCACCGAGTGCCGCTCCACGGGCAGCACGTGCAGCTGCCCGGCCTCGAGCACCAGGTCCTCGCCGGAGGTGACGCGGATGCGTCCGTGCAGGATCTGGAGGCTGCCGGCGTACGGGGCGTTGTGCTCGGCCAGCACCGTGCCCTCCTTCAGGGCCACTAGCGTCTGGCGGAGCACCCTCTGGTGCAGCAGGCGCTCCGAGCTGCGGCCGTGGCCGTTGTGGCGGGCCTCGTTGAGGTGCTGCAGGGCGATCTCGTTCAGGTGCCGCATGGTTCTCCTCCTAGGTGGGTGATCCGGTCGCCGTCGCCGCGGAACGAGGCATTGCGCCAGGCGGTGCTCACCGGGTTCTTCGACGCGCGGCGCAGCCCACCCGGCCCCCGGCAGCGATTGTGGCCGGTCCCGGCGCGCGCGGGCGTGGCAGGCAGCCGGTCGAGGTCGAACTGCGGATCGGTCCGCGAGCGCGGCGCCGTGCGGATGCCGGCGACGCGCTGCCCGCCGAACTCCCGCAGCAGCTCCCCGCGCTCCCCCGCGGAGCGGGTGGAGTGCCCCACGGTGTGGAGGGTGTGCGCTGCCATGCCCCCACCCTACTGACCGCCCCCCCCGGGAGCCCTCCGGGGCCGACACGGCCGGCTCCGCGGCCGCTGGGGCGGGCGGCTGCGGCCGCCGCGGAGTCTCACGGCTCGCCGGGCCCGGCCTCGGTCCAGCGGGCCGAGCCGCCCGGGGTCCGCCGGTCCACGGCAGCCGGGCTGTTCCACGCGGCCGGGTCCACCACCGGGAAGCGGCGCCCCGTCACGGCGTCCGGGACGATCCGCACGAACCGGTCCTTCATCCCGGCCTGCCACGGGAACAGCGGGAGCTCCAGCACGGCCATGAGCGCGTGGCCGCGCTGCACCTCCTCGGCGGGGCCCTTGAGGACCACGCTCCACGCCGTGGAGGTCGCCGGGTCGTGCCCGTCGACCTCGAAGGCCACCGGAGCGGCGGCCATCGCGGCGGCCGTCTTCGTGCCCGCCGCGGAGCGCAGGACCACCGACTCCCCGTCCACGGCGTAGTTGACGGGGAAGATCTCGGGCGCCCCGTCCACCACCACGGCCAGCCGGCCGAGCCCGGCCGTGCTGAGCAGCTGCCAGCAGGCCCCGGCCGGGAGCTCCTCCACGTCCTTGCGGTACCACTCCATCACCGGCTCCTGCCTCTCGCGTCCCGCCACGGCGCCTGCCCGCGGCGCCTGCCCGCGGCGCCTCCCCCGCGGTGCCTTCCGCGAGGCTTGCCTGTGCCCAACCTATGCCGGGCCGGGCGCGGAGGGAACGGCATGACGCACCGGCCCGGCGGAACGGGCCGGCGGAACGGTCATGCGCAACCGGCGGGGAGTGCGAGAATGGCCGGCATGAGCGTGGTGATCGCGGGATGCGGAGACCTGGGCACGGAGATCGGGCTGCGGCTGGCCGACCAGGGGCACGAGGTGCTGGGGCTGCGCCGCCGGGCGGAGCTGGTGCCGCCGCCCCTGGCGGGGGTGCCCGTGGACCTGAGCGCGGAGGTGCCCGAACTGCCCGGCGACGTGGAGCTGCTGGTCGTGGCCACGGCCGCGGACGGGCGCGCCCCGGAGGCCTACCGCGCCGCCTACCTCGACGGGCAGCGCCACCTGTTCGACGGGCTGCGCGCCGCCGGGGCGCTGCCCCGCCGGGCGCTGCTGATCTCCTCGACCGCCGTGTGCGGGGACGCCGACGGCGCCGAGGTCACCGAGGACGATCCCCCGGCCCCCGCGACCCCCACCGCGCAGATCCTCCTGGAGGCCGAGGAGCTGTTCCACGAGCAGTTCCCGCACGGCACCGTCCTGCGGCTGTCGGGGATCTACGGGCCGGGCCGGACCCGACTGATCGACAAGGTGCGCTCCGGGGACACGGCGGCCGGGGCCGCCTGGACCAACCGGATCCACCGCGACGACGCCGCCGCGGCCGCCGTGCACCTGCTGACCATGGAGGCCCAGCCGCTGACGCTGTACCTGGGCACGGACGACGAGCCCGTGCCGGAGCGGGAGGTCCTGGAGTTCCTGGCCCAGGAGCTCGGCGCCCCGCTGCCCGAGGACGTGCCGGAGGCCGACGCGCCGCGGCGGGGCTCGAAGCGGCTGTCCAACGCCCGGCTGCGGGCGTCCGGGGTGCAGCTGCGCTATCCCACCTACCGGGAGGGCTACCGGGCGGTGCTCGCTGGGGAGGGTTCGCGCCACCCCTGAGCGGCGCCCACCCGCAGCACCACGTCCCGCACCTCGTAGGCGGCGATGAGCTCCACCCAGGAGACCCGGGGCGGGTGCGCGAACTCCAGGGGCAGCTGCAGCAGCCGCTGCAGGAAGACGTCGGTCTCCTGGACCGCGATGAACCCGCCCGGGCAGCGGTGGGCGCCGTCGCCGAAGGACATCACCTCGGGGCGCACGCCCTTGGGCCGGGAGCGCTCCGGGCACAGCTGCCGGGCGTCCTCCCCCAGCTCCTGCGGGTCCGCGTTGGCCTGCCGGACGTAGAGGTCCAGCAGCGCCCCCGCCGGCACCTCGTGGCGCTCCTCGCCGTCCTCCAGGACCAGGTCCTGGGTGGTGCGGCGGTAGAGGTGGCCCACCACCGGCTCGAGGCGCAGGATCTCGTGCAGGATCCCGTGCCGGGCCGGCTCCTCGGCGGCGAGGTACTCCGCGCGGAGCCCGTCGTCCTCCAGCAGGTGCCAGGCCGCCACCGCGATGAACTCCCGGGTGGTGGCCATGCCCGCGGCGGCGTAGGTGAGGCACTCGACGAGGATCTCCCCGTCCGTGTAGCCCTGCTGGAGCAGGTGCGAGATCACGTCCTCCCTCGGCTGCCTCCGCCGCGCCCGGACGGCCGGGCGGACGTCCCGGAGCCGGAAGGCGCTCATCGCCCACACCGGCCGCACGGCGCCGACGACGGCGCCCAGCCGCCCCGGGAGCCGGCGCTGCGGGGCCCCGGAGGAGCCGGTGACGGGGCCGCTGAAGAAGCGCTCCAGGCGCCGGGACATCCCGCCGATGTCCGAGTTCGTGAGTCCCACGACCTGGGCGGCGACCTCCACCGAGTAGCGCAGCGTGACGGCGGAGAGTTCCGCCCCGCCATCCCTCCGGATCCGCTCGACCAGTTCGTCGGCCCGCTGCTCCATCAGGTCCCGGTAGCGGCGGCGCACGGTGGCCGGGGTGAAGAACTTGGCGGTGGCGCTGCGCTGGCGCCGGTGCTCCGGGCCGTCCGCGTAGAGCACGGGCGGGTGGTCGCCGGTCAAACCCTGCCGGGCGGTCTCGGCGCTGAACCCGGCCTGCACCGTGGCGTCGGCCTCCCGCAGCACCTGGCGCACCAGCGGCAGGGCGCGGACGTGCCAGACGCCGTCGCGCACCTCCACCCGGGGTGTGGCCCGCTCCCCGGGCGGCGCGGTCCGGCGCCGGTCGCTGTGCGGATCGCTGTGCGGATCGCCGTGCGGGACGGGGCAGCGGGCGTCGTGGTCGCTCATGCGGCCATGCTAGCGGCGGGTGTGACGCCGCACACGGAACGGGCATGACGGGTTCCGTGGAACACACCGCGCGCGTGGACGAGCACTACGAGCTGTGGGTCGAGGACGTCGGCCCGGCCGACGCCGTCCCGGGGCTGCTGGTCATGGGGGCCAACGCCTCGGCGACGGGCTGACCGCAAGGTCTCGTGGACCGGCCGGCCGACCAGTCCGGTCTGGACCGGGCCGAGGAGACCGTCGCGGCCGAGGACCGGCCGAGGCCCAGCGCCCGGCTCGCCTGCTCGCCGACCCGTTCGGCCGGCACCGGGTCCGGGCCCCTCCCGCCGCGGACACCGCCTCAGATGCGGTCGGCCCGGTCGTTCTCCACCTGGGCCAGGCCCGGCAGGATCAGGGAGGAGGCCGGTCCGGCGAGCACCACCAGCAGCACCCGCAGCTCCGCCTCGGCGCGGTAGGCCCCCACGATGCGGTGGTTCGAGTCCAGGACCACGAGGTTGTCGTCGGCCCGGTAGACGGGCAGGGTCAGCACCACGGGCTCGTCGTCGTCCGCGAGCTCCTCACGGATCCCGTCGAGCTTGGCCTGCCGGTCCTCCGGCCAGCCGGTCCCGGCCGCCTGCTCGACGGTCAGCGGCCGGTGCCGGGGGTGCGACCACTCACCGGGATTGCCCTCGGGATCCACGTGCCACACGGTGTAGAGCGCGCCGATGTCCTCCCGGGACGAGAGCACCAGGTCCTCGACCCGGGCGTTCTCGTCGTCGAGCGCGTCCCAGTCGAGCCAGGTGCGGATGCTTTCCCCGAAGAGGGTCTTGAAGTCCGAAACGTCCATGCCGCCATCTCAGCAGACTCACGGTCCTGTCGCCATGGGCCGTGGCGTTCCGGGGACGGTCCCGTGGGGCGTGCGCGGGAGGGGACGTCAGGAGCCGGCGGCGCTGCGGCCGTTGCGCGGCACGTGCTCGCTCCGGACGTTGAACGCCGAGGCCGAGCGGTCGCCGGGCTCGAGCGGGAAGACCGTGTGGCCCTCGGTCCAGTGGTGCCGGGCGTAGTCGTGCAGCCGCTCCGCGAACGCCCCCTCCCGCCACTCCAGGTAGGGCATGTCCTGGCTCGCGTCGAGGAGGTAGTAGCTGGTGAAGGCCCGCACGATCTCCGGCCTGGCGGGGACCTGCTCCGCCGCCGCGCCGGCCTCCGCTGCGGCGCCCTCCGCCGGGGCGGACTCCCCGAGGACCAGGAACATCGGCGCTCCCGGCGGACCGTCGTGGACCCGCACCGCCAGGCGCTCGGCGACCACGGGGTCGGTCTCCCCGAGTGCCCGGAGCTGGTGGACCAGGGTGTCGAAGCTGCGGCGCAGGTCCATCGGGGAGAGCCCGTAGTGGTGGCGGATCTCCCGCAGCCGGGCCGCGAGCGCCGGCGACCGCGGGTCCAGGACCAGCAGCCGCACCCGGACCCCGGCGCGGAGCGCGCGGTGGATGGCGTCGAGATCGCCGGCCAGGGTCAGCGGGAAGGTGTCCATCCACCACAGCTCCTGGCCGGGGCGCACGCTCCGGAGCACGTCGACGACGTCGAGCTCCTCGCGGACCCCTACGAGGCCCAGCTGGTCGCCGCGGGGCACGGCCGGCTCGGCAGCCGGACGGGCCGGCACCTCGGCGGGCACGGGGGCGGACCGGCGCGCCGGGGCGGCGGCGAGCAGCACGCCCACCCCGCCCACGGTGAGCAGCACGATGCCGGCGTCCCGCAGGACCCCGGACCACGTCGCCCCGCCCAGCGAGGCGCCGACGACGAGCGCCGCGCCGAGCACGACCAGTGCCACCGGCACCGCGGTGGGCCGTTCCCGGGCCGCCGGTTCGGCGGCTCGCCGGGGCTCGGCCGTGGCCCGGTTCTGGGCGGCGCCTCGGATCTCCAGCACGGGGTTCCCCTTCCTCGGGCGGATCTGCTGACAGGTTCGCACGGGCCCTGACCAGCGCGTTAGCCCCGCGGCGTCCCGGGACGTTTGTGACAGGGGGCGGGCCGGGCGGCGCGTCCCTTGTCCGCCGCCCGGCCCGTGCCTAGCGTGGGACCGAGCCCGTCACCGGCACCGAGTCCGTCAGGAGAGCCCATGGAGACCCCGGTCATCGAGGCCCGCGGGCTCGTCAAGACCTTCGGCAGCACCACGGCCCTGGACGGCTTCGACCTGACCGTGGACGCGGGACAGGTCGCCGGCTTCCTGGGGCCCAACGGCTCCGGCAAGTCCACCGCGATCCGGGTGCTGCTGGGGCTGCTCCGGGCTGACGCCGGGACGGCGCGGGTGCTGGGCCAGGACGCCTGGGCCGACGCCGTGCGGATCCACCGCCGCACCGCCTACGTCCCCGGGGACACCAGCCTGTGGCCGGGACTCACCGGCGGCGAGATCATCGACCTGCTCACCGGCATCCGCGGCGGCCGCCGACGCCGGCGCCGCCGGGACGAGCTGGTCGAGCGCTTCGAGCTCGACCCCACGAAGAAGGCCCGCAGCTACTCCAAGGGCAACCGGCAGAAGGTGGCGCTGGTGGCGGCCCTGAGCGCCGAGGCGGAGCTCTACGTCCTGGACGAGCCGACCTCCGGTCTGGACCCGCTGATGGAGGCCGTGTTCACGGACGAGGTCCGCCGGCTCAGCGAGCAGGGCAGCACGGTGCTGCTCTCCAGCCACATCCTGGCCGAGGTCGAGAAGCTCTGCGACACCGTGACCATCATCCGGGCGGGCCGGGACGTGCAGAGCGGGACGCTGGCCCAGCTGCGCCACCTGACCCGCTCCTCCGTCACCGCGACCACGGCCGCGGACCCCGCCGGGCTGGCGGCGGTGGCCGGGGTCCACCACCTCGTACACGAGGACGGCCGGCTGTCCTTCGACGTCGACGACGCACGGGTCGGCGAAACCCTCCGGGTGCTGGCCGACCTGGGCGTGCAGAACCTCACCGTGGCCCCGCCCTCCCTGGAGGAGCTGTTCCTGCGGCACTACGGCGACCGGCTCGACGAGCACGGGGCCGGGGCGCCGCGATGAGGACCGCCGAGCCGTGGGCGGCCACCGGCCGGCTGTTCCGGCTGAACCTGCGGCTGGACCGGGTGCGGGTCCTCATCTGGGTGCTGGCCCTGGCCGGGACCGTCTGGGGGACCGTGCGCACCCTGGAGACGACCTTCCCGGACGACCAGGCCCGCCAGGCCAGGGCGGCGCTGCTGGAGAACCCAGCGGCGGTCATGATGACCGGCCCGGCCTTCGGCGCCGACGACTACACGCTGGGCGCCATGACGGTCAACGAGCTGAGCCTGTCGGTGCTCGTGGCGACCGCCGTGATGAGCATCCTGCTCGCGAGCCGGCACGTGCGCGCGGAGGAGGAGTCCGGGCGCCTGGAGACCGTCCGCGCCCTGCCCGTGGGCCGTTTCGCCCCGCCGGCGGCCGCCCTCGGGGCGGTCGCCGTGGCGGACGCGGCGGTCGGCGCCGCGGTCGTGCTGGCGCTGACCGCCGCGGGGCTCGGCGGCCCCGACGCCGTGGCCTGGGGGCTGGCGACGGCGCTGACCGGGCTGGTCTTCGGCGCGGTGGCCGCCGTGACCGCCCAGCTGACGGAGCACGCCCGGGCGGCGTCCGGCGCGGCCCTGGCCGTGCTGGGGGCGGCCTTCCTGGTGCGCGGGACCGGGGACGTGCTCGAGCCGACCGGATCCTGGCTGTCCTGGTTCTCCCCGCTCGCGTGGGCGCAGCAGACCCGGATGTACGTGGACCTGCGCTGGTGGCCTCTGGCGCTCTCCGCGGCGCTGACCCTGGTCCTCCTCGCGGCGGCCGTCGTGCTCGCCCAGCACCGGGACCTGGGCGCCGGCCTGCGGGCGGCCCGGCCCGGTCCCGCGGCGGCCCGCGGCTCCCTCCTCTCGGTGACGGGGCTGGCCCACCGCCTGCTCCGCGGCGCGTTCCTCGGCTGGACGGCCGGGCTGGTGCTGTTCGGCCTGGCCTTCGGCACCCTGGCCGACTCCCTGGAGGACAGCATCGCGGACATCCCGGCGATCACCGACATGCTCGTGGTGGACCTCGACGCCCTCACCCAGTCCTTCGCCGCGGCGATGCTGTCCTACCTGGCGCTGGGCGTGGTCGCGTTCGCCGTCTCGGCCGTGCTCCGGCTGCGCGGCGAGGAGGAGGCCGGGCGCACCGGGCTGGTCCTCGCCGCCGGGGTGCCACGGCTGCGCTGGTGGCTGGGCTGGCTGGCCGTCGTCGGGGTGCAGGCCCTCCTGGCGCTGCTGCTCTCGGGGGCCGCCCTGGGCGCGGGGGTCACCGCGACCACCGGCGAGACCTCCTGGACCGGCGAGCTGGCCGTCGGTGCGCTCGCCTACGCCCCGGCGGTCCTCGCCGTGGGCGGTCTCACGGCCGCTCTGGTGGGCATCGTGCCCCGGGCGGCGGGGTTGAGCTGGGCCGTGGTCGCGTACGTGGTGTTCGTGGCCTGGTTCGGCATGCTCCTGGACCTGCCCGAGTGGGCGATGAACCTCTCCCCGGTGCAGCTGACGCCGCTGCTGCCCTCCGAGGGCTGGGCGGCCGCTCCCCTGCTGGGGCTGGCCACCGCCGGGCTCGCGCTCGTGGCGGCCGCCGCCGCGGGCTTCCGGCGCCGGGACCTGATCGGCTGACCCGGGCGCGCCCGCCCGCGGTCCTCGGGCGGGCGGGACGCGGGGAGACGGCCGGGTGCGTGGCCCCTCGGCCGGTCGCGCGGGCGCCTCCGCGGGCGCGGCCGCCGGCCCCGGATCGCGCACGCCACCGGGTTCCGTAGACTGAGCACCAGGTGAGCCGGGAAGTCTGGTCGGCATGAGCACATTCAGCGACCCCGGACGAAGGAGCCACCATGTCCAGCCACGACCCCACGGTCCGCCCCGAGGACCACCCCGACCACCGCGCGCAGAACCACGGCAACGACACGCTGCGCCGGGGCAGCTACCGGGAGGCGCTGCGCGTCGGGGAGATCCTGCGCAAGGAGACCGTCGGCGGACTGCTGCTCGTGGCGGCAGCCCTCGTCGCGATCGTCTGGGCGAACTCCCCCTTCGCGGACAGCTACTTCGCCCTGCGCGACCTCGAGGTCGGCTACGAGCCCTGGCACCTGAAGCTCAGCCTCGGCACGTGGGCGGCCGACGGCCTGCTGGCGATCTTCTTCTTCCTGGTGGGCCTGGAGCTCAAGCGCGAGTTCGTGGCCGGTGACCTGCGCGAGTTCCGCAAGTCCGTCGTGCCGATCACGGCAGCGGTCGGCGGGGTCGTGGTGCCGGCCGCGATCTACGCCGCGATCAACCTCTCCGACCCCGAGACCTCCGGCGGCTGGGCCATTCCCACCGCCACCGACATCGCCTTCGCCGTGGCGGTGCTGGCCATCATCGGCTCGCACCTGCCCACCTCGCTGCGGCTGTTCCTGCTGACCCTCGCGGTGGTCGACGACCTGCTGGCCATCACGATCATCGCCGTCTTCTACTCGGAGGACGTCTCGGTCCAGCCGCTGCTGCTGGCCCTGATCCCGTTCGCGCTGTACCTGTTCCTGGCGCAGAGGTACCGGCGGTTCTTCGGCCTCAGGGCCCCGGCCGCCTGGCTGATCCTGCTGCCCCTCGGCGTCGTCGTCTGGGCGCTCGTGCACGAGGCCGGCATCCACGCCACCGTGGCCGGCGTCCTGCTGGGCTTCGCCGTTCCGGTGATCCGCAGCCAGGCCAGCGGCGGCCCCTCGGCCGGGCCGGGCCTGGCCGAGGTCTTCGAGCACCGCTTCCGCCCGCTCTCCGCCGGCTTCGCGGTGCCGGTGTTCGCCTTCTTCTCCGCCGGCGTGGCCGTGGGCGGCTGGGACGGCCTGACCTCCGCGCTCTCCGCGCCGGTGACGCTGGGCATCGTGGCCGGACTGGTGCTGGGCAAGCCGATCGGCATCGTGGGCGCCACGTGGCTGGTCACCAAGCTCACGCGCGCCCGGCTCGACCCCGCCTTCCAGTGGATCGACCTCGTGGGCGTCGCCCTCCTGGCCGGCATCGGCTTCACCGTCTCGCTGCTCATCGCGGAGCTGAGCTTCGACCCGGGCAGCCTGCCGGGCGACCAGGCCAAGGTGGCGATCCTCACCGCGTCCCTGCTGGCGGCCACGCTGGCCTCGGTGCTGCTGCGGGCCCGCAACAGGCGCTACCGCGAGATCGAGCGGCTGGAGTCGGTCGACGCCGACCACGACGGCATCCCCGACGTCTACGAGGAGGACGAGGCGCGGCAGGACGCCGCACAGGAGGCCGAGGTCCGGCCGGACGGCAGCCGCTGAGCCGCCGGGCCGCCGCGCCCGGTCCCCGCACACGAGAGACCCCCGCCCGGGATCCCGGACGGGGGTTTCTCGCGTGCTCGGTGCCGTCAGTCCGCGAAGAGCTTCAGGGCCTCCCGGTTGAACGCCTCGAGGTCACCGGGGTTGCGGGAGGTCACGAGCCGGCCGTCGACGACGACCTCCTCGTCGACCCACTCCGCGCCGGCGTTCTTGAGGTCCGTGGCCAGGGAGTTGTAGGACGTGAGCCGCCGCCCCTGGGCGAGCCCCGCCTCGATGAGGATCCAGGGGGCGTGGCAGATGGCCGCGATCGGCTTGCCCGCGGCGTCGAACTCCTTGACCAGGCGCAGGGCGTCCTGGTCGACGCGCACGTTGTCGGCGTTGAGAGTGCCGCCGGGCAGGACCAGGGCGTCGAACTCCTCGGCCCTGGCGTCGGCCAGCGTGGCGTCGACGTCGTAGCTGCCGGCGTGGTCCCAGTCGCCCTGCATGGCGGTGATGCTGCCCTGCTCCGGGGACAGCAGCACGGGCGTGCCGCCGGCCTCCTGCACGGCCTTCCAGGGCTCGGTGAGCTCGGGCTCCTCGACGCCGTTCGTGGCGATGAACGCGATCTTCTTGCCGGTGATGTCGGTGGTCATGCGCATACCTCCTGCTGGGTGGACGGACATGGACGGACGGACGCGGGCGGGTGGGCACGGACGCGCGGTCACTGGGAACCGCGGCACCGGCTGCGGTGCCGGTCCCGCCGCGGCCTGTCGCGCGACCGCTTCTCGCCGGTGCGTCCCACGGGTTGCGTCCCGCCCGGTCGTACCCGTCCACTCTCGCCGCAAGGGCCCGATTCGGGAAGCCTGCCGGCGGCCCGTTCTCGCACGGCGATCATCCGGGCCCCCGGAATACCCCCAGCGGTACCTGTATACCCCCCGGGGTATCTGCCAGACTGGCGTCGACTCCCTGAGCGGCACCCGGAGCCCGCCGCACGACCCGCGCCGGGCGACAGGCGCCGGACGAAGGCAAAGGACGACGACCCATGACTCTCACCCTCGTGCTGACCCTGCTGCTGGCGGTGCTGATCGGAATCTCGCTCGGACTGCTCGGCGGCGGCGGGTCCATCCTCACCGTGCCGATCCTCACCTACGTCACCGGCCTGGACCCCAAGGAGGCCATCGCGGCCTCGCTCTTCGTGGTCGGGGTGACCTCGGCCGTCGGGGCCGTGCATCACGCCCGCAACGGCCGCGTGAGGTGGCGCACCGGCCTGGTCTTCGGCGCCGCCGGGATGGCCGGGGCCTTCGCCGGCGGCCTGCTCGGCGGACGCATCCCCGGCGCCGTGCTGATGGTCGCCTTCGCCCTGATGATGGTCGCGACCTCCCTGGCCATGCTCCGCGGTCGCAGGAACGGGCCCGCCGGCGCCCACGACGGCGAGCTGCCCCTTCTGAAGGTCGTCGCCGAGGGCCTGGTCGTGGGCCTGGTCACCGGCCTGGTGGGGGCCGGCGGCGGCTTCCTCGTCGTCCCGGCCCTGGCCCTGCTCGGCGGTCTGTCCATGCCCGTGGCCGTCGGCACCTCACTGGTCGTCATCGCCATGAAGTCCTTCGCCGGCCTCGGCGGCTACCTCACCACGGTCTCCCTGGACTGGGTCCTGGTCGGGGCCGTGACCGTCGCCGCCGTCCTGGGCTCGTTCGCGGGCGCCCGGCTCGCCGGGCGCATCCCCGAGGCCGCACTGCGGCAGGGCTTCGGCGTCTTCGTCCTGGTCATGGGCGTCCTCGTCCTGGTCCAGGAACTGCCCGGCGCCGCCGGGGCCGTCGTCGGGGTCACCGCCGCGGCGGCCGGCGTGGCGGCCGCGGTGTGCTGGTTCGCGGTGCCCCGGTGCCCGCTGCGCACCCCCCTCACCGCCTGACCCGGGCCGCACCGCGCCCCGGCCGCACCGCCCGGCCGCCCCCTGGCACCCCGGAGCACCGGCAACCCACCGAGCCCCCGACCACCGCCCTCCCACCGCCCTCCCACCGACAAGCCCGAGCACCGACAAGCCCGAGCACCGACAAGCCCGAGCACCGACAAGGAGAATCCCATGGCCACCATCGACCTCACCGAAGCCGACTTCGCCCCCACCATCGAGCAGCACGACATCGTCCTCGTGGACTTCTGGGCGTCCTGGTGCGGCCCGTGCCGCATGTTCGCCCCCACCTACGAGGCCGCCTCGGCAAAGCACCCGGACGTGGTGTTCGCCAAGGTCGACACCGAGGCCGAGCAGCGCCTGTCCGCCGCCGCCGGCATCAGCTCCATCCCGACCCTGATGGCCTTCCGGGAGGGCGTGCTCGTCTTCTCCCAGCCCGGCGCGCTGCCGGCCGCCGGACTCGAGCAGGTCGTCACCGCGGTGCGGGACCTGGACATGACACAGGTCCACGCCCAGCTCGCCGCCCAGCGGTCCGCCGCCGGGACCACCCGCGGGCAGTCCGCGCGGGCCTGAGCCCGGCCGCACCGCCACCGGCCGGACCGGCATCCGGGCGCCACCCGGCCACCGTCCGGGACGACACCCGCACCGAGGCCGCGGCCGGCGCCGACACCGTGCAGGTGTCGGGCCCGCGCCGCACGACACCATGAGGAACGCACCATGGACATCACCGTCATCGACACCCCCAGCTCGGCGACCGCAGCTACATCGTGCACGACGGCAGGGTCGCTCTCGTCGTCGACGCGATGTTCGACGAGGCCGAGCGGTCCGGCGTCCTGCTGGCCGCGGTCGCCGCCGTGGACCTGAACGTCCTCGGCATCGGCGTGCTCGCGTTCTCCGTCCTCTCCTGGCTCGCGGCCCGCCTGGTGGAACGGGTGCGGCGCGACGGCGACCCGATGCCCGTGCGAGGCTGAGCGCATGGTGAAACTCCTGCTGCTCGCCGACACGCACGTCCCCAAACGGGCCCGCGACCTGCCGGAGCCGGTGTGGCGGGCGGTGGACGAGGCCGACGTGGTCCTGCACGCGGGCGACTGGGTCGACCTCGCCACCTTCGAGCGGCTCCGGGAGCGGGCCGCGCGGCTGGTGGGGGTGTGGGGCAACAACGACGGCCCCGAGCTGCGCGAGCGGATGCCGGAGGTGGCCCGCGAGACGATCGGGGGCGTGCGCCTCGGCATGGTCCACGAGACCGGGGCCGCGGCCGGCCGGGAGGCCCGCATGGACCGGACCCATCCCGGTCTCGACGTCCTGGTCTTCGGCCACAGCCACATCCCGTGGGACAGCACGACCCCGCGAGGGATGCGGCTGCTCAACCCGGGCTCCCCCACGGACCGGCGGCGGCAGCCGTACTGCACCTACGTCACGGCCGTCGCCGCCGGCGGCCGGCTCACCGACGTGGAGCTCCTCCGCCTCCCGCGGCGCTGAGCCGGCGGACCGGACCGGCGGGAGCGGGACCGCCGGTCAGCGCAGGCCCCGCAGCCCGTAGTAGCGCCGGCCCACCACGGTCCCGTTGACCCGGATCGCGGCCCATACCAGCACCAGGAGCAGCGCCACGACCACGACGGGCGCCGGCACGAAGATCGCCCAGACCACCAGCGCCATGCCGGGCACGGCGAGCGCGATCGGCCAGGCGTACTGCACCATCTCCACCGCCATGTAGTCCTGCATCTCCCGCAGCACCGGGTCCTGCGGGATCGCGCCCCGGCGCACCGACATCCGCAGTCCCTTGCTCGCCCGGGCGCGGGCGTCCATCAGGTCGTTGCGGGGGGCGTCGTCCGCGCGGACCAGGGACAGGACGACGCCGCTGAGCAGCAGGGCCGCGCCACCGGCCAGGAGCCCCCACTGCGCCGGGCCGAGCAGGCCGTCCGGGCCGAGCAGCAGCGCCGCGGCGATGCCGCCCAGCAGGCCGACGACCAGGCTGAGCACGGCGGCCAGGACGATCCGCCGCGCCCAGATCGCGTCGAGCTCCCCGAGCCGTGGGATCTGCACGTGCGGGTGGTCGGCTCCGCTGAGCCGGATCTCCTCGTCCATGGCCGTACCGTCCTCTCGTCGTCGGTGGTTCCCGTTCGGACACCTCCATTGTCCCGCGCCGGGCGCACCGGGGCCCGCCCCGGAGCACCCGGCGTCCGGGGCGGCCCCGTCCCGGGCGCCGACGCGAGGCCACCCCGGGGCGCGGAACGCCACGGCCCCGGGGACGACGCCACCCCCTGGTCCCGGCAGGCTGCCGGGACCAGGGGGTGGCGTCGGGCGGACGGGCTCAGGCGGCCTGGTAGGTGAGGCAGTCGGCCTCGTCCGCACCCGCCCCGATCTTCACGTCGTGGGCGGTGCACATCAGGTGGGAGTTGTGCACGCACTCGGCCCGCTGGCAGGCGCCGACCTCGGCGTGGACGGTGGGCAGACCGCCCTCCTTGCCCAGCGGGATGAAGGTCCCGCAGTGGGCGTGGCCGGAGGACCCGGCGACGGTGATGGCGTGGGCGGTGCACTCGTGGTCGTGGTTGTAGGAGCACTGCCCCACGCTGCAGTCGGAGACGGGAACGAACTCGGTGGTGGCCATGGCTGATCCTCCTGGGGATGTCCACGAGACCGGGCCGGCGGCGGCGGCCTCTTCGTCCTTCCAGGATGCGCCGCATCGGCGGCCATGGATAGCACAACTTTTCGTGCCCGATTCCCGGCCGCGCGGACCGGGTGCCCGGACCAGGTCTCGGGCCGGGTGCCCGGGCCGGGCCGGGCGGGGCACAATGGCGGGGACCGCACCATGGCGAGGGCACCGGGCCCGCGACGGAGGCCACGGGCGCAGAGGGCCCCCGCTGGGGGCGGAGGAGGACCGTCCCATGCACGTCCTGACCGAACTGGGCGCGGCGCTGGCCGCCGGGACGGTGGAGGTCGTCGACCTCACCACGCCGCTGACGCCGGAGACGCCGATCCTGCAGCTGCCCGCGCCCTTCGCCAACACGGTGGGCCTGTCCATGACCCCCGTGAGCGCCTTCGACGACGCCGGGCCGGGCTGGGCGTGGAACGACCTGCGGCTGGGCGAGCACGCCGGCACGCACCTGGACGCCCCCGTCCACTGGATCACGGGCCGGCACGGGAGGTCGGTGGACCGGATCGAGCCGGCCCGACTCGTCGGGCCCGCCGCGGTGGTGGACTTCACCGCGGAGGCCGAGGCGGACGCCGACGCCCTGCTC
This sequence comes from Kocuria oceani, assembly GCF_029524215.1. Taxonomy (NCBI): domain Bacteria; kingdom Bacillati; phylum Actinomycetota; class Actinomycetes; order Micrococcales; family Micrococcaceae; genus Kocuria; species Kocuria oceani. Next base: position 13,493 of record NZ_JARAMH010000004.1, on the reverse strand, counting down.
GAGCCCGAGCACCTGGAGCGGTGGGAGGCCGAGCACGGGCGGTTCCCGCGGAACTGCTGGGTGCTGCTGCGCACCGGCTGGTCCGCGCGCGGGGAGGACCCCGCGCGGTTCCTCAACGCCGACGAGCACGGCCTGCACGCGCCGGGGCCCTCCGTGGCGGCCGCGCAGTGGCTGGCCGCGCACCCGCACGTCAGCGGGTTCGGGGTGGAGACCGTCGGCATCGACGCCGGCGTCGCGGGCGGGTTCGACCCGCCCTTCCCCGCCCACCACCACCTGCTCGGCGCCGACAAGTACGGGCTGACGTCGCTGCGCGGCCTCGACCGGCTGCCGGTCCTCGGCGCCCAGCTGGTCGTGGCCCCGCTGCCGGTGGTGGGCGGCACCGGCAGCCCCGCCCGGGTGCTCGCCCTCGTCGAGCGGACCGGGGCGTGACCGGCACCGTCGCCCAGCTCGTGGGCCGCACGCTCGCCGAGCTGGGGGCCGGACACGTCTTCGGCGTGGTCGGCAGCGGCAACTTCCACCTGACCAACGCGCTGATCGCGGCGGGCGTGCCCTTCACCGCGGCCCGGCACGAGGGCGGGGCCGCGACCATGGCCGACGCCTGGGCCCGCACCAGCGGGCGCGTCGCGGTGCTGAGCACCCACCAGGGCTGCGGGCTGACCAACGCGGTGACCGGCATCGGGGAGGCCGCCAAGTCCCGCACGCCGCTGGTCGTGCTCACCGCCGACGCCCAGGCCGCGGCCGTGCACTCGAACTTCCGGGTCGACCAGGACGGCCTCGCCCGGTCCGTGGGCGCGGTGGCCGAACGGGTGCACTCCCCCGCGAGCGCCGTGGCCGACGTCGTCCGGGCCTTCCGCCGCGCCCGCAACGACCGCCGCACCGTGGTGCTCAGCGTGCCCCTCGACGTCCAGGCCGCCGCCGCGCCGGAGACCTCCGAGGTCCCCGTGCTCCCGCCCGCCCCGCGGGTGCGCCCGCACGGCGACGACGCCGGCCGGCTCGCCGCGCTGCTGGCCGCCGCCCGGCGGCCGGTGTTCGTGGCCGGCCGCGGGGCGCGCGGGGCGCGGGCCGAGCTGGCCGCCCTGGCCGAGCGCACGGGCGCGCTGCTGGCGACCTCCGCGGTGGTCAGGGGCCTGTTCGCCGGCGAGGAGTTCGACCTCGGCATCTCCGGCGGCTTCTCCACGCCGCTGGCCGCGGAGCTGATCGGCGCGGCCGACCTCGTGGTGGGCTGGGGCTGCGCCCTGAACATGTGGACCACCCGGCACGGACGGCTGCTCGGCCCGGAGGCCGCCGTGGTGCAGGTCGACCTCGAGGAGACCGCGCTGGGCGCGCACCGGCCCGTGGACCGCCCGCTGGAGCTCGGGGTCGTGGGCGAGTGCGCGCAGACCGCCCGCGACGTCCTGGCCGCGCTGGAGGGCGCGCCCGCGGCGTCGTCGTCCTGGCGCACCCCGGAGCTGGCGGCACGGATCGCCCGGGAGGGGCGCTGGCGGGACGTGCCGTTCGAGGACCTCTCCACGGGCGAGCGGATCGACCCGCGGGTGCTCTCCCGCGAGCTGGATGCGCTGCTGCCCGCCGAGCGGGTCGTGGCGGTCGACAGCGGCAACTTCATGGGCTACCCCAGCCAGTACCTCTCCGTGCCGGACGAGCGCGGGTTCTGCTTCACCCAGGCCTTCCAGTCGGTGGGCCTGGGCCTGGCCACCGCGATCGGCGCGGCCCTGGCGCAGCCGCACCGGCTGCCCGTGCTGGGCACCGGGGACGGCGGCTTCCTCATGGGCGTCGCGGAGCTCGAGACGGCGGTGCGGCTGGGCCTGCCGCTGGTCTGCGTGGTCTACGACGACGCCGCCTACGGCGCGGAAGTGCACCACTTCTCGGGTCCGGGCGCCGGTGACGTCCCGCTGGACACGGTCGTGTTCCCCGACGTGGACATCGCCGCGGTCGGCCGCGGCTTCGGCGCCGAGGGCGTGGTGGTGCGCACGGTCGGGGACCTCGCCGCCGTGCGCGCCTGGGCGGACGGGCCCCGGGACCGCCCGCTGGTGGTCGACGCGAAGATCGCCTCCGACGGCGGGGCGTGGTGGCTGGCCGAGGCCTTCCGGGGGCACTGAGCCCACCGGGTCCGCGCCGGGCGCGGGCCCCGGTCAGGACGGCCCGTCGTCCGGCAGCCGGGTGATCCGGACGCGCTCCACCCGGCTGCGGTCCACGGCCAGGACCTCGAGCCGGCACCCGTCCACCTGCACGGCGTCGCCCGGGCGCGCCACCCGGCCCAGCCGGTCCATGACGAACCCGCCCACGGTCTCGTAGTGCCCCTCCGGGATGGTGAGTCCCGTCTCCTCCGGCACCTCCTGGATGATGAGCCCGCCGTCGACCAGCACGGCCTCGCCCGAGCGCAGCACCGTGTCCTCGTGCTCCCGGACCCCGGCGTCGAACTCGTCGTAGATCTCGCCCACGAGCTCCTCGACCAGGTCCTCCAGGGTCACGATGCCCGCGGTGCCGCCGTACTCGTCGACCACGAGCCCGATGTGCTGCCCGTCCTTGCGCATGGCCTGGAGGGTGCGCAGCACGTGGTTGGTCTCCGGCAGGAAGGGGATGGGCCGCACCACGTCCCGCAGGGTGCGGGGCGGGGCTTCGATCACGCCGTCACCGTCGGCGTCGGCCCGCACGAGGTCGCGGATGTGCACGAAGCCGAGCACGTCGTCCACGGTGGCGCCCGTGACCGGGTAGCGGGAGTGCGGCAGGCCCAGCGCCGTGCGGTACGCCTCGGTGATGGACAGGGTGCCGTCGAGGAACTGCACGTCGGGGCGGGGCCGCATGACCTCGGCCAGGCGCCGCTCCCCGGCCTCGAAGACGTCCGTGAGGATCGAGCGGGAGACGGGCCCGATCCCCCGGGTGTCCACCACCAGCTCGCGGATCTCCTCCGCCGAGACCTCCTCCCCGGCGGCGTGCGGGTCCCCGCCGACCAGCCGCACCACGAGGTTCGTGGACGCCGAGAGCAGCCAGATGACCGGGCGCATCAGCTTGGCGAACAGGTTCAGCGGCGGGGCCAGCAGCTGGGTGAAGCCCACCGAGCGCTGCATGGCCAGGCGCTTGGGCACGAGCTCCCCGAAGACCAGGGACAGGTAGGCGATCACCAGGGTCATCCCGATCAGCGCGGTGGTCCGGGCGGCGGACTCCGAGAGCCCGGCCCGCTCGATCAGCGGGGCGAGGTCCGGGGCGATGGTGGAGGCGCCGTAGGCCGAGGAGAAGAACCCGGCCACCGTCACGCCGATCTGCACCGCCGAGAGGAACAGGTTGGGGTCGCGCACGAGCGCCGCGGTCCGGGCGCCCTTGCGCCCGGAGCGCTCGATCCGGCGGATCTGGCTCTCGCGCAGGCTCACGATCGCCATCTCGGTGCCGGCGAAGACTCCCCCGACCGCCACGAACAGCAGGACCAGCAGCAGGTTGACCAGGGTGTCGGAGTCCATGCCGCCCACGGTACCGGCCGGTCCCGGGACGCCAGGAGATCACCGGCGCTTCACCTCGCGTCGGCCACGCCGTCACCCGGCCCGGCTGGACTGGCGGGGCACCGTCCCCGAGCTCGAAGGAGCACCCCCGTGTCCGATCCCCTCGTTCCCGTCCTGCGCGCCGTGACCGCCGGAGCCCTCGGCGCGGCGACCGTGCTGACCGTCGCGGCGCCGGCCGTCGCGGCCCCCGCCGAGGCCGACCGCCCGCTCGTGATCGGCCACCGCGGCGCCGCCGGCACCGCCCCCGAGAACACGGTCTCCGCGTTCAAGGACGCCCGCGCCGCCGGCGTGGACTACCTCGAGATCGACGTGCAGCTCAGCGCCGACGGCGTGCCGTTCCTCTTCCACGACGACACCCCGGCGCGCACCACGGACGTGGCGGAGGTCTTCCCGGGCCGGGAGAACGACCCCGTCACCTCCTTCACCTGGGCGGAGCTGCAGCAGCTCGACGCCGGGTCGTACTTCGGCCCGCGGTTCGCCGGCGAGCGGATCCCCCACCTCGACGACGCCGCGAAGGTCGCCACGGTCAACACCGGGGTCTACATCGAGATCAAGTCGCCGCGGAACTCCCCGGGCATCGAACAGGTCGTCGCCGACGCCCTGGCGCAGGACAAGGACTGGTCGAAGCTGCTGGCGGCCGGCAAGGTCACCGTGATCGGCTTCGACGAGGCCTCCAACCGCACCTTCGCCGGTCTCGCGCCCGAGGTCCCCCTCCAGCAGCTGACCGGGTCCGTGCCCGACGCGGCCACGATCCAGCGCTGGGCGGGTTTCGTGGACTCGGTCGGCACCAACTACCGCGCCCTGGACGCGGAGGACGTCGCGCGCGTCGACGCCGCCGGCCTGGACCTGGGCGTGTACACCGTCAACTCCCCGGAGGCCGTCCAGCACGTGCTCGAGCTCGGGGTGGACATGGTCACCGGCGACTTCCCGATCCAGACCGACCGCCTCCTCGACGGCCTGGACCCCTACCCGGGCGACCACGGCGTGGAGATCTCCGGCGCCGTCAACGACGTGCCCGGCGACGACGTCCAGTTCGGGACCGGTGAGCACGTGGTGCTCACCAACACCGGCCCCCGCGCCGTGGACGTGAGCGGCTGGATCCTGCGCGACGCGGCGAACAACGTCCTGTCCGTGGGCGCCGGCTACGAGCTGGCCCCGGGCGAGCAGCTGCGGGTGTACACCGGCCCCGGCACCGACACCGCCGACGCCTCCTACAACGGCCGCTCCGCCTCAGTGCTCAACAACGGCGGCGACTCCGTGGCCCTGTGGACCGACGAGGACCGGCTGCAGGACGTCTTCGCGAACTGAGCCGCCCCGGTCCGGGGGCCGTCCCGGACCGCGGGTCCTCCGCTGACCGCGGGTCTTCCCCGGACGGCGGGCGCGCACTGCGGTGGAGCGCACGCTGTCGAGGGAGACCCGCGGAGAGGCAGGGACGCCGTTCATGGACCCGGTCATCGAGATCGCCGAGGACGACCTCTACGGGCTGATCGACGCCCTCACGCACAGCGACTGGCAGCCCTCCCGCGGGCAGTTCCGGATCAACGTGGTCCACCGCGGGCACGCGCTGGCCGACCACGACCTGCACACCAGCCTGTACCGGCTCCGGGGCGGGGCCAGCGACCGGGTCGAGTCCCACATCCTGCGCAACTTCCGCAAGTACGCCGCCCGGGACACCTCGCCGGGGGACTCCGACTGGAACTGGCTGTCCGTGGCCCAGCACCACGGGCTTCCCACCCGGCTGCTGGACTGGACGAACTCCCCCTACGTGGCGCTGCACTTCGCCACCGCGGACCCCCGCTGCTACGACGCCCCGGGCGCTGTGTGGTGCGTCGACTACGCCGCGGCCCACGAGCTCCTCCCCGCCGAGCTGCGCCGCGAGATCCGCGCGCACGAGGCGGGCCTGTTCACCACCGGCATGCTCGGCCGGATCGCCTACACCCTCGAGGACTTCGACCGGTGCGTGAGCGGCGGCGCGCAGGCCGCGCCCCTGTTCTTCGAGCCGCCCTCGCTGGACGAGCGGATCGTCAACCAGTCGGCCGTCTTCTCCGCGATGCCCGGGGCGAGCGCCTCCCTGCACGACTGGCTGGGCGAGCACCCGGAGCTCTACCGCAAGGTGATCATCCCGGCGGGGCTCAAGTGGCGGATCCGCGACCACCTGGACCAGGCCAACGTGACGGAACGGGTGCTCTTTCCCGGCCTCGACGGACTCTCCCGGTGGCTGCGGCGCTACTACGGGCCGCGACCGGAGATGTCCCGCTTCGAGGGCCCGGCCGCGCCGGGCATGACCGAGGGCCCGCAGGCCCCGGTCGGCTGAGCCGGCCGAGTGGGTCCGCCGGCTCACCAGAGGTGGCGGCAGGCCCCGTTCTGGCAGGAGAACTCGGGGGCGCGCCCGTCGGGCAGCATCATCGACGGGGACGCCAGTTCGACGTCGCGCGCGGTGTCCCAGTCGTCGGGCATGATCTGGACGTAGACGAGCTCGAAGCCCGTGGCGCCGCAGCGCGGGCACGGCGCGGTGGTGCCGCGCAGACCGTCGGACGGGGTGGTGCTCATGGCGGGTCTCCCGGGGAGAACAGGCACCGGGCGCTCCGGGGCCGGTGGGCCCAGTCTAGTGACCCCGGACGGGGACCGGCCTCAGCCGCAGGAGACGGTGAAGACCCGGGCGTCCCCGGACAGCTCCACGGCCGTCGGGGCGCCCCGGTGGAGCAGCGACTCCCCGCCGCCCAGCGTCCACTCGGCCTCCGGGGTGCGCACCACCGCGCGGTCCCCGACGGCCAGGAGCACGGCGGTCCCGCGCAGCTCGAACGGCACGGCGCGGCCCGGCACGAGCTCGTGGGCGACCAGGGACAGCCGCTCGTCCCACAGCGGGTAGACGCGCGCGCCGTGCTCGTCGGCCGGGGGCTCCACCACCTCGGGGTCGGACTGCACCTCGGCCAGCACCGCCAGCAGCTCCGGCACGTCCACGTGCTTGCCGGTCAGACCCGCCCGCAGGACGTTGTCCGAGGAGCTCATCACCTCGACGGCCGTTCCGCAGAGGTAGGCGTGGACCTGTCCCGCCGGGGTGTGCAGGGCCTGGCCGGGGGCCAGGCGCACGTGCCGCATGCACACGGCCACCAGCAGGCCGCGGTCGTCCGGGTGGCGGTCGTGCACGTACCGGACCAGCGCGGCCGCCGGGTCCTGCGGGCCGGCGGCGCGGGCCGCGGCGACGGTCTCCGCCACGGCGTCCGCGGCGGCGTCGTCGTCGAGGGCGAGCACCCGGGGCAGCACGGGACGCTCGCCGTCGGCGGCCGCGCGCAGCCAGGCCAGGCCGAGCCGGTCGGCCGTGGCCCGCAGCCGCTCCGCCGGCTGCACCCCGGTGAGCAGCTCCACCTCCGTGAGCGCCACCACGGTCTCGGGCTTGGCCGAGCGGTCCTTGTAGTTGCGCCGCGGGTCGTCCCGGGGGATCCCCGCCCGCTGCTCGCGCTCGTAGCCCTCCTCCGCCTGCTCCGGGGAGGGATGGACCTGGATGGACAGGGGGGCGTCGATGGCCAGGATCTTCAGCAGGTAGGGCAGTTCGCCGCCGCGCGCCGCCGCGGGCAGGAAGCCCTCGGGGTCCTCCTGCACGAGCTGGTCCAGCGGCCGCTCGCGGCCGTCGAGCAGGACCACCGACGGGGCGGAGGGGTGCGCTCCCACCCACAGCTCGGCCTCGGGCTCGGGGCTCGGCACGGGCTCGCCCCGGAGCCGGGCCAGCACCTCGCGCGAGCCCCAGGCATAGTGCTGGACCGGATTGCGCATGCGGAGGATCTCACCCATGCCCGTCATCCAATCACAGACCACCCGCCGGTCCGGCGGCGACCCGGGACGGTCGTGGCCTAAGATCGGCGCTTGTGACTATCGATCTCTCAGCTTCGTTCAAGGCCTACGACGTCCGCGGCATCGTGGGCGAGTCCATCACCGCGGAGACCGTCCGGGCCACCGGCGCCGCGTTCGTGGACGTCCTGGACCTCGCCGGCCGAACGGTCCTGGTCGGAGGGGACATGCGCCCCTCCTCCCCGGAGTTCATGGACGCCTTCGCCGAGGGCGCCGTCCGCCGTGGCGCGGACGTGCTGATGATCGGGCTGATCTCCACCGACGAGCTGTACTACGCCTCCGGCACCCTCGACGCCGCCGGGGTGACCTTCACGGCGAGCCACAACCCCGCCGCGTACAACGGCATGAAGATGTCGAAGGCCGGGGCCGTGCCGGTCTCCTCCGAGACCGGGCTCTACGACATCCGCGACCTGGCGCAGCGCTACCTCGACGAGGGCGCGATCCCGGCCGCCCCGGCTCCGGGCACCGTGACCGAGCGGGACGTCCTGACCGGCTACGCGGAGTACCTGCGCTCCCTGGTGGACCTCTCCGGGACGCGCCCGCTCAAGGTGGTGGTCGACGCCGGCAACGGCATGGCCGGACTGACCACTCCCGCCGTGCTGGGCGACGCGGTCCTGCCGGCCCTTCCCCTGGAGATCGTGCCCCTGTACTTCGAGCTGGACGGCACGTTCCCCAACCACCCCGCCAACCCGCTGGAGCCGGAGAACCTCGTGGACCTCCAGCGCGCCGTGCAGGAGCACGGGGCGGACCTGGGCATCGCCTTCGACGGCGACGCCGACCGCTGCTTCGTGGTCGACGAGCGGGGCGGGACGGTCTCCCCGTCCGCCGTCACCGCGCTCGTGGCCGAGCGGGAGATCGAGCGGGCCCGGGCGGAGGGCGTCGAGACGCCGGTGATCATCCACAACCTCATCACCTCCCGGGCCGTCCCCGAGCTGGTCACCGCCCGCGGCGGCCGGCCGGTGCGCACCCGGGTGGGCCACTCGTTCATCAAGGCCGTGATGGCGCAGGAGTCCGCGGTGTTCGGCGGCGAGCACTCCGCCCACTACTACTTCCGCGACTTCTTCAACGCGGACACCGGGATGCTCGCCGCGATGCACCTGCTGGCGGCGCTGGGCGAGCAGGAGCGCCCGCTGAGCGAGCTGATGCACCAGTACGACCCGTACGCGGCCTCGGGGGAGGTCAACTCCACGGTCGAGGACAAGGCGGGCGCCGTCCGCCGCGTCGTGGACGCTCTCGCGGACCGGGACGTGGTGGTGGAGACCCTGGACGGGACGACGCTCAGCTGCCCGGACGAGGGCTGGTGGTTCAACCTGCGGCCCTCCAACACGGAACCGTTCCTGCGCCTCAACGTCGAGGCGAAGGACGTCGAGACCATGGAGCGGGTCCGCGACCGGGTGCTGGGGCTCGTGCGCTCCTGAGCGCGGCGGGACCCGCAGGCCTTCCGGGGCCGGCAGCACGGAGCCCCGCGGGACAGCCCGTCCCGCGGGGCTCCGTGCTGCCGGGGCGGCTCAGGCGACGGCGGCCTCGCGGGCGTCGTCGTGCAGCATCCACTGGTCCGGGCCGAGGATCTCGTAGGCGATGCTGCGCCCGGGCACGCCCTGGGCGACCGCGGCGGAACGGGCCGCCCGCATGAACGGCAGCGGACCGCACAGCACCACCTGGGCACCGGAGGGGAGCCGCACTCCGGTCAGGTCCATGAACCCGTCGTGGTCGCCCTCGCCGGGGGTCTCCATCCAGGTCTCCAGGCGCGCACCGGGCAGCTCGGCCACGAGCAGCTCGTGCAGCTCGCGCAGGGGCCACGTCGCGGCCGAGCGGTCGGCGTGCAGCACCAGGACCTCGCGCCGCGACTCCTGGCGGACGAGCCGGTCCAGGAACGCCAGCATGGGCGTGACCCCGATGCCGGCGGAGACCAGCACGAGCGGCCGGTCCCCCTCCGGCAGCACCACGTCGCCGTAGGGGTTGGAGACCTGCAGGACGTCGCCCACCCGGACGTCGTGGTGCAGCACGGGGGTGACCTCACCGCGCTCGTCGAGGCGGACGGCGATCCGGCGGGTCCCCTCGGGCCCGGGCACCAGGGTGAACTGGCGCGGCTGGTGCACGCCGTCGGGCATCCGCACCTGCACGGTCACGTACTGCCCGGCCACGGCGGGGGTCATGGGGGTGCCGTCGGCCGGCTCGAGGGTGAGGGCGACGGTGCCGACCCCGGCCTGCTCCTTCGCGGCGACCCGGAACGGGGCGACGACGACGTCGTTGGCCCGGGACCCGTACAGCCCCTCCTCGATCCTGATCATGGCGTCGGCCATCAGCCAGTACACCTCGTCCCAGGCGGCGACCACCTCGGGGGTCGCCGCGTCGCCGAGGTCCCGGGCGATCGCACCGAACAGGTGCTCGTGGACGACCGGGTAGTGCTCCGGGAGCACGCCCAGGGACGCGTGCTTGTGCGCCACGCGGGAGAGCAGCTCGTCCGGGTAGCCCTCCGGGTGGGACAGCAGCCAGGACGCGAACATCGCGATGGAGCCCGCGAGCGCCTGCGGCTGGCTCCCGTTCTCCTGGTTCGCCCGGCTGAACATGCCGTCGAGCAGATCCGGGCGCGCCGCGAACATGGAGCGGTAGAACTCGGGGGTGATGAACGGGATCCGCTCGGCGACCACGCCGATGGTCTGCTCGATGACGGGGCGGGACTTCTCGGACAGCATCGTTGCCTCCTGGGTGCCGGTATCTGACACCCTGAAAGTAGCATTTGAGATGCTTTATTAAGGAATCGGTGCCGCCGGGACCGCCGGCCGGCCCTCCGGCTCTCCCGGGGGCCGCATCCCGATGGACAGGAGCACCGGCCCCACCTGCCGCTCGCTCACGAGGTCGCGCACCCGCACGTCGTCGAGCGCCCGGTAGAAGGCCTCCCGGGCGTCCGCGAGCGCCCGGCGCAGCCGGCACTCGTGGTCCAGGGGGCAGTGCCCGTCCGGGGCCTCGCACGCGACCATCGCCGAACCGGCCTCGAGCTCGCGCAGCAGGGTGCCCACGCCGGTGTCCAGCCCCGCGGAGGTGATGGACACCCCGCCGGTGCGACCGCGGCTCGAGGCGAGCAGACCGAGCCCGCTCAGCCGGCCGACCGTCTTGGTCACGTGGTGGTAGGGCGCGCCGACCCCCTCGGCGATGGCACGGGTGGTGAGCCTCTCCCCCTCGGGGGCGCCCCCGGTCAGCAGCAGGACCCGCAGGGCGATGTCGGAGAATGCTGTCAGCCGCACGACCGGCCCCTCCCGTTCCTCATGGCGGGTCCTTCCCGGATCCCGGCGCTCCCGGCCGTCCGCGGGAGCTCCCCCATTCTCCCACGCACGGAGGAGGGGCCCCCGGTGCGGGGACCCCTCCGTGGGTGCGAGAGCCCGGGCCGCGCCGCCCGGGCCACCGGCTCAGGCCTGGTGCAGACGGTCCTCCAGGCCCGCGCGCTGCTCCAGGATCGACTCGGGCACGTGGCCCAGCCGGTGGAACCACTCGTCGATGCTGGGCAGCTCCGCCTGCCACTCCTCGGGGTCCACCTTCAGGGCGGCCTCGAGGTCCTCGGGGGCCAGCTCCAGACCGGTCAGGTCCAGGTCCTCCGGGGTGGGCACGGTCCCGATCGGGGTGTCCTGCCCGCCGGCGGTGCCGTCGAGGCGCTCCGCGATCCACTTGACCACCCGGGAGTTCTCGCCGAAGCCCGGCCAGGCGAACCCGCCGGTCGGGGTGCGGCGGAACCAGTTGACGTAGAAGACCTTCGGCATGTTCTCCTCGCCCACGCGCTCGCCGATCTCGACCCAGTGGGCGAGGTAGTCGTTGGCGTTGTAGCCGATGAAGGGAAGCATGGCCATCGGGTCCCGGCGCACCACGCCCACGGCGCCCTTGGCGGCGGCCGTGGTCTCCGAGGACAGCGTGGCGCCCTGGAAGACGCCGTGCTCCCAGCCGAAGGACTGCGAGACCAGCGGCACCGTGGTCTTGCGGCGCCCGCCGAAGACGATCGCGGACAGCGGCACGCCCTCGGGGTCGTCGTACTCGGGGGCCAGGATGTCGACCTGCTTGATCGGGGTGCAGAACCGGGAGTTCGGGTGCGCGGCCGGACGGCCGGACTCCGGGGTCCACTCGCGGCCCTTCCAGTCGGTCAGGTGCTCGGGGACCTCCTCGGTCATGCCCTCCCACCAGACGCCGCCGTCGTCGGTGAGCGCCACGTTCGTGAAGATCGTGTTGCCCCGGGCGATGGCGCGCATCGCGTTGGGGTTCGTGGGCCACCCGGTGCCCGGGGCCACCCCGAAGAGGCCGGCCTCCGGGTTGGTCACGCGGGCCTGACCGTCCTTGCCGAAGCGGATCCAGGCGATGTCGTCGCCGACCATCTCCGCCTTCCAGCCCTCGATCGTGGGCTCGAGCATCGCGAAGTTGGTCTTGCCGCACGCGGAGGGGAACGCCGCGGAGATGAAGCGGCTCTCCCCCTGCGGGTTCGTGACCTTGAGGATGAGCATGTGCTCGGCCAGCCAGCCCTCGTCGTGGGCGATGGCCGAGGCGATCCGCAGGGCGTAGCACTTCTTGCCCAGCAGGGCGTTGCCCCCGTAGCCGGAGCCGAAGGACCAGATGGACCGGTCCTCGGGGAAGTGCACGATGTACTTGGCCGGGTTGCAGGGCCAGGGCACGTCCTCCTCGCCCGCGGCCAGCGGAGCGCCCAGGGAGTGCAGGCACTCGACGAAGAAGCCGTTCTGCGCGGTCAGCTTCTCGAGCACGGGAGTGCCGATGGTCGCCATGATGCGCATCGAGCACACCACGTACGCGGAGTCGGTGATCTCCACGCCGTAGCTGGGCCGGGCGGCGTCGAGGTGGCCCATGACGAAGGGGATGACGTACATGGTCCGCCCGCGCATGGCGCCGCGGAAGCGCTTGCGCAGCGCCGCCTTCATCACCTCCGGGTCCTCCCAGTTGTTGGTGGGACCCGCGCCCTTCTCGGTCTTGGTGCAGATGAAGGTGCGCTCCTCGACGCGGGCGACGTCGTCCGGGTCGGAGAAGGCCGCGAAGGAGTTGGGGAACTTCTGCTCGTCCAGGCGCACGAAGGTGCCGGCGTCCACCAGCTCGTCGGTGAGCCGCTTCCACTCCTCCTCCGAGCCGTCGACCCAGTGGATGCCGTCCGGCTGGGTCAGCTCCGCCGTCTCGCGCACCCAGTCGAGAAGGTGCGCGTGGGTGGTGGGCGCGTTCTCCAGCGCGCTCGTCACAGCCTCGTTCAGCCCGGTGGTCTCCGTCGTTGCAGTGGGGTTGTCAGCCATTGACATGTCTCCTCGTTGAGGCCGTCAGCCGACCGCCCGGGGCTCTCGTGGTGGTGCTCGCCGTCGAACACACGACCCGGTCGCGCCGGGCCCACAGTGAGCGGCAGGGAGATGGGCGGCCGGTCTCTACTGTGATGTGGGCTCATCCTATCGCCCGGGCGGGGACCGCCCCAGCAGGGTTACGCGCGCGGCGGCCCGGGGGCCGGGACGGCCGGCGATTTTGCGCTCCTGCGGCCCGCATGTAGAGTTGTACCCGGCTTGGACGGCGGTGACGCCGGGAAGCCGATGCGCCTGTAGCTCAACGGATAGAGCATCTGACTACGGATCAGAAGGTTGGGGGTTCGAATCCCTTCGGGCGCACCATCCACGAGAGCCCCCCTCGGCACCACCGCCGAAGGGGGCTCTCGTGCATTTCGAGCCGGAGGTTCGGCATTCCACCCGCCGGGAATTCACTTTTCTTTGCGAATTCCTGAATTTGCACTCGTTATTGACGGAATGCGGCAGCACGTTCCGTGCGACAGGTAATCCGCCCGGCGAAATGCCACCGGCACGCACCGGCTCCGACGGCACCCCAGGACTGTCGCCAGGAGACCGGCGGCACCGGCCGGTCCCTTCCGTCCAGGACCCGCCCCAGCACGGAAGGCCATTCCGACCTGCGGCGTCGCTCGGAACGTGCACGATCGGCTCCGGCCACCGCCGCACGTCCGCGCCGGCCCGCCGGGACGGAAGCGCCCGGTCCGGGTGACCTCACGTGCCTCACTGCCCTCTTTCTCGGTCTTCGCAGCGGCAATTCTTAACTTTGTGAATTTCGCTTGTGCACATGAATGTGCCGTCCCTAGCCTGATCCCACCTGATTCGCCTTGGGGAATCAGGTTCATTCACG